>JBEVEO010000101.1:0-16531 GCA_040512695.1 Leifsonia sp. | reverse complement strand
CCATGTTGCGGCCATCGATGCGCGGGCTGGACTCGATGATGCCAACCTCGGCAACGTCTTCAGCGAAACGCTGCAGCAAGCGGATGCCCATCTCGGGACGCTGCTGCTCGCGGCCACGGAACTGGATCATGGCCTTGACTTTGTCGCCGGCACCCAGGAACCGAAGTGCGTGTCCGCGCTTGGTTTCGTAGTCGTGCTTGTCGATCTTCAGGCGGAAGCGAATTTCCTTCAGAACCGTGTTGGTCTGGTTCTTGCGGGCCTCGCGGGCCTTTACGGCGGCTTCGTACTTGTACTTGCCGAAGTCCATCAACTTGCAAACAGGAGGCTTAGCCTGCGGGGCAACTTCAACGAGATCGAGATCGGACTCGGCAGCAAGACGCAGGGCTGCCTCGATCTTGACGATGCCGACCTGCTCACCAGCAGGTCCCACGAGGCGGACCTCGGGGACGCGGATGCGGTCGTTTGTACGGGGATCGGTGATGCGAGTCTCCTCTAATCGTGCTTCAGCGCTGCCCGCACGACGGATGCCGTGGGGCACGAGAGAGAAGATCCACGCAGTCCTGTGCACGATCGAACCCGCACAGCCTTACGGCACCCTGTCTACTTCCCGAGCCTTGCGACGCAGGAAGCGGAGTGCAATCAACCCGGTAACCTAGTGAAGCGGTCAAGCGCGGGTGGGAGAATCTCCACTTTCGTTTCCGGGCAGCAAGTGCCCAGAAGCCTGCATGAGTCTAGCAGAGGAATCCAGTGAGTCACACTTCAGAGCACGTCAGCCCCTACGACGAGGCCGAGGACGCCACCGTCGGCGCCACCCGCGACATCGCGGAGGTGCCTGCGGTCGAGGTGATCACGACGGCGGCGGTGCACCTGATGAGCGCGGCGGCCGTCAAGTGCGGACTCGCCGACGACCCCGAGTCGCAGATCGACCTCGACGAGGCCCGCAAGCTCATCAACGCCCTCGCCGGACTCATCACGGCCGGCGCCCCCGAGATCAGCGACATGCACGCCCGCAGCCTGCGCGACGGTCTCCGCTCGCTGCAGCTCGCCTTCCGCGAGGCATCGAGCATCCCCGACCCGATCGGCAAGGGGCCCGGCGAGAAGTGGACCGGGCCCGTCAACTGAACGCGGGTCCGTCGAGGAACGCGCGGAAGCCGGCATCCGTCCCACCCGGACCCATACGGATCCTGGGCCCTTACACCTGGCAGCTCGGGCACCAGTAGATGACGCGCAGCTGCGGGTCCTCGATGATCGAGCCGGACGTCGAGCGCCCCAGCTCTCCCCTCTCGATCCTCGTACCGCACCGGCGACACGGCTGGCCGCCTCTGCCGTATACCCAGAGGCGCTGTCCCTGGCGGTCCAGCCCGGTCGTGGTGCGGGCGGTCCGGTCGCGATTCGCGACGATGAGCCGGTGGCCGAGGTCGACGGCCGCGGCGACGTCCGCGACCTCTCCGACCGTGCGTTGCGGGCGCACTCCGCGCAGGAAGCACAGTTCGTTGACGAAGACGTTGCCCAGTCCTGCGAGGTTGCGCTGGTCGAGGAGCGCGACCGCGATCGGCACAGCGGGGTGCGCCGCGATCCGGCGGATGCTCTCCGCCGGGTCCCAGTCGGGTCCGAGCAGGTCGGGGCCGAGGTGCTCGAGCTCGGCCGACTCCGAGGCGCGGGGGAACACCTCCAGCACGCCGAGCTCGAAGCCGACGGCCACACGATCCGCCGTCTCGAGCACGACACGCGCCTGATGGGCGGGCTTCCGCCACGACTGGCCACGGCCGAAGACCAGCCACACCCCCTCCATCTTGAGATGCGAGTGGATGGTCAGCTCCCCCACGTGGATGAGCAGGTGCTTGCCACGACTGGCGACGTCGTCGACGCGCTGCCCCGAGAGGTCGAGGGTCGCGAACCGGGGCACACGGAAATCAGTGCGTGTGAGCACCTGTCCGGCGAGTGCCGCATCCAGCCGTCGAGCCGCCTGGAAGACGGTGTCCCCCTCGGGCATCCTCAGACCCGCGCACTCAGCCGCAGACCGCGCGGCGTCTCGCTGAAGCCGGCTCCGCGCAGCGCGACCCCGGTGGGGACGCCGAGCACGAACAGCCCGTTCACGGTCTCGACGGCGAGCTTGCGCATCCCGCCCCGCGCGACGGTCGCTGCGAGGGAGGCTGCGGCGGCGGCCAGGGTCGTCTCGTCCTCCGTGAACGACAGCATGGTCTTGCCGCCGCGCTCGACGTAGAGGGCGAGGATCCCGTCGACGACGACGACGAGGGCCCCGGCCTTGCGACCGGGTCGATGGGTGGAGCCGTCGGGCAGGGCCGGCCACGGCAGGGCGGCCCCGAACGGGTTCGCCGGATCGGTGGCGGCCAGCGTGGAGGCCTGCGGCGCCGGGCGTTGCGCGCCGTCGTCGCGGTCGACGAACGTGCGCAGCCGATCGACGGCCCCCGGCGCGGCGAACTGGGCGGCACCGAGCTTGTCGACGAAGTAGCCGCGGCGGCTGCGCCCGGACTCCTCGAACTCGCGGAGCGTGCGGTAGACGAGGGCGAACCCGCCGACCACCCCTTCCGCGACGGCGGAGCCGCGCGTGACGACGCCGTAGCGCTCGAGCAGGGTCTCGCCGAGTGCGTGCGCCCGCCGGGTGGCCGAATCATCGGGGAGCGGCAGGATGGACCAGCGGCCGGCGACGGTCGGCGGACCGCCGCGACTCGGCATCTTCGCGCGTGGGAGCGCCCGTCCTCGATGCAGGCGGGCTCGCGGCGCCGATCTCTGCGGCTTGTGCGTACTGCGCCCTCCGGCCACGAGGGCACGGACCGGGGCGAAGGTGTCGTTGGTGACCAGGCCCGACCAGGCCAGCTCCCACACGGCGTCGACGAGGGCGTCGTCGTCCTCGCTGCCCACGGCATCCGAGAGCTGGCGGAAGAAGAAGGCGCCGCCGGATCCCAGGCTCGCGAGCACATCACGCTGCAGCGCGGTCGTCTCGTCTGCGATGACGGATGGCAGCGTGAGCGCCGCCGTGTCGGCCAGGTGCAGGCTGATCCAGCCGTCGTCACCGGCGAGCGATCCCGATCCGGCCCAGACCACCTCGCCCGTCGCCATCAGCTCGTCGAGCATCGCCGGGCTGTAGTCGGAGACGCGGGCGGGCAGGACGAGCGACTCCCAGGCCGAGGCCGGCAGCCGTGCACCCTCGAGCTGCTCGATGACGGAGGCGACGCCGTCGAGTCCGCGCAGTCTGCCGCCGACGTGCTGCCAGGCCGGCAGGAATCGTGCGAGCGCCCGCTGGTCGACCGGTTCGATCTCGTGCCGGAGTGCGGCGAGGGAACGCCGGCGCAGGCGCCGCAGCACCTCGGCGTCGCACCACTCGGACGTCGACCCGTTCGGCCGGAACTCGCCTTCGACGATGCGGCGGGCATCGGCCAGGCGGCGCAGCGCGGAGCGCGCCACGGCGACCCCGACGCCGAGCCGCTCCGCGGCATCCTCCGTGGCGAACGGACCGTGCGTCCTGGCGTACCGGCTCATGAGGTCGCCGAGCGGGTCGGGGACGGACTCGAGGTACGCCTCGGAGATGCCGATCGGCAGCGGGACTCCGAGGGCGTCGCGCAGGCGTCCGGCGTCCTCGATGGTCGCGAACCGCTCTGCGCCGGCCACCGACACCCGGATCGCGCGCCGAGCGGCGACCAGCGCGTCGACGTGGGCGCTCACGTCGGGGACCGTCTCAGGCGTGACCCGCTCGACGATCTCGGCCACGGAGAGCGGCCCCAGTCCACGGATCAGGTCGGCGATGCCCTCGAGCCCCCGCGCCCTCCGATCGGGAGCGAGGCGCTGCAGCTCGCGCTCGGTGTCGTCGATGACGGCCGGGTCGAGCAGTTCGCGCAGCTCCACTCGCCCGAGGAGCTCCGCGAGCAGGGTCGAGTCGATGGCGAGCGCCGCAGCCCGGCGTTCGGCGAGGGGGCTGTCCCCCTCGTACATGAACGCCCCGACGTAGCCGAACAGCAGGGTGCTCGCGAACGGGCTGGGCGCATCGGTCGTGGTCTCGACGATGCGGATGGCCCGCGAGGCGATCTGCCGGGACACCTCGAGCAGCGACGGGAGGTCGTACACGTCCTGCAGGCACTCGCGCAGGGTCTCGAGGATGATCGGGAAGGTCGGGAAGGTGCGGGCCACGTCGAGGAGCTGCGCCGACTTCTGCCGTTGCTGCCAGAGCGGCGACCGCGTTCCGGGACGGTAGTGCGGCAGCAGGAGGGCACGGGCTGCGCACTCGCGGAAGCGCGACGCGAACAGGGCTGAACCGCCGACCTCCTCGGTGACGAGCTGCTCGAGCTCGTCCGCCTCGAAGACGAAGAGCTCGGCTCCCGGCGGCTCGATGCCGGTGTCCGGGATGCGGACGATGATTCCGTCGTCGCTCGCGACGGATGCTCCGTCGATGCCGTGGCGCTCGCGCACACGTGCGCTCACGGCCAGGGCCCACGGCGCGTGCACGTTCATGCCGAACGGGGAATGCAGGATGACGCGCCAGTCGCCGAGCTCGTCGCGAACACGCTCCACGACCAGGGTGCGGTCCGTCGGCACCTGTCCCGTCGCTGCGCGCTGGTCGGCCAGGAAGGCGATGAGGTTGTTCGCCGCCCGGACGTCGAGGCCGCCGGCGGCGATGCGCGCGTGCGCGTCGGCATCCGTCGCCGTCGAGACGTCGCGCATGAAGGCGCCGAGGGCGCGACCGAGTTCGGCCGGCCGGCCGAGCGAGTCGCCCTTCCAGAACGGCAGCCGACCGGGCTGCCCGAAGGCGGGCGTGACATTGACGCGATCGTGGGTGATCTCCTGGATGCGCCAGCTCGTCGCCCCGAGGGCGAACACGTCGCCGACGCGCGACTCGTAGACCATCTCCTCGTCGAGTTCCCCCACGCGGCGGCCGGTGAGCTCGTCGCCCCCGACGAGGAAGACGCCGAACATGCCGCGATCGGGGATGGTGCCGCCGCTCGTGACGGCGAGACGCTGGGCGCCTGGACGGCCCGTGATCACGCCGGCCTCGCGGTCCCACACGATGCGGGGCCTGAGCTCGGCGAACTGGTCGGAGGGGTAGCGGCCGGCGAGGAGGTCGAGCGTTGCCTCGTAGGCGGAACGCGGCAGTGCCGAGAACGGGGCGCTCCGTCGCACGGTGGCGAACCAGTCGTCGACTCCGAGCTCGTCGAGCGCCACGGCGGCGACCGTCTGCTGGGCGAGGATGTCGAGCGGGTTCGCCGGGATGCGCAGCGTCTCGATGGCGCCGGCGAGCATCCGCTCGGCGGTCACGGCCGCGTGTACGAGGTCGGCGCGGTGCTTGGGGAAGATGACGCCGCGGGAGATCTCCCCGACCTGGTGACCGGCCCGGCCGACCCGCTGCAGTCCGCTCGCCACCGAGGGCGGGGACTCCACCTGGACGACGAGATCCACGGCGCCCATGTCGATGCCGAGTTCCAGGCTCGAGGTGGCGACGACGCAGCGCAGTCGGCCCGACTTGAGGTCGTCCTCGATCTCGGCCCGCTGCTCCTTGCTCACCGATCCGTGGTGCGCCCGCGCGAGCAGCGGTTCGGCGCCGTGCATCTGCCCGGCCTGGCCCATGAGCGCTGCGGGCGGCCCGGCCGGACCGGCATCGGCTCCCTCTCCTGTGCGCTCGGCGTAGATCTCGTTGAGCCGGGCCGTCAGGCGTTCCGCGAGCCGCCGCGAGTTGGCGAACACGATCGACGACCGGTTCTCGAGCACGCGATCGACGATGGCCTCCTCGACGTGCGGCCAGATCGAACCCGTCTGCGGAGCCGCCGCTGCCGGAGCCCCCTCGCGCTCGGGAGCCGGAGGCAGGTCGGCCATGTCGTCGACGGGAACGACGACCCGTAGGTCGAAGTGCTTCTCCGAGTGCGGCGCGACGATCTCGACGGGCGCACCGGCGCACAGGAAGCGGGCCACCTCCTCTGCCGGACGCACGGTCGCCGACAGGCCGATGCGCTGGGCCGGCTTGGCGAGGATGGCGTCCAGCCGCTCGAGGGAGACCGCGAGGTGCGCGCCCCGCTTGGTGCCGGCGACGGCGTGGATCTCGTCGACGATCACGGTGTCGACCGTGCGGAGGGTGTCGCGCGCGGACGACGTGAGCATGAGGAAGAGGGATTCGGGCGTCGTGATGAGGATGTCGGGCGGCGACTTCTGCAGTGTGCGCCGATCGGCGGCCGGAGTGTCGCCCGAACGGACTCCGACGGAGACGTGCGGGGGCGCCGTGCCCAGCCGGTCGGCCACCCGCGCGATGCCGACGAGCGGGGCTCGGAGGTTCCGTTCGACGTCGACGCCGAGCGCCTTCAATGGGGAGATGTAGAGCACGCGGGTGCCAGGCTCCTCCGCCGGGTCCGCGTGCAGGCGATCGAGGGAGGCGAGGAAGGCGGCGAGGGTCTTGCCGGATCCTGTCGGAGCCACCACCAGGGCGTGCGCGCCACGGCCGATGGCATCCCAGGCTCCGGCCTGCGCCGCCGTGGGCGCGCGGAAGGCCTCGGCGAACCACGTGCGCGTGGCCGGCGAGAACTGATCGAGCGCGGAGCCCATGCTCCTATCCTGCCGGTACCCGCCGACACATCGGCCGGAGCGAGTGCTCGGCCGTGCGTTCAGGCATCCAGGGCGCGTTGCACGGCGCGGACCGTCACGGCGACGGCGTCGGCATCCGTCGCCCAGTCGCTCACCGAGAAGCGCAGGACGTCACGTCCCCTCCACCGGGACGGATACGCCAGTACCGCGCCGTCCGCGTTGAGTGCCGCTGCCACCTCCGCCGGCGTGCGCGCCCCGTCGCCGAACGCCACGCACACCTGCGTGAAGACCACGTCGTTCTGCACCTCGACTCCCGGGAGGCCTGCGAGGGCAGCCGCGAGCGCGGACGCCTGTTCGCCGAGTCCGTCGACGAGGCGTTGGACGCCGCCGCGTCCGAGGGCGCGCAGCACGGCCCAGACCGGAACACCGCGAGCCCGGCGGGACATCTCGAGCACCGTCTCGTACGGGTCGACCCCGCCGCCGGCGTCCGGCAGGTAGTCGGCGTGCAGCCCGAGTGCGCCGATCATGGCCTCGCGGTCGGCGACGACCGCGATGCCGCAGTCGTACGGCACGTTCAGCGTCTTGTGTGCGTCGGTGGCCCAGGAATCCGCTGACTCCGCTCCCGCCATGAGCTCCCGGTGGCGCGGCGACGCGGCCGCCCAGAGTCCGAAGGCCCCGTCGATGTGCACCCAGGCACCGGCATCGTGGGCGAGCGGGATGGCGCGGGCGAAGTCGTCGAATGACCCGGCGTGGATGTTCCCGGCCTGGAGGCAGACGATCGCCGGCCCGTCAAGCCCGTCCAAGGCGTCGGCGAGGCGGTCGACCATGATCCGGCCCTGGTCGTCGACGGGGATGAGCTCCGGCAGCCCGAATCCGAGGTAGCGCAGGGCGATGTCGACGGACACGTGGCGCTCCGCACCGGCGAACACCCGGATGCGCGGGGCTCCCTGCAACCCGTCGCGGGCGACGTTCCAGCCGACCCTCTGCAGGACTGCCGTCCGCGCTGCGGCGAGGCCCGCGGTGTTCGCCGTCGTCGCTCCCGTGGAGAATCCGACGAGCGCGTCGGCCGGAAGGCCGAGGAGGTCGAGGAGCCAGCTCCCGGCGATCTCCTCGACGGCGTTCACCCCTGGGGTGACCACGCGCATGCCGGCGTTCTGGTCCCAGGTGCCGACGAGCCAGTCGGCGGCGAGCGCGGCCGGGTACGTTCCGCCGATCACCCAGCCGAAGAAGCGGGGGGACTGCATCGTCATGATGCCGGGCTCGACGGCCCGCGCGAGCAGGTCGATCACCTCCGTGGCATCCTGCGAGCCGTCGGGAAGCTCACGGCCGAGCTGGTCCTTCACCGCGTCGATGCCCGCGCTCGGGGGGATCGGCCGATCGGCGAGTCCCTCGAACCAGCGGTCGGCGTAGGCGGCGGCCGCGGCGAGCGGCGCCCGGTAGGCCTCGCCGAGCGGCGGGTCGTCGGTCTGGGGAGCGTCCATGGTCCCACCTCGTTTCACGCACGTCCATCCTGCTCGTCCGTGCGGCGAGGTGCAACGGTGATCACCCCGAGGCGACCAGCTTCACCGCCAGGGAGTCGGCGCCGGTGGCGATCTCGTCGTCGGCCGCCCAGCGCTGGGCCAGGCGCTGGAGCACGACGTCGAGTTCCGCGCGGTCGAGACCACCGACCAGCTCGAGCTCGACGACGAGTTCCGGGCCGGCGAGTCGTGCGAGCGGGTCGCCGGAACGCAGCCGGACGCCCAGCACGGCGAGCTCGCTCGTGATCGAGCGCTCGAAGGCGGCCCTGACCGCGGATGATTCGAAGCTCGGCGTCCACGGCCTGCTCTGGGCGACCGCCCACAGGGCCGGCCGACGCAGGGCGAACTCGGTGTCGGACGTCGGATCGAGCACGACGAGTTCGGTGTCCTCGCTCGCGGCGGCGAGCGCCACGCGCACTCCGTCGGCCGGCACCGGCCGCGCCTGCGGGTTCCAGGCGGCCATCGCCCTCACCGAGCTGAAGACCGGGAGCACGTTGCGGCCGTCCGGGCCCGAGACCGTGACGATGGCGAGCTCCTGGCTCTTGTCGACCGTGTGGCCGTGCTCGTTCCGCCCCGCCTCACCGAGGTGCGCGACGAGCGGGATCAGCAGCCGGGACTCCCGGAACGCGTCCACCACCTCGCCCTGGCCGAGCTCCTCGGCGTGGAAGCGTCGGAGCGCCTCGATCAGCCGGGGCGGCGCACTGCCGTCGTCGGCGACGTGCTGGTTCGGATCGAATGATCGCCCCGCCCACGGCCGCCCGGCGGAGTCCGCGGCGCCGGGACGCCGCGCCGGGTCAGTCGGCTGCGACATCCAGCGCCTCGGCGAGCGTGAAGGCGCCCGCGTAGAGGGCCTTGCCGACGATGGCACCCTCGAGCCCCAGCGGGACGAGCTCGCGGAGCGCCGAGATGTCGTCGAGGCTGGAGATCCCGCCGGAGGCGACGACCGGGCGCTCGGTGCGCTCCATGACGAGCTTGAGCAGTTCGATGTTCGGACCCTGCAGGGTGCCGTCCTTCGTGACGTCGGTGACGACGTACCGGGCGCAGCCGGCCTCCTCGAGGCGGTCGAGGACGGTCCAGAGGTCGCCCCCGTCGCGGGTCCAGCCGCGTGCGGCCAGGGTGGTGCCCCGCACGTCGAGGCCGACGGCGATGGCCTCGCCGTACTGGGCGATGACGCTCGCCGCCCACTCGGGGTTCTCCAGTGCCGCGGTGCCCAGGTTCACCCGCTTCGCACCGCTCTCGAGCGCGGCCTCGAGGGACCGGTCGTCGCGGATGCCGCCGGAGAGCTCGACGTTGATGCCGTGCATGTGGTGCATGACGTCCCTGAGGACGTCGATGTTGTCGCCACGGCCGAACGCGGCGTCGAGGTCGACGAGGTGGATCCACTCCGCGCCCTGCGACGCCCAGTCCTCCGCTGCGGCGACGGGGTCGCCGTAGCTGGTCTCGGTTCCGGCCTCCCCCTGCGTGAGACGGACGGCCTTGCCGTCCGCCACGTCGACGGCGGGGAGCAGCACGAGGCCGGGGGTGGTGTGGAAGTCGCTCATGTCATCCTCGGTTCAGGCGGCGTGCAGCCGCGCTGGCAGTTGATCTTACGCCCGGGTCGGGCAGGGGCAGCGGGCGCTGGCGACCGCCGGCCGGTCAGTCGCGGAGCGTGCCGATCCAGTTGCGCAGGAGCCGGATTCCGGCCTCGCCCGACTTCTCCGGGTGGAACTGGGTGGCGCTCAGCGGGCCGTTCTCGACCGCGGCGATGAACCGCGTTCCGTGCTCGGCCCAGGTGACGCGGGGGCCGGGGAACGGCGGCATCACGTCGAGCGTCCAGTCCTGGGCGGCGTAGGAGTGCACGAAGTAGAAGCGCTCGTCGGCGATGCCGTCGAACAGCACGGATCCATCGGCCGCATCGACGGTGTTCCAGCCCATGTGCGGCAGCACGGGGGCGTCGAGGGCCGTGACGGTCCCCGGCCACTCGCCGAGCCCCTCGGTGTCGTTCCCGCGCTCGACGCCGTGCTCGAAGAGCACCTGCATGCCGACGCAGATGCCGAGCACCTTCCGCCCGCCGGCGAGCCGTCGGTCGATGACCTCGTCGCCGCGCACGGACCTCAACGCCGCCATGACAGCCGAGAACGCGCCGACTCCCGGGACGAGGAGGCCGTCGGCCTCGAGCGCCGCCGTGCGGTCTCGGGTGATCTCGACCTCCGCCCCGGCGAGCTCGACGGCCTTCGCCGCGGAGTGCACGTTGCCCGAGCCGTAGTCGAGGACGACGACCCTCGTCACAGTGCACCCTTCGTGGAGGGGATGCCGGACACCTCGGGGTCGAAGGCCTTGGCCTGGCGGAACGCCCGGGCGAAGGCCTTGAACTCGGCCTCGGCGATGTGGTGCGGATCGCGGCCGCGAACGAGGTCGACGTGCACGGTGAGGCCGGCGGCGAAGGTGACGGCCTCGAAGAAGTGCCGCACCATCGATCCCGTGAAGTGCCCGCCGATGAGGTGGAACTCGAACCCGGCGGGCTCGCCGAGGTGCACGAGGTACGGCCGGCCGGAGATGTCGACGACGGCGCGCGCGAGCGACTCGTCGAGCGGCACGAGGGCGTCGCCGTAGCGGGCGATGCCGCTCTTGTCACCGAGGGCCTCGCGGATGGCCTGGCCGAGCACGATGCCCGTGTCCTCGACGGTGTGGTGCACGTCGATGTCGGTGTCGCCGCTCGCACGCACCGTCAGGTCGGTGAGGGAGTGCTTGGCGAACGCGGTCAGCATGTGGTCGAAGAACGGGACGGTCGTCTCGATGTCGCTCGACCCGGTTCCGTCGAGGTTCACCGTCAGTTCGATGTTCGACTCGCTCGTCGAGCGCGCGGCTCGCGCGGCGCGTGGTGCCTGCTGGCTCATGCTTCGATCCTACGGGGGGCGTGCTCGGCGATGGCGTCGAGGAAGGCGGTCGTCTCGGCCTCCGTGCCCGCCGTGACGCGGAGGTGGTGCGGGATGCCGACGTCGCGCACCAGGATGCCGCGCTCGAGCAGCGCCTCGAACACGGCGTTCGGATCGGCCACTCCCCCGAACAGCACGAAGTTGCTCGAGCTGCGGTGCGCGTCGAAGCCGAGCGCGTCGAGCTCGCGCAGCAGTCGATCGCGCTGGGCGCGGATCTCGTCGACCATCGCGAGCATCTCGGGAGCGTGGGCGATGGCCGCGCGAGCGGCGGCCTGCGTGAGCGCGGACAGGTGGTACGGAAGCCGCACGAGCCGCAGCGCATCCGTCACGGCGGGATCGGCGGCGAGGTAGCCCAGACGCACCCCGGCATAGGCGAACGCCTTGCTCATCGTGCGGGACACGAGCAGGCGGGGACGACCCGCGAGGAGGGTGAGCGAGCTGGCCTCGTCGTCGGGAGCGAACTCCGCGTACGCCTCGTCCACGACGACGATGCCGTCCGTGGCGTCGTAGACCGCCGCGATGGTCTCGAGCGACAGCGGGGTGCCCGTCGGGTTGTTGGGCGAGCACAGGAACACGATGTCGGGCGCCTGCGCCATGACGACCGCCGCCGCGGTCGCCGGACTCAGTTCGAAGTCGGCGTCGCGCTCGGCGCCGATCCACGCCGTTCCGGTTCCTGCGGCCAGGAGCGGATACATCGAGTAGGTCGGGACGAAGCCCAGGAGCGATCGTCCGGGACCGCCGAAGGCCTGGAGGACGTGCTGCAGCACCTCGTTCGATCCGTTGGCCGCCCAGATGTTCTCCCGCACGAGCCCGTGACCGAGGTAGCCGGCGAGTGCGTCGCGGAGGTCGCTGAACTCCCGGTCGGGGTAGCGGTTCACCCCGGGGATGACCTCGGCGATCGCCGCGAGGATGTCGACGGCCACGCTCTCGGGGATCGGATGCGTGTTCTCGTTCACGTTGAGGGCGACCGGGACCACCTTCTGCGGGGCGCCGTACGGGGTGCGCCCTCTCAGGTCGTCGCGGAGGGGAAGCTCGTCGAGACTCGTCACTCCAACAATCGTACCGGCGCCCACTCGCGTGTTACGCGTGACGGCGGACGGGCCTCTCGCGAACGACCGCGGGCGCGGATCTCAGTACTGCGCGGGGATGGCCAGGCGCTGTCCTGGTTCGATCGACGTGTCCGCGAGCTGGTTGAGGCTCACGATGTCGGCGATGACATCGCGGGGATCCGCGGCCGGGGCGAGTTCCTCCGCGAGCTGCCAGAGCGACTGTCCCGACTCCACGGTCACGTAGTCGAACGACTGGCCGGGGGCGTCGCCGCCGGCGGCTGCGACGCCGCCGTTGAGGGCGAACAGGAAGGCGCCGACCACGATGGGCAGGGCTGCGAGCGTCGTGGCGACGGCGCGTCCGCGGCGGGTGATGTGCAGTCGCGT
This sequence comes from Leifsonia sp., assembly GCA_040512695.1. Taxonomy (GTDB): domain Bacteria; phylum Actinomycetota; class Actinomycetes; order Actinomycetales; family Microbacteriaceae; genus Orlajensenia. The sequence continues at coordinate 4,144 of JBEVEO010000101.1, read as the reverse complement.
ACGCCCGGTGGGCCGCGCGGCGGGCATCAGTGCGATCGGTGCGACCGGTGCGAGTGCGACCCGGGTCGATGCGACTGAGCTCATGACAACCTCCTGGAGGGTTTTCGCATCTGGCCCTCGGCCGGGAGAGCCAGATGCGAAGCTGTGTTCCGAATATATCTTCGATTGTTCGAACGATCAAGCCCTGTCTTCGGATGTGGTGAGAATCTTTTCTCCGACACACTCGAACAGATGTTTGTCGTCCGGCAGTCACCCGGATACAGTTTCGAGTGCCTGGTTGTACACAATCAGCACCCACCGACACCGGTCGGCGGGCGGGCGCAGCCGGAAGGTGAGAGCAGTGAGCAACGACACCGAGTCCCCCCGCGAACGCGGCGCGGGACGCAACGGCACCGAGCGCGGCGGCACCCGCAGGCGCAAGAGCCTGAGCGCGAAGCAGTTGGCCATCCTGGAGGTCATCCAGCGGTCCGTGAGCCAGCGGGGCTACCCGCCGAGCATGCGCGAGATCGGCGACGCCGTCGGGCTGGCCTCGCTCTCCAGCGTGACCCACCAGCTCAACCAGCTGGAACTCAGCGGCTACCTGCGCCGCGACCCCAACCGTCCCAGGGCGCTCGAGGTCCTGATCGAGGTTCCCGACACCTCGGAGTCCAATCCGGCCCCCGACAGCGAGTCCTTCTCGTCACCGGCGCCCATGGGAGACGCCGCCATGGTTCCGATGGTCGGCCGCATCGCCGCCGGCATCCCCATCACGGCGGAGCAGCAGATCGAGGAGGTCTTCCCCCTGCCGCGCCAGCTCGTGGGCAAGGGCGAGCTGTTCATCCTCAAGGTGGTCGGGGACTCGATGATCGAGGCGGCCATCTGCGACGGCGACTGGGTCGTCATCCGGCAGCAGAACACGGCGGAGAACGGCGAGATCGTCGCTGCGATGCTCGACAGCGAGGCGACCGTGAAGGTGTTCCGGCAGCGTGACGGGCACACCTGGCTGCTGCCGAGGAACTCGGCCTACGAGCCGATCCTCGGCGACTTCGCCGAGATCCTCGGCAAGGTCGTCGCGGTCCTGCGCACGGTCTGACGCAGCATGCGCGACGAAGGGCCCGCCTCATCACGAGGCGGGCCCTTCGTCGTCTGGCGGCTCAGGCGCTGACGATCACGGATGCGCGCACACCGCGGGTGGCCTCGAGGATGTTGCGGAGCGAGGCGACCGTCTCCTCGTAGCCGCGGGTCTTGAGCCCGCAGTCGGGATTGATCCAGAGCTGGCGGGCCGGGATGCCGTCGAGGGCGCGCTCGATCAACTCGGTCAGCTCGGCGACGCTCGGCACGCGCGGCGAGTGGATGTCGTACACCCCGGGGCCGATGCCGTGGTCGAAGCCGCTCGACTCGAGATCCGTCACGACCTCCATGCGGCTGCGCGCCGCCTCGATGCTCGTGACGTCGGCATCCAGCCCCCGGATGGCATCGATGATCACTCCGAACTCCGAGTAGCAGAGGTGCGTGTGGATCTGCGTGGCCGTGCGCGCTCCCGCCGTGGCGAGCCGGAACGAGCCGACCGACCAGTCCAGGTAGTCGGCCTGGCGGTCGGTCTCGAGTGGCAGCAGCTCGCGGAGGGCGGGCTCGTCGACCTGGACGACCCGGATGCCCGCCGCTTCGAGATCGGTGATCTCATCGCGCAGGGCGATGGCGACCTGGCGTGCGGTCTCGCCGAGGGGCTGGTCGTCGCGCACGAAGGACCACGCGAGGATCGTGACGGGTCCCGTGAGCATGCCCTTGACCGGCTTGGCCGTGAGCGACTGGGTGTACGCCGACCATGCGACCGTGATCGGGGCGGGACGGGAGACGTCGCCCCAGAGGATCGACGGACGCGTGCACCGCGAGCCGTACGACTGCACCCAGCCGTTCTCGGTCACGTCGAAGCCGTCGAGGTTCTCCGCGAAGTACTGCACCATGTCGTTGCGCTCGGGCTCGCCGTGCACGAGCACGTCGAGTCCGATCTCCTCCTGCAGGTCGACGACCCGCTGGATCTCGGCCTTCATGGCGTCGACGTAGTCGGCCTCCGACAGCTCCCCGCGGCCGAGCGCGGCTCGCGCCCTGCGGATCTCACCGGTCTGCGGGAACGATCCGATCGTCGTCGTGGGCAGCGGGGGCAGGGCGAGCTCCGCCTCCTGCACGGCGAGCCGCTCGACGTAGTCGACCCGGCTGAAGTCGGCGTCCGTCAGGGCCGCTGCGCGTGCCCGGACGGCTCCGTCGCGCACGCCGGGGGCCGAGAGCCGCTCGGCGAGGGCGTCGGAGGCTGCGTCGAGGTCGGCCACGATGGCGTCGCGCCCGACGGTCAGGCCGCGGGCGAGGACGGCGACCTGGCCGACCTTCTGGTCGGCGAAGGCGAGCCAGGCGCGGAGGTGGCCGAGCTTCGGCTCGTCGTCGGCGTCGTGCGGAACGTGCTGGAGGGACGTCGACGTCGACACCGAGACGGATGGCGACAGGTCGAGCACGGCCGTCGCCCGGTCGAACGCCGCGGCGAGGTCTCCGCGCCAGATGTTGTGGCCGTCGATGACGCCGGCGACGATCGTCTTGCCCGCGAGCGCCGCCCGCGTGCCGGTCGACAGCTCGGAGGGGATGGTCCCACGCACCAGGTCGAGCCCGATCGCCTCGACCGAGGAGGCGGCGAGCACGTCGAGGGCGTCGCCGAGGCTGCCGTACGGCGCGGCGACGAGGATCGCGGGTCGCTTCGCGGCAGAGGCCAGCAGGCCGTAGGCCTCGTCGAGTGCCGAGAGCTGGGTCGTGCGCGCCACGGGGATGGACTCGTTCACGAGGGCGGGCTCGTCGAGCTGGATCCACTCGGCCCCGGCATCCGCGAGTCGCTCCAGGAGTTCTGCGTAGACGGGCAGCAGGTCGGCGAGCCTGCTGATCGGTTCGAACCCGTCCGGGGCATCGCTGGCCGCCTTGCTGAGCAGCAGGAAGGTGACGGGGCCGACCACGACCGGCCGGGTGAGGTAGCCGGCCGCCTTCGCCTCGGCGAACTCGCGCACGATCCGGTCGCTGGCGAGGCTGAACTCGGTGTCGAGGCCGATCTCGGGAACGAGGTAGTGGTAGTTCGTGTCGAACCACTTGGTCATCTCGAGCGGGGCGCGCTCCCCCTCGCCACGGGCGATCGTGAAGTAGCCGGCCAGGTCGATGGAGCCGTCGGCGGCGCGGAGGTCGGAGAACCGCGCGGGAACGGCACCGACGGTGACCGCGGCGTCGAGCACCTGGTCGTAGTAGGAGAACGTCTCGGGGATCGAGGAGTCGGTGCGGCCGAGACCGAGGGCGGCGAGGCGCTCGCGCGTCGCGCTGCGCAGGTCGGCCGCCGACTGCTCGAGCTCCTCTGCGCTGCTGCGTCCGGCCCAGAACGACTCGACGGCCTTCTTGAGCTCGCGGCGACGGCCGATGCGGGGGTAGCCGGCGATGGTTCCGGTCGGGAAGGCCGTGACGGTCATGCGTTCTCCTTGCTGCTGACGGATGCGGGGAATCGGTTGACGCGCTCGAGCACGGCGAGCACCGCCTCGTGCTTGTTGAGGGTGTAGAGGTGGAGGCCGGGGGCGCCCCCGGCGATGACCTCGTTGGCGAGGTCGGCGAAGAAGGCTGTCGCGATCTCCTCCCGGCCCGCATCCGACGGCTCGATCTCGAGGCTGATCGCCAGCTCGTCCGGAGCATCCTCGCCCGTGAGCTGCGCGATGCGGCGCAGGCGCTGGGCGCTGACCGCCGGCATGATCCCGGGGAGGATGTCCATGGTCACCCCGCCGGCGCGGACCCGCTCGACGAAGCCGAGGTAGTCGTCCGCGCGGTAGAACAGCTGGGTGATGGCGAGATTCGCGCCCGCCGCCTCCTTGGCGAGCAGGTTGTCGATCTCCTGCTGCTCGTTGCGCGAGCGCGGGTGGCCGTTGGGGAAGGCGGCGACGGCGACCCGTTCCGGACGCGGCCGGGCGCGGAGCCGGGTGGCGCCCGGCGCTCCGCCGCGCACGAGCTGCTGGCTGTACGGCTCACGCTCCTGCTGCACCCGGTGGATCAGCTGGACGAGTTCGGCCGCGCTCTGCAGGTCGCTGGTCGAGACCGGCGAGCCGTCGGCCGGCGGATCGCCACGGAGGGCCAGGAAGCTCGTGATGCCGGCATC
>JBEVEO010000100.1:0-17105 GCA_040512695.1 Leifsonia sp. | reverse complement strand
CCCCGCCGATCGAGTAGTGCCGCGCGCCAGCGCGACACGTGCCCCCGCCGATCGAGCAGTGCCGCGCGCCAGCGCGACACGTATCGAGATCACCCCGCCCATGCGTCACGCGCCGGGTAATAGAATCGAGACGACCACCGGTTGGCTTTGACCGGATGCGCCGGCTTGGACTTGAGCCGCAGGTCGCCCGAGAGCACGTCGAATGAGCGTGCATCCACGGGTTCGATCCCTCGTCCTTCCCGCCTGTCCTCCCGGAGGTCCCCCATCCGTCGATCCATCCTCCCCCTGGCCGCCATCGCGGTCGGAACCGTCGCGACCATCGCCCTGAGCGGATGCGCGGGCTCTCCCGCGCCCATCGCCGCGCCCGCCACCACCGAAACCACCTCGTCCGGTTACCCGCTCACGATCGACAACTGCGGCACCGAGGTCACCTTCACCCAGGCCCCGGAACGCGTCGTGACGATCAAGTCGACGACCCTCGAGACCATGCTGTCCCTCGGGCTCGGCGATCGCGTCGTCGGCACCGCATTCACCGACGGCCCGGTTCCCGACGACCAGGCCGCCGCCGCCGCGGCGCTCCCCTCGCTGTCCGACAAGGTGCCGGGCCAGGAGGCCACGCTCGCCGTGGAGCCCGACCTCGTCTACGCCGGCTGGGAGTCGAACCTCACGGCAGAGGGCGCCGGCGACCGCGCGAGCCTCGCCGGCCTCGGCGTGAACAGCTACGTCGCCCCCTCAGCCTGCAAGGAGGACGGCTACAAGCCCGACCCGCTCACCTTCGACGACGTCTTCAGCGAGATCGCCGAGGCCGGGGCCATCTTCGGCGTGCCGGACCGGGCCGCCGAGCTCGTGAAGGAGCAGCGGGCCGAGCTCGCCGCCGTCAAGCCGAGCACCGCAGGACTCAGTGCCCTCTGGTACAGCTCCGGCACCGACACCCCGTACGTCGGCGCCGGCATCGGGGCGCCGCAGATGATGCTCGACGCCGCCGGCCTCACCAACGTCGCGGCCGACGTGCACGACACCTGGTCGGCTCTCGGCTGGGAGTCCATCGTCGCGGCCGATCCCGATGTCATCGTGCTCGTCGACGCCAGCTGGAACACGGCGGCGTCGAAGATCGCGAACCTCGAGTCCAACCCCGCGACCGCCGGCCTCACGGCGGTCACGCAGCACCGCTACGTGACCGTGCCGTTCCCGGCGGGCGAGGCCGGCGTGAGGAACGTGGCCGCCGTCGCCTCCATCACGCAGCAGTTGGAGAAGCTGGGGCTCTGATGGCGGCCATCCGAGCCTTCGACGAGCCGACGGGAGTGCAGGCCCGGCCATCCGGCGCAGCCTCGACCGCTCAGCGTCCGCCCCTCCGCGGCGTCCCTACCGCCGTCTGGGCGCTCGTGCTCTCCGTCCTGCTGGTCGTCTCCATCGTGACCGCCGTGACGATCGGCCCGGCCGGCCTGACCCCGGCCGACGTCTGGGCGAGCGTGCTCGCTCATCTCGGCATCGGCGAGCCGACCCTCAGCCCCCTCCGCGACGGCATCGTCTGGCAGCTCCGGATGCCGAGGGTCCTGGCGGCGGCGGCGGTCGGTGCTGGCCTCGCGCTCTGCGGAGCGATCATGCAGGCCGTGACGCGCAACCCACTCGCCGACCCCTACCTGCTCGGGCTGTCATCCGGAGCCTCGGTCGGCGCCGTCGCCGTCCTCGTGCTCGGGGCCGCCATCGCCCTGCCGTTCGCCGCCTTCGTCGGCGCACTCGTCGCCCTCGTCGCCACGCTGGTGCTCGCGGGAGCGGCCGGTCGCATCACCCCGACCCGCACGGTGCTCGCCGGCCTCGCCGTCTCGAGCGTCTTCGGCGCCGTCACGAGCCTCATCATCTTCTGGAGCGCGACCGGCGACAGCTACCGGGAGATCCTCAACTGGCTGCTCGGATCGCTGGCGGGGGCCGGTTGGCCGGCCGTCGCCATCGCCGGCGGCGCCCTCCTCGTCATCGGCCTCCCCCTGCTCACGAGCGCGAGCACCCTCGACGCCTTCGCGTTCGGTGACACCTCGGCGGCCTCCCTCGGGGTCGATGTGGAACGGACGCGCTGGCTGCTCCTCGGGGGCACGGCGCTCCTCACCGGCGCGCTCGTCTCCGTGAGCGGAGCGATCGGCTTCATCGGCCTGGTCCTCCCGCACGCGGTTCGCCTGCTGACGGGCCCGGGCCACCGTGCCCTCCTGCCGTTGTCCGCCCTCGCAGGCGGCATCTTCCTGGTCTGGGCGGACACGGGTGCCCGCACGCTGTTCGAACCGCGCGAACTGCCGGTCGGCATCCTCACCGCCCTCATCGGCGGCCCGGTGTTCGCCGTCCTCATCCTGCGCAGCCGGAGGATCACATGACCGACCAGCGCCCGGCATCCGGGCTCTCCATCGAGCGGGTCTCGTTCTCGCGCTCCTCCGGAGCCGGCTCCGCCGACCGCCTGATCATCGACGGCGTCGACTGCACGCTGCCGCAGGGATCGTTCGGCGCTCTCGTCGGCCCGAACGGAGCGGGGAAGTCGACCCTCCTGCACCTCATCGCCTCGATCGAACGGGCAGCGGGCGGCGAGATCGACTTCGACGGCGCATCGCTGCCCCGGATGCGTCGGCGCGAGCGCGCCCGCATGGTCGCCGTCGCCGAGCAGCAGTCCGGGACGGAGCTCGATCTCAGCGTCTTCGACGTCGTGATGCTGGGCCGGACCCCGCACCGCGGCGCCCTGGCCGCACCGACGGCGAAGGATGCGGCCGTCGTGCACCGCGCGTTGCAGGACGTCGGCGCGACGGACTTCACGACCCGCCGGTTCCACAGCCTCTCCGGCGGGGAGCGGCAGCGCGTGACCCTGGCCAGGGCGCTCGCGCAGGAGCCGGCGCTGCTGCTCGCCGACGAACCGACCAACCATCTCGACATCCGGAGCCAGCTCTCCGCCCTCTCGCTGCTGGCCGAGCTCGCGCGGGGCGGCATCACGGTGCTCGCCGCCCTGCACGACCTGTCGCACGCGGCGGCCTACGCCGATCAGGTCATCGTGCTGGCCGGCGGGCGGGTGGTGGCGGCCGGTGCGCCGTCCGCCGTCCTCACTCCCGACCTCATCCTCGATGTCTACGGCGTGCGGGCCGAGGTGCTGGAGCATCCGCTCACGGGGCGTCCGCTCCTCGCGTTCGCCGAGAACATGCCGGCAGCGCTCGATCCGAGCCTGCACCGGGAGCCGCAGCCGTGACCGCGATCACCGTCCTCGCCGGCGGCGTCGGCGGGGCACGCTTCACGCGCGGCCTCCTGCACCACGTGCGCGCGAGCGACCCGGCCGCCACGATCACGGTCGTCGCCAACACCGGGGACGACCTGTGGCTCGCCGGCCTGCGCGTCTGCCCCGACCTCGACTCCATCATGTACACGCTCGGCGGGGCGAACGACGACGAACGCGGCTGGGGGCGGGTCGGCGAGAGCGAGCGCGTCAGCGCCGAGCTGACCGCTTACGGCGTCGGCTGGCCGTGGTTCACGCTCGGCGACCTGGACCTCGGCACGCACATCGCCCGTTCGGCCTGGCTGCGCGATGGCGTGCCCCTCAGTGAGGTGACCGCACGGCTCGCGTCCCGGTGGGATCTCGGAGTCCGGCTGCTGCCGGCCACCGACGACGAGGTGGAGACGATCGTGACCGTGGCCGCCGACGACGGCGGCGGAACCGAGGACATGCACTTCGAGGAATGGTGGGTGCGCTTCCGGGCCGGCCGTCCTGCTCTCGCATTCGCGCAACGGATTGTGACCGCTGCAAGCCCGGCGCCGGGCGTTCTGGAGGCCATCGTCGATGCCGACGTGGTGGTCTTCGCACCGTCGAACCCCGTCGTCTCGATCAGCACGGTCCTCGGCATCCCGGGCATCGCGGATGCCGTGCGTACTACCAGCGCCCCGGTCGTCGCGATCTCGCCCATCATCGGCGGAGCCGTGGTGCGCGGAATGGCGGATGCCTGCCTCACGGCCATCGGCGTGGAGACCAGCGCGGTCGCCGTGGCCAGGCACTACGGCGCGCGGAGCGCGGGCGGGCTCATCGACGCCTGGCTCGTCGATGCCGTCGACGGCGACGCCGTCGCGTCCCTCGAGGAGGATGGCATCCGCAGCGCCGCGCGGCCGTTGTGGTTCAGCTCCGTCGAGGAGACGGCGGCCATCGCCGCGGCCGCCATCGAGCTCGCTACGACAGCACGTCCTTCGTGAGGAAGCGCCCGAACGCGAGCGCGCCGAAGACGGCGACGTAGCCAGCCTGCAGCAGCGCATTGTCGCCGAACGACTGCCACGAGACGGGATCGCGCAGCAGGTCGGCGAATCCCAGCCAGTAGTGGCTGAACAACCACGGATGGAGCCACTCCACCTGCGGCAGCGCTCCGAGGATCTGGGCCGTGATGGAGAACACGATGGTGGCAGCCATCGCCCCGACCGGCACGTTCGTGATGGTCGAGAAGAACAGGCCGATCGCCGAGAGCCCCAGCAGCGACACCGTCACGTAGGCCGCGATGCCGAGGAAGCGCAGCAGAGCCTCCCCGACACTGATGCTCGTGCCGGACAGCACCGTGACGGGACCGATCGGGAAGAGCACGGCGCCGATGACGGTGCCTGCCACCACGACGGTGAGCGCGGCCACGACGCAGAACACCGCGGCCCCGACGTACTTGACGAGCAGGAGCCGCGCGCGTCCGGCCGGAGCGACCAGCAGGTACCGGAGCGTGCCGAGGCTCGCCTCGCCCGCGATCGTGTCGCCGGCCACGACCCCGACCGTCAGGGGGAGGAACAGGGGCGTCGCCACGACCATGGCCGTCAGCCCCACGAACAGGCCGTTCTGCGTGACCTGGTCGAGGAACGCGGGGCCGCGTCCTGTGCCCGGCGACGACGACAGGCGGATGGCGACGCCGATGAGCACGGGGATGGCCGCGAGCGCCACCAGCAGCGCCCAGGTGCGTCGTCGGCCGAACAGCACGCGGAGTTCGGAGGCGATGAGATCACTCGACAATGTCGAACCCCTCCCCCGTGAGCGCGACGAAACGATCCTCGAGGCTCGACCGTTCGACCGAGAAGCCGCGCACGCGGACCCGGTCGGCGACGAGGGCGGCCACGATCGCCTCCGGCTCGATGACGCCGTCGCCGAGGGAGGCCACGACGAGGTCGGGCTCCGGAGCCTCGACGATGCGCAGCCCCATCCGCACCAGGGTGCGTCGCGTCGCGTCACCGTCCGGGGTGAGCACGTGCACGCGGGCATCGCCGACGCGCCGGAGCTCGTCGAGGGTGCCGTGGGCGACGAGGGAGCCGGCGCTCATCACGGCGGCGTGCGTGCAGATCTGCTCGATCTCCGCCAGCAGGTGGCTGGAGACGAACACCGTCGTCCCCTCATCGGCGAGGGAGCGGATGAGCGCCCGCACCTCGCGTGTGCCCTGCGGATCGAGCCCGTTCGTCGGCTCGTCGAGCACGAGCAGGTCGCGCGGCATGAGCAGGGTGTTCGCCAGTCCGAGGCGCTGCTTCATCCCGAGCGAGTAGGCATGCACCTTCTTCCTGGCCGCGTGCGACAGGCCGACCCGGTCGAGGGCCGACGCGATGCGCTCCCTGCGCGTCGCCGAGACCGCGCGCGGGTCAGCCGAGTCGAACCGATGCAGGTTCGCGGCCCCGGAGAGGAACGGCAGGAAGGCCGGGCCCTCGACGAGCGCACCCACCCTCGGCAGCACCTCGTCGATGCGCCGGGGCATCTCCTCGCCGAGCACGCGGGCGGACCCGCTCGTCGGGGTGATGAGGCCGAGGATCATGCGGATGCTCGTCGTCTTGCCCGAGCCGTTCGGGCCGAGGAAGCCGAACACCGAGCCACGCGGGACGGCGAGGTCGATCCCGTCGACGGCGTTCTGCCGTCCGAACCTCTTGCTCAGCCCGGTGGTCTCGATCGCGAGTTCGGCCGACGCGGCCGAACGGTCAGCGCCCGGCGGCGGCATCCTGCAGGCGCTGCGGCGTGACAGCGCCGGCGAGCACTCGTCCGTCGTCGGTGAACAGCACGCTCACGAGGGCCGTGCCGACGACCCGACCGCCGTCGACCTTCTCGGCGGCCGCAGTGAGGAGCGGGGAGGCGGTGAGGTCGGACGGCACGGTCGCGGCCGGGATCTCGACCACGGTGGACCATCCGGAGCCGATGGTGGTGATGCCGCTGGGCTCGCCCACCGGGGCGGTGACGTCGCCGTCGTGACGTTCGGGGACGGCCTGCTCGGTGACGGCCGTGCCTGCGGGCGGCGTGAAGGCGAACAGGTCCGCATCCGGGGCAGCGAGCGAGAGCTGGGAGAACGCGAGGCTGAAGGCCGGCGCGGTCGCACCGCGCGCCCAGACCTCGACGGAGAGCGGGAGCCCGGTCTCGGAGTCGACGGCGATGGTCACGGATGCGACGAGGGTGTCGGCCGACCGCGGCGTGAGGATGAGCTCGTAGACGGTGCGGCCGGCGATGGCGGCGTCGGTGCCGACGGAGACGGCCGTCGACGCGTCGATGTGGCCGAGGAACTCGTCGGCGAGCTCGGCGGGAGTCTGCGGCGCGGGCGCGACCGCCCTCCCGGTGCCGGCCGGGGTGACGACGTGGGTCGCGGACGCCGACTCGGAGTCGTAGTACCAGAGGTCATCGCCGGTGCGGATGACGTCGCGCTCCGCGAGCGGGTCGAGCACCTGCAGGCGGGCATCCGCTCCGTCGACGAAGACGCGTGCGGTGTGCGAACCGGTGACCAGCTCGAGCATGCTCGACACGTCGTCGGCCGATGCCCCCGAGCTGGAGCCTGCGAGACCGGACAGGTCGGGAAGGCCGAGGTTCGAGGTCTGCTCGACGGTGCCGGAGAAGGCCGAGACGGTCGACTCGGCGGCGAGCTCGATGACCTCCGCCGGCGTCTTGTCCGGGAGATCGACCGCGGCTCCGGCGGTGAGGGGCGCCGCGATCACGCCGACCCCGATGATCACGGGGACCACGACGGCGGGGAGCCACCTCGCCCAGCGCTTGTCCATGGCTCCAGCGTACGTCCGCCGACGGCTCATGGCACCGTTCAGGCGGGAAATGCTCAGGTCGAGGCTGACGGCAGCGAGGGGATGCCCGCGAGAGCGGCCGCCGTCGCTTCTCCGACGCCCATGGCGACCGCCGCCGCCAGGGCGGCAGGGGTGTCGACGTCGTGGCGGAGTGTCGAACCGGCCGGCAGGTCGAGGGGGACGGCTCCGCCCGCCCGATGCGCGGCGGCGGACCCCGGTCCGAAGAGCGGCACGAGGTCACGGCCGGCCGCTGCCGTGAGCAGTGTCGTTCCCGAACCGTCGGCATCCGTCACGATCGCCGACGGGTGCGCGGCCGCGGCCGCGAGGGCCGATGCCAGGTCGGCCGGGCGCAGCGCAGGGAGGTCGCCCAGCAGCACCGCGACACCGGACTCCCGCCGCTCGGAGCGGGCGCGTGCCACTCCGGCGCTGATCGCGGCGTTCAGGCCGCGCGACCCGCCCTCCGCGAGCAGCGACACCCGGGCGAGGGCTGCGAGGTCGGCGAGTTCCGGGGCATCGGTCACGACGATCACCCGCTCGACATCGTCGACGGCCAGGGCGGCCCCGATGGTGTCACGGGCGAAGGCTATGGCCAGTGCGCCCCGGCGCTCGACGTCGAAGCCGTCGCCCAGCCGGGTCTTGGCGCCGAGCGCGCCCTTCACCGGCACCACGAGCACCCAGTGCGCCGACGGTGCCCCGGTCACGAACCGATGGCCTCGTCCTGGCCCTCGGCGAAGCCGTCGCGGTAGCCCTCGTCGTAGGCCTCCTCGCTGCCGAGCCGGAACATGTCCTGGTCGGCCGGACGCACGATGCTGGCAGCTCCCGGGAGGTCGAGGTCGCCGACCAGCCGGCCGAGGCCGCGCACGACGGCGACCGGATTGCCGCTCGTCTTGCCCTTCACCAGGTCGCCGGCGGATGCCAGCTCGTCGGCGACGCACGGCATCGTGATCGCGAGCGGCTTGCCGTGGTTGTCGAGCACTCCCCGCAGGTCGTCGAACACCCGCACGCCGGCCGCGCCGATGGCCACATCGGTCTGGCCCTGACGCCAGGCCCGACCGAGGGTGTCGCTGACGATCACGCCGATCCGGGCGCCGGAGAGCTCCCGGAGTCCGATGCAGAGGGCGCGTGCCGAGCCGTCCGGGTCGAGCGGCAGCAGCAGCACGGTGCCGTCCGGGGTGTTGCTCGCGTCGACGCCGGCAGCAGCAGCCACGATGCCGAGCCGGTTCTCCACGATCCGGGTGACACCGCCATCGGCCGTCGCCCGATGCGCGACGACCCGCACGGTCTCGTCGGCGATCGCCTGCTCGCGGTCGTCGGCCGCGACCATGCGGCCCTCCGCCTTCGACACGATCTTCGACGTGACCACGAGGATGTCGCCGTCCTCGAGCTCGGCGTTGGCCGCGATGATGGCGACGAGGTCGTCCCCGGAACGCACCTCGGGGATGCCGTCGATGACGCCGACTGAGAACACGTCGGTCACCGCTTCAGGGCGGGGAGCACGTCGCGACCGAACACGTCGATCCACTCGCGCTGGTTGCGGCCGACGTTGTGCAGGTAGATGCGGTCGAAGCCGATGTCGACGAACTTCTGGATGTAGGCGCGGTGCACGTCGGGATCGGCCGAGATGACCATCCGGCCCTCGAAGTCCTCCGGACGCACGAGCTTGGCCATCTGCTCGAACTCGAACGGGGAGCGGATGTCGCCCTTCGGGAACTTCATGCCGCCGTTCGGCCACTCCACCATGGCGTTGGTGAGCGCCTGCTCGTCCGTCTCCGCCCAGCTCATGTGCAGCTGCAGCACCTTGGGCATGGCCGCGGGGTCCTTGCCGCCCTCGCGCGCGCCCTGCTCGAACTTGTCGAACAGGCCCTGGATCTTCTCCAGCGGAGCGCCGACGGTGATGAGGCCGTCGGCGTAGCGACCGGTGCGGCGGGCCGTGATCGGGCCGCTCGTCGCGACCAGGATCTCGGGGGCCGTCTCCGGCATCGTCCACAGGCGCGTGGACTCGAGCTTGAAGAACTGGCCGGAGTGCTTGAAGTCCTTGCCGGCGATCGAGTTGGAGAACAGCTTCGAGATGATCTCGATGGCCTCGAACATGCGGTTGATGCGCTCGGGAGCCTCGGGCCAGTAGCCGCCGACGATGTGCTCGTTGAGGGCCTCGCCCGATCCGAGTCCCAGCCAGTGCCGTCCCGGGTACATCGAGGCGAGCGTCGCGGAGGCCTGCGCCACCATGGCGGGGTGCCAGCGGAAGGTCGGCGCGGTGACGCCGGGGCCGAAGTCGCCGCGGGTGCGCTCGCCGACGGCGGCGAGCACGCTCCAGACGAAGGACGACTGCCCCTGCTGCGGCACCCACGGCTGGAAGTGGTCGGCGGCCATGACGCCGGTGAACCCGTTCTGTTCCGCGTACTCGCTCAGGGCCACGGCCTCGGCCGGGGCGAACTGTTCCAACATCGCGGCATAGCCGACCTGCAGATCCGTCATCACTCCATCCTGCCACTCGGCAGGACCTCAGAGTGATCCGACCGTCAGCCCTCTCATCAACGGGGTGTGGAGCAGGATCGGGGCGTCCTGGCCGCGCGCAGCCGAGGTGTAGTGGAACACCAGGGTGGTCGACTCCCCGGGTGCGAGGGTGACGCCGAGCGAGCTGACGAGGTGGCCGGAGTCCTCCTGCTGCGCGTACGCCACGCGCGTGCCGTCGTGCTCGAGTCCACCGTCGAACGCTCCCTTCGGGGCGTAGACGGTCACGTTCGTGGCGATCTGGCCCGGCGGAACGCCGTAGAACCCGGTCCCGGTGACGACCGGTGGGTACGTCGTCCCCGCATCGGCCGCTGCCGTGCTCGTGAGGGTCACCTGCACGCGCACGTCGGAGAGCCCGTCGTCCCGGGGGGTGGCGCCCACGGCGAGGGCGACGTCGAGGTACGGATCGATCTTCGACCCGGTGCCGTCGTTCAGGTAGACGCCGTACGTCTGTGGACCCATCGCCTCCTGGGCGGCCTCGAGCCCGGCCAGGGTGGTGCCGGCGAGGATGGCCTGCTGGGCGGCATCCGTGCTCCAGAGGGAGATGCGGTGCTCGTCGCCGGCCCGCGCGAGGGCGGTGACCAGGGCGCGCGGATCGGCCTTGCCGGCCGAGATCGCGCTGAAGCTGGCCGCGGCCGCGTCCGCGAAGTACGCGTCCTGCGCCGGCCCGGACGGCAGTCGGTGGTAGACGTCGACGAGGAGCGACTGCACGGCGTTCTTCTCGGTCAACTGGGAGCCGTCCGCCAGGGCGACGGGTCCCGTGGCGCCGAGCAGGTAGCTGAGGGCGACCGGATCGACCGCGATGACGCCGTCGACGGTGCCGCCGAAGCGGCGCTCCCACATCTGCTTGGCCACGGCGGCGCTCACCGTGAAGTCCGGCGTCATGGTGACGTCCTGGATGTAGGTGCCCGGGCGGGTGCCGAAGACCGCCGTCGTCGCGTCGGGGATGGCGATCGACGGGCCGTCCTTGGAGGAGAAGTCGGTCGTGCTCGCCTGGGCGACCAGCTGCATGAGGCCGTCCTCGACGTGGATGAGGGCGAACGCACCGGGGATCCCGCCAGCCGATCGGAGCTCGGCGTTGTTCTGGAACAGCACGAGGAAGTTGCGTGGTCCCTCGGCACCGAGCATGGTCGGCGCCACAGCGAGGGCGTTGTCGAGGGTCTGACTCAGGGCCGCCCCCTTGTCGAGCGCCTTCGCGAGGCGGTCGCGGGCGTCGGCGACGGGGCCGAGGAGCCCGTCGGACTCGACGGCGTCGACCCTCGACGATGCCTTCGCGAGCACGAGCGCCGCCGCGTGGGCGGTCGGACGCGCCTCGACGAGGGGGCGCACGTCGATCCGGCCGTCGACCGGCCGGAACGATTCGGCGTAGATCGCCTCGGTCAGGCCGGCGAGCGGGCGGATGGCACCCTCGGCCGCCCGGTCGAGCTGGTCCGCGAGCACGCGCACGGCGCGGAGGTCGTCGCCGAGGAGCGGAAGCACCTCGGCGGCACGCCACACCGGATCGCCGGTCAGCCCGGCGGCGGCGGACGTGTGCCGCACGAGGCTCTCCGCGGTGGCCTCGGCTCCGTCGACGTCGGCGCCGAGGACGTCGGACTGGAGTGCGGCGGCGTCATCCGCCGCCGCCTCCAGCTCGCTCTTCGCCAGACCGCCGCGGACGCCGATCCAGGCGGCGACCGCCAGCACGGCCACGACGACGATGCCGACCCCGACGATCAACCAGATCAGGGCTCTCCGCCGGCGGGGTTCGGCCGCCGTCGTTTGCGTGCTCACGTGCTCAGCGGGTGCTGGTGCGACGCCGAAGCAGCAGGAAGACCGCTGCGCCGAGGAGGATCGCACCGAAGGCCGCGAAGCCGATCGGGACGAGCAGCTGGCTCACGCCGGTGGATGCCAGACCGCTCGAGCCCGACGATGCCGTCGTCGTGTTCGGGGGTGACGTGACACAGCTCGGGCTGGCCGGCGGGTAGCTCAGGGCCACCACGACCTCCGGGTTGACCGTGATGAGGGCCGACGAGATGGAGCGGGTCCATCCGAAGTTCCCCGTGGTCTGCACCCAGGTGCCTCCGACCTGCATCCAACCGGGCCATCCGGTGGGTTCGCCATCGGGTCCGACGGAGGCGCCCGGCCACAGCACGCTGCCGCTGAGCTTCCCGTTGACGATCTCGCCGAGCAGGATCTTCGTGGACTGGCCACTACCCGAGAGGGTGAGGTACGCCGTGTGGCTGGTGGCGATGTTGCCGGGGTCGACGAGGTTGATGTCGTAGACGATGTAGGGGACATCGCCATTGCACACGCCGGTCACGGCTGAACCCGCCAACGACAGCGTCGTCGGGGGCGGCGGAGGGGGGTAGTCCTCCGCATTGGCCACGCTTGGGATCAGGACCAAGGTGGCAGCGAGCAATAGGGCAGCAGAAATACTTCGGAGCACAATGGCCTCCGCGTTTCGGATTCGGGTTCCGGTCTGTCTTCGGGTGATAGACGATCCAAACGATACGCGCCGTCCCCCGCCCGATCGCCCCCCATTTGGGGTGACAGATCCTCGACTTCGCGTGAGGTCATCGCGGGCATCGACGGATGCCGGGCGGGGCCGTCGACGTCGGAGCGAACGGGTACCGTAGGCCCATGCGAATCGCCACCTGGAACGTCAATTCGATCCGCGCCCGCGTGGCGCGCACCGTGGACTGGATGGTCCGCGAGGACGTCGACGTGCTCGCGATGCAGGAGATCAAGTGCAAGCCGGAGCAGTTCCCCTACGAGCAGTTCGAGGCGGCGGGCTACGAGGTCGTCGCCCACGGGCTCAACCAGTGGAACGGAGTGGCGTTCGCGAGTCGCGCCCCGATCACGGACGTGCAGCTCGCCTTCCCCGGGATGCCGGGCTTCCTCAAGGGCGAGGAGGGTCCGGACCTGCCCCAGGAGGCCCGGGCCATGGGCGTGCTCATCGACGGCATGCGGCTGTGGAGCCTGTACGTCCCGAACGGACGGTCGCTGGACGATCCGCACCTCGTCTACAAGCTGGACTGGTACGCCGCGCTCGCCGCGTACACGCGCGACGCCCTCACCGCCGATCCCGACCTGGCACTCGCGCTCATGGGCGACTTCAACGTCGCGCCCTACGACGAGGACAACGGCGATCCCGCGGTCATCGAGGGACTCTCGACGCACGTGTCCCCGCCGGAGCGCGCCGCCTTCTTCGCGCTCGAGCAGGCCGGCCTGTCCGACGTCGTACGGCCGATCCGGCCCGACGGCTTCACCTACTGGGACTACAAGCAGCTGCGCTTCCCGCGCAACGAGGGCATGCGCATCGACTTCATCCTGGGCTCGCACGCCTTCGCGGACCTGGTGACGGATGCCTCCATCCACCGCAACGAGCGCAAGGGCGATGTCCCCAGCGATCACGTGCCCGTGCTCGTCGACCTCGGACTCTCCGGGGACGACGACGACCGGCCGATGATCTTCTAGGCCGCCACCACGCGCTCGCCTAGGCTCGGACCATGCCCCATCTCGCCGTGCCGGGAGGCAGCCTCCACTGGGAGTCCGACGGTCACGCCTCCGCACCGGCGCTGCTGCTCATCCACGCCGGCATCGCCAACCTGCGGATGTGGGACCCGCTCGTCCCCTTCCTCGCCGTCGATCACCTGGTGATCCGATTCGACACCCGCGGATTCGGGCAGACCGAGTTCGACGACACCGCGTACTCGAATCGCGCCGATGCGATCGCGGTCCTCGACCACCTCGGCGTTCGGCAGGCGACACTCGTCGGCGCCTCGCGCGGCGGGTCGATCGCGATCGACGTGGCGCTGGAGCATCCGGAACGCGTCAGCGGCCTCGTCGTGATCGGATCGGGGCCGAGCGGCTTCCCCGAGGTCGAGCTCACCCCCCGGGAGGACGCCATGCTCGACGCGATCGACGCGGCAGAGGCTCAGGGGGACTGGGAGCGGGTCGCCGACCTCGAGACGGGGTTCTGGGATGTCGGCCCGTTGCGTGAGACCGCCGACGTCGACCCCGCGTTCCTCCGCCTCGCCCGGGAGCTGAATCGCTCCAACATCCGCCATGCGTCGCGCGCGGTCGAGGCCATCCCGCTCGAGCCGACGGCCTACGAGCGCATCGACGACATCACCGTTCCCGCCCTCGTCGTCGTGGGCGAGTACGACATCACGCCGGCTCTCGCGCAGTACGAGTTCCTCGTCGACCGGATCCCGGATGCGACCGGTGCGATCTTCCACGACTCGGCGCACCTGCCGAGCCTGGAGCGCGCCGACGAGTTCCTCCACGTGCTGCAGGACTGGCTCGGCGACAACGATCTCTGACCGCGTCCCGCGGGATCAGCGACCGGTGAAGCGGTCCATCGAACGGTAGACCCCGAAGAAACGATCGGCCATGGCGTCGAATACGGCACCGGGGAGCACGCCGCGCAGCACCTTCGAGAGGCCGACGGTCCACGGGAGCATGAGCATCGGCCGTCCGGCGAGCATGGCCTTCCAGACCTGGTCGACGACGTACTCCGGGGTCATCACCGGAGTCAGCAGCGGCCCGCGCGCACCGGCGAACATGCCGGTGGCGATGTAGCTCGGTGCGACGGTGGTCACCTTCACGTTCGCGTGGTCGTCCCGGATGAGCTCGAGTCGCAGTGAGTCGCTCCAGCCGATGAGGGCGGCCTTCGAGGCCGCGTAGACGCTCATCCGCGGATTCGAGATCATGCCGGCCGCCGATGCGATGTTGACGATGCGCGACGCCCGGTACGCGCGCGCCACCATGTCGGGCAGGAACTCGCGCGTGATGTACATGGGCGCCAGGGCGTTGACCTGCATCGTGGGCCGGGTGTCATCGCCGTTGTCGGTCTCCCAGAAGTAGCCGTTGCCCCGCACGATGCCGGCGTTGTTGATGAGCACGTCGGGATTGCCGACCTCCTTCCGCACCTTCTGGGCCGCCTTGGCGATGGCACCGAGGTCGCTCACGTCGACCACGAAGGAGTGGATGCGGGTGCGGCCGCGGGAGGTCGCACCCAGCTCGGCGACGGTCCGCGCCAGCGCCTGGGCATCCCGGTCCCAGAGCACGACGGAGGCAGCCCCCTCTGCGACGGCCCGTTCGGCGTAGAGGCGCCCCATGCCCATGGCCGCCCCTGTGATCAGTACGGTTGCGCCGCGCACGGTTCTCGTCATACGCCCATTCTCGCAGCGCTCGCCTCATCGTCCGCCGATGGCGGAGCGCAGCGACCACACGATGCACAGCAGCGCAGCCGATCTGGAACGATGGGCCCATGACCTCGGACACCGCAGCATCCGTCGCCCTCGTCGACAAGGACGCGGCAGAGCTCGCCACGTGGCTGCCGACCACGATGGCCCTGTACGTGCAGGCGCGCATGGACGCCGGTGACACGGCCGACCAGGCACGCACGGCGGCGGAGGAATCGCAGGCCGCGTACTTCCCGGACGGAGTCCCGGCCGACGGGCACCGCATCTTCACGATCACGGCCGACGGCGACGATGCCGGCTGGCTGTGGATCGGGCCGTTCAAGCCCGGGGCCGACTGGTGGATCTGGGACATCGAGGTGCACGAGCCGTTCCGGCGCCGCGGCATCGGAGAGGCCGCCATGCGTCTCGCCGAGGACGTGGCGCGCACGGCCGGCAGCGCATCGCTCGGGCTCAATGTCTTCGGCGGCAACGAGACCGCCCGTCGTCTCTACGAGCGGGTCGGATACGCCGTCACCGCGGTGCACATGCGCAAGACGCTCTGACTGTTACGCCGTGTCTCGGCTCGTGACCCGCCGAGACCGGCCGCTCGCTACTTTCGAAGGATGCCATCCGGATCCCCGTTCACCGGCACGTCCAGCGGCGTCGCCGTCGCGGTGGACTTCGCCGGCGTCGGTCGGGCCTTCGACCCGGGACGGCCCGTGCTCGCCGGCGTCGACCTGCACGTGGAGCCCGGGGAGATCGTCGCGATCATCGGGGCGAGCGGGTGCGGCAAGTCCACGCTGCTGCGCATCGCCGGCGGCCTCGACGTGCCGACCAGCGGCGTCGTGCAGAGCGACGGCTCCGCGGTCGCAACGTTCGCGCCGCGCCCGGCGGTGGGGTTCCCGGAGCCGCGGCGCCGCCCCGGGCGCAGCATCGCAGACAACGTCGCCCTCGGGGTGCCGCGCGGCACGGCCAGGGCCGCCGCCTGTGCCGGGGTCGACCACCTCCTCGCTCTCGTCGGACTGACGGACGCCGCCGGCCAGCGTCCCCGCGAGGTCTCGGGCGGCATGGCCCAGCGGGCCTCGCTGGCCCGCGCGCTGGCGCGTCGGCCGGGAGTGCTCCTGCTCGACGAGCCGTTCGGCGCCCTCGACGCCCTCACCCGGCTCCGGATGCAGGACCTCCTCCTCGACATCCATTCCGCCCAGCCGACGACCGTGCTGCTCGTGACCCATGACGTCGACGAGGCGCTGCAGCTCTCCGATCGCATCGTGCTCATCGGCCGCAGCGCGGAGACCGGACCGGCCACCGTGCTCGAGACGGTCACGGTTCCCGGCCGACGGCCGCGCGACCGCGGCTCGGCCGAGCTGGCGGAACTCCGGGCCCGCCTCCTCGACGGACTCGGCATCGACCGCCACGGCCACGCCCGCGGCGTCGAGACGACGACCACGATCCCCGCCTTCCCCTACTGACCCACAGCACGGCTGACCCGCAGCATGGGCGGCATCCGCAACGAACACGGCTCCACCGACAGCACCAGGAGAGACCAATGACCCTCATCCGAAAGACATCGACCGCGGCGGCCCTCGTCGCTGCAGCGGCATCCGTCGCGCTCCTGCTCAGCGGCTGCGTCGCGGGCGAGAGCACGGCCGCGGAACCGGCAGCCACGACATCGACCACCGGGAACGAGGTCGTCACCCAGGGCGGCACGCTCAACATCGACTTCGCCACCTACAACCCGCTCAGCCTCGTCATCAAGGACCAGGGATGGCTCGAGGACGAGCTGGAGGACGAGGGCGTCGGCGTCAAGTGGGTGGAGTCGACCGGCTCGAACATCGCCAACCAGAACCTCCGCGCCGGTGCCATCGACGTCGGCTCCACGGCCGGCTCGGCGGCGCTGCTGGCCCGCGCCAACGGCACGCCGATCAAGATCATCGACATCTACAGCCAGCCCGAGTGGGTCGCGCTCGTGGTCGGACCCAACTCCGACATCAAGGAGGTCGCCGACCTCAAGGGCAAGACGATCGCGGCGACGCTCGGCACCGACGCCTACTTCTTCCTGCTGCAGGCGCTCGAGGAGGCCGGCGTCGGCCTCGACGAGGTCACCATCGAGAACCTCCAGCACCCCGACGGCCAGAAGGCGCTCGAGGGTGGCTCGGTCGATGCGTGGGCCGGGCTCGACCCGATGATGGCCGACGCGGAGCAGAACGGCGCGAAGCTGCTCTACCGCAACGTCGACTTCGCCTCCTACGGCACGCTCGACGCCACCGAGGACTTCCTCTCGGAGGACCCGGAGCTGGCGCAGACGGTCGTCGACGTCTACGAGCACGCGCGTCAGTGGATCATCGACAACCCCGACGAGGCGGTCGCGATCCTGGCCGAGGCGTCCGGCGTCGAGGAGTCGGTCGCCCA
>JBEVEO010000095.1:0-52640 GCA_040512695.1 Leifsonia sp. | reverse complement strand
TCAAGTACACCCTCGCGAAGCTCGGTATCGAGACCACCTTCGTGGAGAACCAGGACGACGCCGACGAGTGGCGCCGCGCGGTGCGCCCGAAC
Source organism: Leifsonia sp. (assembly GCA_040512695.1). Lineage (GTDB taxonomy): Bacteria > Actinomycetota > Actinomycetes > Actinomycetales > Microbacteriaceae > Orlajensenia. Next base: position 52,548 of record JBEVEO010000095.1, on the reverse strand, counting down.
ACGAAGCTGTTCTTCGGCGAGACCATCGGCAACCCGAAGATCAACATCCTCGACATCTCCCTGGTGGCGGACGTCGCGCACGAGAGCGGCGTGCCGCTGATCGTCGACAACACGATCGCCACGCCTTACCTCATCCGCCCCTTCGAGCACGGCGCCGACATCGTGGTGCACTCGGCCACGAAGTTCCTGGGCGGTCACGGCACGGTCATCGGCGGCATCATCGTCGACGGCGGGAAGTTCGAGTGGTCGAAGAACGTCGAGAAGTTCCCCGGACTCACCGAGCCCGACCCGTCGTACCACGGCGCCAGCTACACCGGTGTGCTCGGCGACGGCATCGCCTACATCATCAAGGCGCGCGTGCAGCTGCTGCGCGACCTCGGTTCCGCGATCGCCCCGGCGAGCGCGTGGCAGCTCATCCAGGGCATCGAGACGCTGTCGCTACGCATCGAGCGTCACGTGCAGAACGCCCAGGAGATCGCGGAGTGGCTCGACAACCACCCCGAGATCGCCTCGGTGAACTACTCCGGCCTGCCGTCGAGCCCGTGGTACGCGGCAGCCAACAAGTACGCCCCCAAGGGCGTCGGCGCCGTGCTGTCGTTCGAGCTCAAGGGCGGCGTCGACGCCGGCCGCGCCCTCGTCGACAACCTCGAGCTGTTCAGCCACCTGGCCAACATCGGCGACGTGCGCTCGCTCGTGATCCACCCCGCGTCGACGACGCACTCGCAGCTCACCCCCGAGCAGCAGCTCACGACGGGCGTCACCCCCGGCCTGGTCCGCCTCTCCGTCGGCATCGAGAACGTCGCCGACCTCATCGCCGACCTCGAGGCCGGCTTCGCGGCGGCACGCGCCGTCACGGTCGCATCGATCGCGGTCGACCGCTAGGTCGTACGCGACGCACGTCACGAGAGCGAGGAGCCTCTCGCCGGAAGGCCGCCTGGACCGCCAGGACGCGCCGATCCGACGAGAGGCTCCTCGCTTTCCGGCACCCACGCTCCAGCGCCCCGTAACAAACGGATGCCGCCCTCCGGCAGAGGGCAGACTGGGACCATGGACTGGCAGACCCCGGCGGACTTCGCGTCGTCGAGCCTCATCACCGAGGCCCAGGCGAACGCGCTCGCCGGACGACCGCCCGTCACCGGCGCCTGGCGCGAGAGCGACCACCCCGGCGACCGGCGTTTCGCCGCCGTCGGCCGGCTCGACCTGGAGCGCGGCGGGACGCTCCCGTTCGCCAGGATCGCCTACGAGACCTGGGGCACGCTGTCGCCGGACCGCGACAACGCGGTCCTCGTGCTGCACGCCCTCACCGGCGACTCCCATGTCACGGGCGGTGCGGTGGCCGGACACGTCACGAGCGGATGGTGGAGCGGCATCGTCGGCCCCGGCAGGCCCATCGACACGGATCGCTGGTTCGTCGTCGCCCCCAACCTGCTCGGCGGCTGCCAGGGCTCGACAGGGCCGGCCTCCCTCGCCCCGGACGGCACCGAGTGGGGTTCCCGGTTCCCGTACCTCACCATCCGCGACCAGGTGACGGCGCAGGTCGCCGTGGCCGACGCGCTCGGCATCGACCGCTGGAGCGCCGTCGTCGGTGGCTCGATGGGCGGGATGCACGCCCTCGAGTGGGCCGTCGGGCATCCGGACCGCGTCGAGCGCCTCGCGGTGCTCGCCGTGCCGCCTGCGCTCACGGCCGACCAGATAGCCGCCAACTCGCTGCAGGTCGAGGCCGTGCGGATGGACCAGAACTTCCGCGGCGGCGACTACTACGACGGGGACGAGGGCCCCACCTCCGGACTGGCGCTCGCCCGGCGGATGGCCATGATCAACTACCGGAGCTCGTCGGAGCTCAACGACCGGTTCGCCCGCAGTTGGCAGAGCGGCATCAGCCCGCTCGGGGACGGCGGGCGCTTCGCCGTCGACTCCTACCTCGACTTCCACGGCAACCGCTTCGTGCGCCGCTTCGACGCCAACAGCTACATCACGCTCGTGGAGGCGATGAACTCGCACGACGTCGGCCGGGGTCGCGGCGGAGCCCCGACGGCACTGCGCACCATCTCGGCGCTCACCCTCGTGCTCGGGATCTCGAGCGATCGGCTGTTCCCCGTCGACGGCCAGCGCACCATCGCACGGTACATCCCGCACACGCTCGACGGCGACGAGCCGGTGGTCATCGAGTCCGCGTTCGGCCACGACGGCTTCCTCATCGAGGAGGACGCGGTCGGACGACACCTGCTGCGCCTGCTGGATGCGTGACTCGTCCCGAGGGTAGGGTGTGCATGTCCGCCAACTCCCCCACTCCAGGCAGGTGTCAATGCAGCGCATCCTGAAGGAACGGGATCGCCTGCTCCGCAGGACCGCCCGGCTGAGCGGGCTCATCTGCACGGCGGTCGCCATCCTCACGCTCTGCATCCCCGGTGCAGCGGATTCGGTGAACCTCGCCATCGCGCTGTCGCTGCTGGGTGTCATCACCGTCGCCCACTACCTCCTCGGCGTCTCCGGTCGTCTGCGCTGGCTCGCCGTCGTGCTCGTCGCCGGCCTCGGCGCGATCGCCGCTGTGGATCTCAGCCCGCTCGGAGACAACGTGGCGTCGTCGACGGCGATCACGATCATCGCGGGAGGGGTGATCGCGTCCACCGCCATCGTGCTCCCCGTGAGCATCCCGCGCGTCGCACTGCTCGCCGTCATCTTCCTGCTGTCGCTCGCCGCCTCCCTCGTCTCGGTCATGGGGCCGGACGGCACGGCCTTCCCGGTTCCGGTCTTCGTGGTCTCCGGATGGGCGGGAGCAACTCTGCTGGGCTGGTGGCTCGGCCTCAGCGTCCCCCGCGTCATGCACCGCATCGCGAGCGTCGGGCGCGCTCACCGCAGCGAGCGGCAGGCCAGCGAACGGGAGGCGCAGCGCCGCCAGGATGCCCGACTCCTGCACGACACCGTCCTGGCCACCCTCACCCTCCTCGCCCACTCCGGCGTCGGCGTGAGCGAGAACGCCCTGCGTCTGCAGGCGGCCGACGACGCCCGCCTCCTCCGACAGTTGCGCCTCGGCGGCAAGCCCACGCCGCGCACGTCAGGGGTGTACACCCTGGAGCCCGTCGCCGAGACGGCCCTCGGCACCACCCTCGAGTCGGTCAAGCAGCGGTTCAGCCGGATGGGGCTCGAGGTGAACTGGCACGGCAACGGCCAGGTCCTCCTCCCGAGCACGGTCCTCGACTCGTTCCTCGGCGCCCTCGGGGAGTGCCTCGAGAACGTGCGCAGGCACGCCGAGGTCTCCGAGGCCGACGTGACCATCACCGACGACGAGACCACGGTGCGGGCGATGGTCACGGACGCCGGCGTCGGCTTCGCCCTCGACCAGGTCGCCGACGGACGACTCGGCTTCGCCGAGTCCGTGGTGGCGCGCCTGCAGGACGTCGGCGGCAACGCCCGCCTGTTCTCGTCGCCCGGGTCGGGAACGACCGTCGTCCTGGAGGTGCCGAAGTGATGTCGAGCGTCGAGGAGAACACCCTCGGGGTCGTCGTCGGCCGGGAGAACCTCCCCCGCCGCAATCGGTCCTTCCGGCGCCCGCAGCGCACGGTCAGCACGACGCGGGCCAACCAGCACGCGCTCGGCGGCCATCACCTCACCTTGGGCACGAGCCTCGGCGGCGGGTTCATCGCCCTGTTCCTCGTGATCGTGTTCGTCATGGAGTACGGCTCGCTCGCCCGGCCGCTTCTGTCCCTGCTCGCCTGGGGCCTGCTCCTCGTCATCGTCGCATCGACGGCGGTCATCGTGGTCGCCCTCGACACGCGGATGCCGGACTGGCTCTTCGCGGCAGCCCTCGTGGGAGGCGCGGCCGTGATGGGCCTCGACCTCGCCGGGACCTGGAACGCGCCGTCCGGCTCGGTGACGCCCACCGCCGCCCTCGCGGTTCCCGCGTTGCTGCTGGCCATCGTCACGCTGCGCGAGACCGTGCAGATCCTGCTCGCCGACGTCTTCATCGGCATCGTGCTCCTGCTCGCGGCCGCCGCGGAGGAGCGCGACGACGTGCTCTCCCTCGCGCCGGAGCTCATGATGATCGCGATCGGCGTCGGCCCGGCGCTCCTGGGAGTCGCCATCGTGCGCTCCTACCGGCGCATGGTGCAGCTCGAGCTCGACCTCGTGCTCGTCCAGAGCACCGTGCAGGCGCCGCAGCTCACCGTCGGCATGCTCGCCTCCGAGGAGCTCACCCGGCTGGACGACGATGCCGAGCGGCTGTTCGACGACGTCGCGACCGGGCGACTCGACCTCCCGCTCGCGCTCGAGGACTCCGGCAGGGCGGCCTCCCTCGCCACGGAACTGCGCCTGCACCTCATCGAGGGCCGCAAGGAGACCTGGCTGCGTCACGCCGTCTCGGAGTCCGAGTTCCTGGCGCCCGCCGTCACCATCGACGATCCGTCGAGCCTCGCCGGCCAGCTCACGCCGCCGCAGCGCGACGCGCTCCTCCTGGTGCTCTGGCTGCTCGTGAGCGACACCGATCGCTGGGGGGCGACGGTCCACCTCATCTTCGGCCCGACGCATCCACCGCGAGTCGGCGCGTACCGGACGGTGCGCTTCCCGCTGGTGTTGGAGACCACGGGCGTCATGCGGAGGCGCGTCGACGCAGCGGCGTGGGAGGCGATGGGTATCGTCGGACCACACATCGATTCCGTTCGCGAGGGAAGCCTGCGTGTCGAGATCGACTGCACGGTCGATGGCGCGTCGGACACCTAAGGTAGGCAGTGGCACGGCCGAGCGCCGGCACAAGGAGGAACAGTGGGTAATTCAGGACCGATCCGGTTGGCACTCGTCGATGACCACCGGATGCTGCTGGGGGCGCTCACGGAGTGGATCCGCAACGCCGCAGACGACATCGAGATGGTCGCAGCCGTCACCACATGGCCGGAACTGCTCACCCACTCGTCCTTCCCCGTCGACGTCGTGCTCCTCGACCTCGACCTCAAGGACAACATCCCGATCTCCCTCAAGCTCGCCACCCTGAAGACCACGGGCGTGCGCACGGTGCTGATGAGCACGTACTCGGAGCCCGCCGTCGTGCGGCAGGCCCTCGACTCCGGCGCGCTCGGCTACCTCGTCAAGAGCGAGGAGGCCAACATGATCGCCGAGGCGATCCGGGCCGCCTACGTCGGGGAGTCCTACATCTCCGAGGAGCTCGACCTCGCCATCAACTCCGTCTCCGCCGGCGACGCCCCCCGGCTCTCCGCGCAGGAGCGTCGCGTCATGGCACTCTACGGCGCCGGCGAGCCGGTGAAGGCCGTCGCCTACCAGCTCGGCATCTCCGAGGAGACGGCCAAGAGCTACCTCAAGCGCATCCGCGAGAAGTACCGCCAGGCCGGCTACGACGTCGGAACCAAGGTGGCGCTCCGCAAGCGCGCCATCCACGACGGCATCCTGCTCCAGACCGACTGAGGACCGGCGAGATCCGATCCCGTGAAGGCAGGCCCGCCGGGCCTGCCTTCGTCGTTCCGGCCCGGTCTACGCGGCTTCGCGGACGGCGGCCATGGATGCCGTGCCGTACGGCACGTCGACCCCTCGGCCGCGGCGGGCGCGGTCGATCGCGAAGGTCCACACGGCGAGCAGCAGTCCGGCGACGCTGAGGGCGAGACCGATCCAGATCGGAGCCCCGTAGCCGAGTCCGGCTGCGATGGCGATGCCGCCGAGCATGGCACCGGCTGCGTTGCCGATGTTGAGAGCCGAGTGGTTGAGCGCCGCCGCGATGGACTGGCTGTCGCGGGCGACGTCCATGAGACGGGTCTGGATGGTGGGGGACAGCGCCGCCGACGACCCGCCGACCAGGAACACGCCGATGAACAGTCCCGCGATGCTCGACACCGTGAACGCCATCAGCACGAGCGTGACGATGAGGATCGCGAAGAACAGGTACATCGTCCGCCGCACGCTGTGGTCGGCCAGTCGGCCGCCGACGACGTTGCCGAGCGTCATGCCGAGGCCGAACACGATGAGCACGAGCGGAACCGCGGTCTCGGGGAGCCCGGTGACCTCCGTCGCCATCGGCGCCACGTAGCTGTAGACCGCGAACAGGCCGCCGAACCCGATGGCTCCGATCGCGAGGGCGAACCACACCTGGATGCGGGTGAACGCCTTGAGCTCGTTCTTCATCGTCGCCGTCGGGTCGCCGGCCTGCCATGGCACGGCGATGGCGACCGCGACGAAGGTGAGCGCGAAGATCGCGGCGACGACGAGGTAGGCGATGCGCCATCCGTAGAGCTGCCCGAGCCACGTGATGGCCGGAACCCCGATGACGTTCGCGATCGTCAGGCCGCTCAGGACGAAGGCGACGCCGCGACCGCGCTTGCCCGGTCCCATGAGGCTGGCGGCGACGAGCGATGCGATGCCGAAGTACGCGCCGTGCGGCAGGGCCGCCACGAAACGGGCGAGCAGCACGAGCTGGAACGACGGCAGCACGGCCGACGCGATCGTGCCCAGGGTGAACGCGGTGAGCAGGGCGAGCAGCAGCTGCTTGCGCGGCCACCGTGCCGCAGCCGCCGCGATCGTGGGAGCGCCGACGACGACGCCGAGGGCGTAGGCCGTGATGAGCCAGCCGGCCTGCGCATTGGCTGCGGCGGGGTCGGCTGAGTACAGGCCGGGCAGCAGGTCGCCGGCCAGGTTCGGAAGCAGGCCCATGGCCACGAACTCGGTGGAACCGATGCCGAAGCCGCCCAGCGCGAGTGCGAGCAGGGCCAAACGGATGCGGGCCGGCGACAGTGTCGACGGCCCGCTCTCTTCGAGGGTCACCCGACCACTGTACCCGAGAATCGAATCGATTCGACTAGCGCCGTCTGCGACGCCGGAGGGCGCTCTGGAGGCTCAGCCGTCGTTCTCCATGGCGGCCTCGAGCCGGTCGAGCTTGCCGGTGAGCTCATGGGTGTAGCCGGGCCTGATGTCGGCCTTTAGCACGAGCGAGACGCGCGAGCCGTATTCGCCCACGGCCTCCGTCGCGTCCTTGATGACGGCGAAGACCTCGTCCCACTCCCCCTCGATGGTCGTGAACATCGAGTCGGTGCGGTTCGGCAGTCCCGAGTCCCTCACGATGCGCACGGCCGCGGCGACCGCATCGTGCACCGAACCGTCGGAGCGGCCGGTCCCGGATGGAGCGATGGAGAATGCGACGAGCATGATGCCTCCCGAGTCAGTCGGCCGCCTCGTGCGTGCCACTCCCACTCTTCCAGACAGCCACGACCGCCCACACGAGCAATCCGATCTCGAGGAGGTTGCGGACGGTCACGAGGGTGACGAGCGCCGGGTCGGCGATGAGCAGCCAGTCGTACAGGTACGGGTAGATGGACTGGGTGAGCCCGGCGAGGGCCAGGGCGGCGAGCGCGGGCAGCCGATAGCGCCGGCCCCGATAGACCAGCCCGATGACGATGGGCACGGCCAGCCAGCAGATGAACTGGGGCGATCCCACCTTGTTGATCACGATGAAAGCGAGCACCAGCGCCAGGGTGAGCGGCGGGAAGATCGCCCCGAATGCGGCACCGCGCAGTTGCGAGCGCACACCGATGGCGACGATCGACCCGACGACGAGCACGAGCAGCGGGGTCATGACGGCGCTCGCGATCTCCGTGCCCTGTCCGGTCACCTGGAACGTGAGGATGTCATGGTCGTAGTAGACGCTCGCGCCGGGTACGCCGGCAGCCGCCTGCCACATCCAGATCGCGGCGACGGGCGATTCGATCTGGATGCCGCGTCCGGTCTGCTCCGAGATGAAGCTGAACACGTTCCAGCCGCTGCCGAGGAGCAGGGCGACCACGATGATCACCGAACTGGTTCCGAGGACGGCGACGAGGATGCGCACCCGGTCGCGGGACGTGATGAAGAAGGCCGCGATGACGGCGGCCGGCCAGATCTTGATCCACATGGCGACGGTCAGCAGCACGGCCGCCAGGCGGGGCCGGCCGGCCGCGAGCAGCACGGCGACGAGCGCGATGGGCACCGTGACGGCATCGATCCGGCCGATGGCGATCGGCCCGAGCATGGCCAGGAACGCCAGCCACCACCAGGCGGCGACGTGCCGGGCTGCCGGTCCGCGTCGCACGCCGATGAGCACGGCGAATGCCGCCGCGTCGAGAACGACGACGAGCAGCAGCCAGGCCTGCACGTAGTTCCCCAGCCCGAAGACGGCGGCGGCGGCGATCGGCGCGATGGCCAGGATCGGATACACCCACGGCCCGTCGATGCCGAGCACGTAGCCGTCGGCCGCGCGCGCCATCCACGAGGTGTACACGTGCGACACGTCGCCGAGCGGGAGCCCGGGGGCGTTCATGGCGAGGTAGACGAGCCAGGCGTGCACCGCAGCGAACGCGAGCCAGAGGGCGACCGGACTGCGCGCGATCCGCGCCAGACGACTCCCGAGGCGAGGGCCGGCCGACGTGGCGATCGCAGAGGTCGTCATCGGGCCATGCTACCGATGTCACACCACGTCACCGGGTTGGCCAGGCTCCCGTCCGGTGCGGCAAGCTGGAGGACCCAGCCCCTGCCCTTGGAGACCACCATGCCCCGCCACAGCATCCTCAGTCGCGCCGTCGCCGTCGCCGCCGTCGTCTCGACGGCCTTCGTACTCACCGGCTGCGCGTCCGGCTCCTCCGACTCGTCCAGCGCATCGGCCGACGGCTACGTCACCGACGGAAAGCTCACCATCGCCACGGCGGAGCCCGCGTACTACCCCTGGGTCATCGACGACGCCCCGGAGTCCGGCGACGGCTTCGAGGCGGCCGTGGCATACGCCGTGGCCGGCCAGCTCGGCTTCACCGACTCCGACGTGGAATGGGTGCGCACCACCTTCGACGAGGCCATCGCTCCCGGGCCCAAGACCTTCGACTTCAACCTGCAGCAGTTCTCCATCACGGATGAGCGCAAGCAGGCGGTCGACTTCTCATCGCCCTACTACGAGACCACCCAGACCGTCGTCACGATCGACTCGTCCCCCGCCGCCGGCGCCACCTCCATCGCCGACCTCAAGAAGTTCTCCATCGGAGCCCAGACGGGCACCACGAGCCTGACCGCGGTGGAGGACGTCATCCAGCCCGACAGCCAGGCCCAGGTGTTCAACTCCAACGACGACGCCAAGCTCGCCCTGCAGAACGGAACCGTCGACGCGATCGTCGTCGACCTGCCGACGGCGTTCTACCTCACCGGCGCCGAGCTCGACGGCGGCAAGATCATCGGTCAGCTCCCGCAGGCCGATGGCACGGCCGGCGACCAGTTCGGCCTCGTGCTCGCCAAGGACAGCCCGCTGACGAAGAAGGTCACGGCCGCCGTCGATGCCCTCCGCGCCGACGGAACCCTCGACAAGCTGGCAGCCGAATGGCTCGGATCGGACGACACCGCTCCGATCCTCAAGTGATGACCGCTCCACTAATCTGAGCCAGTGAGCACCACCGGGATCGATGCCCGGCCGCCGAGTCCGATCGAACTCGACCGCCGGGCATTCCGCCGTCAGCAGACCACCCGATCCGTCATCGTCAGCATCCTGAGCACGCTCGTCTTCGCCGTGCTCGTCTGGGTGCTGGTCGTGAACACCCCGGGGTGGAGCCGGGTCCAGGAGACGTTCTTCAACTGGGACGTCGCCGTGGAGTCGTTCCCGCGCATCATCGAGGGCTTCTGGCTCAACGTCCGGGTGCTGTTCTACTCTGTCATCGGCGTCGCGGTGTTCTCGCTCGTCCTCGCCACGCTCCGCACGCTGCGCGGTCCGGTGTTCTTCCCCCTGCGCGCGATCGCCGCAGGCTACACCGACCTGTTCCGCGGGCTGCCGCTCATCATCGTGCTCTATGTGGTCGGCTACGGCATCCCCGGACTCGGCGCCTTCCCCCGCATGCCAGCCGAGTTCTGGGGGACCGTCGCACTCACCATCACGTATTCGGCATACGTCTCGGAGGTGTTCCGGGCCGGCATCGAAGCCGTGCACCCGTCGCAGCGTCTCGCCGCCCGGTCGCTCGGACTCGGCTACGGGCAGGCCATGCGGAAGGTCATCCTCCCCCAGGCCGTGCGGAAGGTCACCCCGGCCCTCATGAACGACTTCGTGGCATTGCAGAAGGACGTCGGGCTCATCTCCGTGCTCGGCGCGGTCGACGCCGTGCGCGCGGCGCAGATCGAGACGGCCCAGTTCTTCAACTTCACGCCGTACATCGTGGCCGGGCTGCTGTTCTTCCTGCTGGCCCTCCCGATGATCCGCCTCACCGACTCGTACTCCGCCCGGGTACGCCGTCGCGAGCAGATGGGGAGCATCGTATGAGCGAGGAGACGGCGGTCCTGCGATTCGTCGGCGTCCGCAAGGCCTTCGAGGGCAACGAGGTGCTGCGCGGAATCGACCTCACAGTGCACAAGCACGAGATCGTCGCACTCATCGGGGCGAGCGGCTCCGGCAAGTCCACCCTGCTGCGCACGGCGAACCTGCTCGAGCAGGTCGATGACGGCCAGGTGTTCCTCGGAGACGACGACATCAGCGACCCGCGCACGAAGGCAGACCGGGTGCGCGCCAGGATCGGCGTCGTGTTCCAGCACTTCAACCTGTTCCCGCACCTCAGCGTGCTCGACAACGTCACCCTGGCGAGCCGGACGGTGCACCGGCGGCCACGCGCCGAGGCCGAGAAGCGGGCCTTCGAGCTGCTCGACCACATCGGCCTCGCCGACAAGGCGAAGGACTTCCCCGACCGGCTCTCGGGCGGCCAGCAGCAGCGGGCGGCCATCGTCCGGGCGATCGCGACGGATCCCGAGCTCCTCCTCCTCGACGAGATCACGAGCGCGCTCGATCCGGAGCTCGTCGGCGAGGTGCTCGACCTGGTGCGCGAACTCGGCCGCGGCGGCTCGACGATCCTCATGGCCACGCACGAGATGGCGTTCGCCCGCGATGTCGCCCACCGGGTCGTCTTCCTCGACAAGGGGGTCATCGCCGAGGCCGGACCGCCGGCCCAGCTGTTCGAGCACTCGGAGAATCCGCGCACGCGGGAGTTCCTCTCCCGCTTCGCCGGATGACGCCCGCCTAGCCGGTCAGGAGCGCCGCGATCGTCGCAGGCACGTGCTCGGCGACGTCGAGCGCGGCGATCGGTCCGCCGCCGGACGCCGACGCGGCCGCCCGGCCGTGGATGAACGACGCCGTCGCGGCGAGCGCGGGAAGGGCGCCGTCGATCTCCGCCTCGAGCCTGGACGTGTTCGTCGCGAGCAGTGCGCCCAGGATGCCGGCGAGCACGTCGCCGGTTCCCGCCGTCGCGAGCCAGCCCGGCGCATCCCGGATGGCGATCGTGCGCTCCCCCGGGTGCGCGACGTACGTCGTCGAGCCCTTCAGCAGCACGGTGGCGCCGAACTCGTCGGCCGCCCGGGCCGCCCAGGAGGCGGGCTCGGCCAGGATCGCCTCGGCCGACGCGCCGGGGATCCGCGGGGAGAGGAGACCGGCGAGCTCGCGTCCGTGCGGAGTGATGACGGTCGGACCGCGCGAGTCCCCGACGAGATCCAGGGCGCCGGCGTCGAGCACCGTCGGCAGTCCGACGGCGAGCGCCTGCTGGAGCTCGCCGGCGAGCACGAAGGAGCGCCGGGAGGCGTCCATTCCGGAGCCGATGAGCCACGCCTGGACGCGACCGGCCCGAGCGACGACCTCGGGGCGTCGCGCGATCACCATGCTCGCGACATCCTTGGGCCCGATGTAGCGCACCATGCCGACGCCGGTGCGTGCAGCGGCCTCGACGCCGAGGACCGCCGCGCCCGGATAGTCGCGCGACCCGGTGATGACCCCGAGCACGCCGTGGCTGTACTTGTCGTCGCCGGGTCCGGGCACCCGGATCCACCGACGGGCATCCGCCGCCGTCCACTCGGTGAGGTCTGCGGCGTCGGTCATGCTCTCACGATAGGTTGCAGGAGATGAATCGAACAGCTTCGCACCCCATCAGCCTGCCGGGACACGTCGTGGTCTTCGACTACGGCGAGGTCATCTCGCACTCCCCCACCGAGCAGAATCGCGCCGAGCTCCTCGCGACCGCCGGCATCGACCCCGCGGACGCTGAGGCGTTCTGGGCCGCGTACTGGGCGGGACGGGAGGCGCTCGATGAGGGCACCGTCTCGATCGTCGACTACTGGGCGGGCATCGGTGCCGCGGCCGGTCGCGACTGGCCGCCGGAGACCGTTCACGGCCTCTGGGTCATCGACTTCTCCGGCTGGCTCAGCATCAACACGGGCACCATCCGGGTCATCGAGGACCTCGCAGCGGGGGGAACCCGCCTCGCGCTGCTCTCCAACGCCGGTCCCGACTTCTCCAGCTTCTTCCGCAACGGATCCTTCGGCGCCCTGTTCGAGCGCACGTTCGTCAGCGGAGAGCTCCTCCTGGTCAAGCCGGATGCCGCCATCTACCGTCACGTGCTCGACGAACTCGGGATCTCCGCCGAGGAGATGGTGTTCATCGACAACAAGGCGGAGAACATCGCCGGTGCCGCGGCGCTCGGCATCACGGGCCACGTCTTCACCTCCCCCGACGAACTGCGCAGGTTCCTCACCGGGCTGGCCAGCGCATGAGCGCCCTCTTCCAGCCGATCACGGTGCGGGGCCTCACCATCCGCAATCGCCTCTGGGTGCCACCGCTGTGCCAGTACTCCGTGACGAAGAAGGACGGCGTGCCCCACGACTGGCATCTCGCCCACCTCGGCGCGATGGCCATGGGAGGGGCCGGTCTCGTCATCGCCGAGGCGTCCGCCGTCGTACCGGACGGGCGCATCTCCGATGAGGACACCGGCATCTGGAACGGCCAGCAGGCGGTCGCGTGGGCGCGCATCGTGGAATTCCTGCACTCCCAGGGCGCTGCGGCCGGCATCCAGCTCGCCCACGCCGGACGCAAGGCGTCCGTCTGGCCGGAATGGGGCCACGAGCAGCACGGCACCATGAAGCCGCAGGACGGCGGCTGGCAGACGGTGTCCGCCTCCGACCAGGCCTTCGGCGACCTCGATGCACCGCAGACCCTCGACCGTCCGGAGATCGGCGTGATCGTGCACGCCTTCGCAGAGGCCGCCGCCCGCTCGAAGCGCGCCGGGTTCGACCTCGTCGAGGTGCACGCGGCGCACGGCTATCTCGTGCACCAGTTCCTGTCGCCGCTCAGCAACCACCGCACCGACGAGTACGGCGGAACGCTGGAGAACCGGGCCAGGCTGCTCCTCGAGATCGTCGCAGCCGTCCGGGATGCCGTCGGGGACGCGTTCCCCGTGCTCGTGCGGTTCTCGGCGAGCGACTACGCCGACGGCGGCTGGGACGAGCAGCAGACGGCGACGGTCGCCGGCTGGGCCCGGGACGCCGGAGCCGACCTGTTCGACATCTCGAGCGGCGGGAACATCGCGCGCGTCCGCATCCCGCTCGGACCCGGCTACCAGGTGCCGTTCGCGGAGTTCGTCAAGCGGACGGCCGGCGTTCCGGTCGCCGCCGTCGGGCTCATCACCGACGCGGCGCAGGCCGAGGCGATCGTGGCGTCGGGGCAGGCGGATGCCGTCATGCTGGGCCGCGCGATGATGCGCGACCCGCACTTCCCGCTCCGCGCCGCCGAGGAACTCGGCGTCGAACTCGACTACTGGCCGCCGCAGTACCTCCGGGCACGCCCGGCGGTCAGCGGCGGCACCTGGTGAGTCAGCCGCTCCGCTGACCGAGGGCGATGATGTTGCCCTCGCTGTCGGTGAACCAGGCCGCCTTCTCGCCCTCCAGGTCGGCGATGCCGTTCACGGTCGTGAGGCCGGGCATGTCGTAGTCGGCGAACGCGACGCCGGCGCCGCGCAGCTCGGCGACGGCGGCCTCGATATCGTCGACCTCGACCATGAAGGCGGTGTTCTGAGCCGTCCCGGCGAAGGTGGTCTCGTACACGTACAGCTCGGTGGACCCGATCGTGTACATGAGGCCGCCGGCATCCTGGCCGGTCGGTTCCCAGCCGAGCTTGTCGTTGTAGTACTGCCGCGCGCGATCGAGGTCGGATGCGGGGAGGACGGCGGCAGCGGATTTCGCGTTCAACATGAGCATTCCTTCTGTTGAGCCCCGCTCACATGGTACTCCGCAGGCAGCTCAGCGCTCCCGTCGGGTGGCGTCCTGAACCTCCCCGACCAGCTCCTCGATGATGTCCTCGAGGAACAGCACGCCCGTCGTGCGGCCATCGGCGTCGAAAGCCTGCGCCAGGTGCGCGCCCGTGCGGCGCATCGACGCGAGGGCGTCCTCGAGGTCCGTCGCGTCGTACATGGACGCCAGCTGGCGGATGCGCTTGGCCGGCACCGGCGAGTCGGCCTTCGCACCTCCGGCGAGGTCCAGGTCGATGACGTCCTTGAGGTGCAGGTAGCCGGTCGGCGTCCCGTCCTCGTCGACGATGAGGTAGCGGGAGAAGCCGTGCTTGGCGACGGCGCGCTCGAGGTCGGTCGGGGTGAGGGTCTCCGGCAGGCTCACGACCTGGTCGAGCGGCACCGCGACATCCCGCACCTTCTTCGTGGTGAACTCGAACGCGGCGTTGAGCGCGCCCGTGCTGTCCTTGAGAACGCCCTCCCGCTTCGACTGGCTGACGATCGTCGCCACCTCGTCGAGCGTGAACGTGCTGTTCGCCTCGGACTTGGGCTCGACGCCGAAGAGTCGCAGCGAGCCGTTCGCGACGGCGTTCAGGGCGCCGATCACGTGGCGGAACACGCGGGCGATGAACACGAGCGGCGTCGCGAGCAGCAGCACGGCCTTGTCGGGCGCCGTGAACGAGAGGTTCTTCGGCACCATCTCGCCCAGCACCACGTGCAGGTACGAGACGAGGAGCAGGGCGATGATGAACGCCACCGTGCCGATGACCTCCTCCGACCAGCCCGTGAGGGCGAGCGGACCCTCCAGCAGGTGGTGGATCGCGGGCTCGGAGACGTTGAGGATCACGAGCGAGCACACGGTGATGCCGAGCTGGCAGGCGGCGAGCATGAGGGTCGCGTGCTCCATCGCCCACAGCGCGGTCTTGGCACGACGACTGCCCTTCTCGGCGAGCGGCTCGATCTGGGAGCGCCGAGCGGAGATGACGGCGAACTCGGCGCCGACGAAGAAGGCGTTGACGGCGAGCAGCACGAACAGCCAGAGGATGCCGGCCCAGTCGTTCACGACGGCCTCCTCTCGTCGGCCTTGCCTCTGTCGGCCCTCTGGCGGTCGGCCCCCTGGCGGTCGGCCTTCTGGCGGTCGCCGTCCGGGCGGTCGACGAGCGGGGCATCCGGCTCGTCGGGGGTGAAGCGCAGGCGGTCGATCCGACGGCCGTCGAGGCGCTCGACGCGCAGTTCGCCGCCGTCGATGAGCACGGTGTCCCCCACGATCGGCAGTCGACCGAGCTCCGACATGACGAAACCGGCGACGGTCTCGTAGGTGCCGTCCTCCGGGACCACGAGATCGGTGCTCTCCTGCAGTTCGTCGGGTCGCAGCATGCCGGGGAAGCTGATCGCCCGCCCGCGGCGGACGATGCCGGCCCGAGACCGGTCGTGCTCGTCGGCCACCTCGCCGATCAGCTCCTCGACGAGGTCCTCGAGGGTCGCGACCCCCGCGGTCCCCCCGTACTCGTCGACGACGACGGCCATCTGGTAGCCGCGCCCGCGCAGCTCGCCCAGGAGGGTGTCGAGGCGCATGGTCTCCGGAACGCGCAGCGCCTCCGACTGGAGGGCCGAGACCGGTACGTCGGCGCGACGGGCGCGCGGCACGGCCATCGCCTGCTTGACGTGCACGAACCCGACGACGTCGTCGACGTCCTCGTCGATGACGGGGAAGCGGGAGTGCCCGGTCTGGGCCGCGAGCTCCAGGACCGTGGCTGCCGACTCGGCGCGCTGAACGCTCACCAGGCGTGGACGGGGCGTCATCACGTCGGATGCGGTGTGATCGGCGAACTGCAGCGTGCGGTTGAGCAGCGACGCCGTATCGCTCTCCAGGACCCCGGCGCTGGCCGACCGGCGCACGAGGCTCGAGAGCTCGTCGGCGGTGCGTGCACCGGAGAGCTCCTCCTTCGGCTCGACGCCGATCATCCGGAGCAGGCCGTTCGCGCTGCCGTTCAGCACGACGACGGCGGGCTTGAAGACCCAGGTGAACGCCGTCTGGAAGGGGATGACCACCTTCGCGGTCGCCAGCGGCATGGCGAGGGCGAGGTTCTTCGGGATCAGCTCGCCCAGGATCATCGACAGGAGCGTCGCCACCGTCACGGCGAGGATCGTCGCGACGACCGTCGCGACGGCGGCCGGGATGCCCCACGCCTCGAACGGGCCGGACAGCAGCGAGGTGATCGCCGGCTCGAACATGTACCCGGTGAGCAGCGTGGTGATCGTGATGCCCAGCTGGGCGCTCGAGAGGTGGGTCGACGTCTGGGCGAGGGCCGCGATGGTCATCTGCAGGCGGGTCTCGCCCCGATCGCGGCGCGCTTCGAGATCGGCTCGATCGAGGTTGACGAGCGCGAACTCGCTCGCAACGAAGAAGCCCGTGCCGACGGTCAGGATGAGGCCGATTCCGAGCATGATCCACTCAGACACAGGCGTCACCCCCGCAGGTCACGGGCGAAGGTCTATGGCCGGGGGTGCTACTGGGCGGGTCATCCATCGTCAGCCCATCATATCGGCCGGAACCGCCCGTTTCCGGCGCCTGCCGCGCTGACGCGCTCCGCACTCACCAGCTGACGGGGAGCGCCTTGCCCTCCTCGTAGCCGGCTGCCGACTGGATGCCGACGAGGGCACGCTCCGAGAACTCGCCGAGCGAGCTCGCTCCGGCGTAGGTGAACGAGCTGCGCAGCCCCGAGGTGATCATGTCGAGCAGGTCCTCGAGGGAGGGCCGCAGCGGGTCGAGGTAGATGCGACTCGACGAGATCCCCTCTGCGAACAACTCCTTGCGGGCGAGGTCGAAGGCGTCGAGGCGTCCGAACCGCGCCCGCACCGCCTTGGTGGACGCCATGCCCCAGCTCTCCTTGTACAGCGCACCGGCCGCATCCTTCGCGAGCTGGCCCGGCGCCTCGATCGTGCCGGCGAACCAGGATCCGATCATCACCGAGGATGCGCCGGCCGCCAGCGCGAGGGCGACGTCGCGGGGGTACCGCACCCCGCCGTCGGCCCAGACGTGAGCACCGTGCGTCCGCGCGGCCTCGGCCGTCTCGAGCACCGCGGAGAACTGGGGCCGCCCGACGGCGGTCATCAGGCGGGTCGTGCACATCGCTCCAGGGCCGACGCCCACCTTGAGGATGTCGGCGCCCGCATCCACGAGATCCTTCACGCCGTCGGCCGTCACGATGTTGCCCGCGACGATCGGCAGGCCGAGGCCCAGCTCCTTGACGGTGCGGATGGCGCGGATCATGCCCTCCTGGTGGCCGTGCGCCGTGTCGATGACGAGGACGTCGACCCCGGCGGCTGCGAAGGCCATGGCCTTCGCGGCGATGTCGCCGTTGATCCCGAGGGCGACGGCGACCTGCAGCCGGCCGTCGGCGTCGAGGGTGGGCGAGTAGATGGTCCCGCGCAGAGCGCTCTTGCGGCTGAGCGTCCCGACCACCGATCCGTGGCTCAGCACCGGCACGAAGTCGAGGTCGGCGGCGAGCATGAGGTCGAACGCGGCCCTGGCGCTGTCGACGTCCTCGGCGTCGATCGCGGTGATGCGACCGTGCAGCAGGTCCCCGAGGCGGGCATCGGGAAGCGCGGTCTCGAGCCGGGCGGCTCCGATGGCACCGAGGTAGTTGTCCTCGTCGTCGTGCAGCACGATCCCGTGCCCGTGCACGGCCGGGACCCGCAGCAGCGCATCCGCCACCGTCTCGTCCGGCCGGAGCACCAGCGGGGTGTCGAACTGCACCGGCTGGTCCTTCACCCACCGGATCGCCGCATCGAGGTCCTGCAGGTTCATGTCCTGAGGGAGGACGCCGAGGCCGCCGCGCCTGGCGAGTGTCGCCGCCAGCCGGGGGCCCGTCACGGAGTTCATGTTCGCCGAGACGATCGGGATGGTCGCCGCCGTCCCGTCGTCGGGGGCGAGCGAGACGTCGAATCGGCTCTTCAGCTCGGATCTGCTGGGAACGAGGAACACGTCCGAGTAGGTCAGGTCATGGGTCGGCGTCGCTCGATAGAACTCCATGCCCCCAACGCTAGACCTCAGGCGTCGGCTGACGCAGCACCCGCTCGCCCTGTTGCCTCATTCGGGGGAACCGTGCGGGCGGCCAAGGGGATTAGGCTTGTGACGGTGCGTGGACGTCGGGGTACCGACGGGCGCGGGAGTTGCAAGGATTCAACGGAGAGAGTGGGCGATCGGCTGTGTCGAGCCAATTGACCGGGTCAAGTTCAGACGAGGCCACGTCGGCCGAGTTCGGAGCCAATGAATGGCTCGTCGACGAGATGTACGAGAAGTACGCCGTCGACAAGGATTCGGTCGATCCATCATGGTGGCCGGTCCTCGAGAGCTATCACCAGCAGGTCGAGGCCAAGAAGGGCGCCGCTGCGCACGCAGCAGCCCCGGCAGCACCGACGGAATCGAGCGGCGAACAGGCCGCACCGGCTGAGACGGCCCCGGAGTCTCCGGCCGCCGAGCCGGCCTCGGCCGAGCCGAACGCCACCCGTCCGCTCACCGCCCCCATCCCGATCATCGGATCGCAGCCGGCCGCCCGCACCACGTCGGTCGCCCCCAAGCCCGTGCCGGTGCCGGCTGACGTGCCCATCACGAGCCCGCAGCCGATCGTCACCGATGTCGCCACCGAGGCGCCGAAGGACGAGATCGTCCCCCTCCGCGGCATGGCGAAGAGTCTCGCCACGAACATGGACGCCAGCCTCACGGTGCCGACCGCGACGAGCGTGCGCACGATCCCGGCCAAGCTCATGATCGACAACCGCATCGTGATCAACAATCACCTCAAGCGCTCGCGCGGCGGCAAGATCTCGTTCACGCACCTCATCGGCTGGGCGCTCATCCAGGCGCTCAAGGAGTTCCCGAGCCAGAACGTCTACTACGCAGAGGTCGACGGCAAGCCGTCGATCGTCAAGCCCGCCCACATCGGGCTCGGCATCGCGATCGACATCCCGAAGCCGGACGGCTCGCGCGCCCTCCTCGTCCCCGCGATCAAGCGGGCGGACACGATGACCTTCGGCGACTACCTGTCGGCCTACGAGGACCTCGTGCAGCGCGCCCGCGCCAACAAGCTCACCGCCGACGACTTCTCCGGCGCCTCGATCTCGCTCACGAACCCCGGCGGCATCGGAACGGTGCACTCGGTCCCCCGGCTCATGCGCGGCCAGGGCTGCATCATCGGCGCAGGCGCTCTCGAGTACCCGGCCGAGTTCCAGGGCTCGAGCGAGAAGACGCTCGCCGGTCTCGCCATCGGCAAGACCATCACGCTCACCAGCACGTACGACCACCGCGTCATCCAGGGCGCAGGGTCCGGTGAGTACCTGAAGGTCGTGCACGAGCTCCTCACCGGGCAGCGCACCTTCTACAGCGACATCTTCGCGGCACTGCGCATCCCGTACGCCCCGATCGAGTGGGCGCCCGACATCAGCGTCGACGTCGCGAGCGCCATCGACAAGACGGCCCGCGTGCAGGAGCTCATCAACGCCTTCCGGGTGCGCGGCCACCTCATGGCGGACATCGACCCGCTCGAGTACGTGCAGCGTTCGCACCCCGACCTCGACATCGCGAGCCACGGCCTCACCTTCTGGGACCTCGACCGCGAGTTCGTCACCGGCGGATTCGGTGACAAGCGTTCCGCCCTGCTCCGCGACATCCTCGGCGTCCTCCGCGACTCGTACTGCCGCACGACCGGCATCGAGTACATGCACATCCAGGACCCGGCGCAGCGGGCCTGGATGCAGGGCCAGGTCGAGCGCAAGTACGAGAAGCCGACCCACGACGAGCAGATGCGCATCCTGGGCAAGCTCAACGAGGCCGAGGCCTTCGAGACCTTCCTGCAGACGAAGTACGTCGGGCAGAAGCGCTCCAGCCTCGAGGGCGGCGAGTCAACGATCGCGCTGCTCGACCAGATCCTGCAGGGCGCGGCCGAGGACGGCCTCGACGAGGTCGCCATCGGCATGGCGCACCGCGGCAGGCTCAATGTGCTCACCAACATCGCCGGCAAGACCTACGGCCAGATCTTCCAGGAGTTCGAGGGCCACATGGCCGGCTCCGGCTCGGGCGACGTGAAGTACCACCTCGGCACCGAGGGTACGTTCACGGGCGCGAACGGCGAGGAGATCGGCGTCTACCTGGCGGCCAACCCCTCGCACCTCGAGGCCGTCGACGGCGTGCTCGAGGGCATCGTGCGCGCCAAGCAGGACCGGAAGCCCGTCGGCACCTTCTCGACTCTGCCGATCCTCATCCACGGCGACGCGGCCATGGCCGGCCAGGGCGTCGTCGTCGAGACGATGCAGATGTCGCAGCTGCGCGGCTACCGCACCGGCGGAACCATCCACCTCGTCGTCAACAACCAGGTCGGCTTCACGACGCCGCCGTCTGAGGGTCGCACGTCGATCTACGCGACGGATGTCGCCAAGACCATCCAGGCGCCGATCTTCCATGTGAACGGCGACGACCCGGAGGCCGTGGTGCGCGTCGCACAGCTGGCCTACGACTACCGCCAGGAATTCCACAAGGACGTCGTCATCGACCTCATCTCGTACCGCCGCCGCGGTCACAACGAGGGCGACGACCCCTCGATGACGCAGCCGCTGATGTACAACCTCATCGAGGCCAAGCGCAGCGTGAGGAAGCTCTACACGGAGGCCCTCGTCGGTCGTGGCGACATCACCGAGGAGGAGTACGAGCAGGCGCACGCCGACTTCCAGGACCGCCTCGAGCGCGCCTTCATGGAGACGCACGCCGCCCAGACGACGCCGCTCAGCATCATCACCGACGACGGCTCGGGCAGCGCAGCGGGCGAGCCGGACACGACCGGCGTCTCCGAGCAGGTCGTCCACCTCATCGGTGACGCCTTCAACAACAAGCCGTCCGGCTTCACGGTGCACAACAAGCTCCAGCAGCTCCTGCAGAAGCGACTCGAGATGAGCCGCAACGGCGCCATCGACTGGGCGTTCGGCGAGCTCCTCGCGCTCGGTTCGCTGCTCATCGAAGGCACCCCCGTGCGCTTCGCCGGCCAGGACGCCCGCCGCGGAACCTTCGTGCAGCGGCATGCCGTCCTGCACGACCGGGCGAACGGACAGGAATGGCTGCCGCTCGCGAACCTGTCGGAGAACCAGGCCAGGTTCTGGATCTACGACTCTCTGCTCAGCGAGTACGCGGCGATGGGCTTCGAGTACGGCTACTCGGTCGAGCGTGCGGATGCGCTGGTCCTCTGGGAGGCGCAGTTCGGCGACTTCGCCAACGGCGCGCAGACCATCATCGACGAGTTCATCTCCTCAGCCGAGCAGAAGTGGGGCCAGCGCTCGAGCGTCGTGCTGCTCCTCCCCCACGGCTACGAGGGCCAGGGGCCCGACCACTCCTCGGCGCGCATCGAGCGCTTCCTGCAGCTCTGCGCCGAGAACAACATGACGGTCGCGCGACCCTCGACCCCGGCGTCGTACTTCCACCTGCTCCGGCGCCAGGCGTACCAGCGCCCGCGCCGTCCGCTCGTGGTGTTCACCCCGAAGGCCATGCTCCGTCTCCGCGGGGCCACGAGCGAGGTCGCCGACTTCACCAGCGGCCGCTTCGAGCCGGTGATCGACGACGTCCGCATCACCGACAAGGCCGCGGTCAAGCGGGTGCTGTTCATGGCAGGCAAGATCTACTACGACCTGCGCGGCGAACTGGAGAAGAACCCGAACCCCGAGATCGCGCTCGTGCGCCTCGAGCAGTACTACCCGCTGCCGGCCGCCGAGCTGAAGGCGGTCGCGGACCAGTACCCCGACGCCGAGCTGTACTGGATCCAGGACGAGCCCGAGAACCAGGGCGCCTGGCCGTACTTCATCCTCGAGACGAGCAAGCTGGGCCCGCGCCCTGTCGGCGTCATCTCCCGTCCGGCGTCCGCCGCCCCGGCGGCAGGCTCGGCCAAGCGCCACGCCGTGGAGCAGGCCGAGCTCATCAAGCACGCGCTCACGCTGTAGCGGCACGCTGCAGGATCGAGAGGAGGCCGGCCCCGCGGGACCGGCCTCTTCTCGTGCACCCGGTCCTCTGCGGCTACTGCGCCGCTCCGCGCGTCCTCGACAGTCTCGACGGCCACCAGATCGCGCGGCCGATGTCGTACGACAACGCAGGCACCAGCAGGGACCGGACGAGGAACGTGTCCAGCAGCACGCCGAAGGCCACGATGAACGAGAGCTGCACGAGGAACAGGATCGGCAGCACCCCGAGCGCCGCGAACGTCGCCGCGAGCACGAGGCCGGCCGACGTGATGACGCCGCCCGTGACCACCAGGCCGCGCAGCACCCCCTCTCGGGCACCGTGCAGCACGCTCTCCTCCCGCACGCGCGTCATCAGGAAGATGTTGTAGTCCACCCCCAGCGCGACGAGGAAGACGAACCCGAACAGGGGAACCGTCGGATCGGCTCCGGCGAATCCGAAGACGTTGTCGAAGACGACCGCGGATACCCCGAGGGCCGCCCCGAACGAGAGCACGACGGTGACGATGAGCAGCAGCGGCGCGACGATCGAGCGCAGGAGCAGCATGAGGATGAGCGTGATGACGAGCAGCACGAGCGGGATGATGAGGTTGCGATCGTGGATGGCCGCGTTCTTGGTGTCGAGAGCCACTGCGGTGGCACCGCCGACCAGCACGGGCCGGGTATCCGTTCCCGCGTCGGCGAGCCCGTCCCGCAGATCGGCGACGACGGCCTCGGCCTCATCGGAGTCGCTCGCGTAGTCCAGCGTCGCGTTGAGCTGGATGCTGCCTTCCACCACGGTCGGGCCGCCGGCCGGGGTGCCGGGAGGGCCGACGGGCTGGATGCCGTCCTCCGTCACCGGGAGCGAACCGCTCGGTGAGTCGTTCGAGACCACCGCGAGGCCGGAGACGCCGTCCGTCGCCAGCACGACGGCGGCCACGTCCTCGAGGGCAGCCTCCGGGGCGATGATGACGGCGGGAGTTCCCGATCCGCCCGGGAAGTGCTCGCCGAGCACCGCCTGGCCGTCTCGGGCCTGCGACTCGCCGAGGACGAACTCGCTCGTCGGCACCCCGTCGGCCTTCAGCTGGGTCAGGCCGAGCGAGAGCACGACGAGGATGAGCGTCGAGACGATCCAGATGACGCGCGGGCGTCGTCGGACGAGCCGAGCCACCCACGGCCAGATCCCCGTGGCGCCGATGACGTCGTCGGCCGCGGTGTGGGCGGCGACCTTGGGCCGCGCCGGCCAGAATGCGACCCGCCCTGCCCAGAGCAGCAGCGCGGGCAGGAGCGTCAACGCGGCCAGGACCGCGAACACGATGCCGATGGCGGCCACGGGACCGAGGATCTTGTTCGAGTTGAGTTCGCTCGCGAGCAGCATGAGCAGACCGGCGATGACGGTCCCACCCGACGCGAGGATGGGCTCCCACGAGCCCTTCAGTGCGGCCAGGGTGGCAGGCCACTTCCGCTCGTGGACGTGCAGCGCCTCCCGGTAGCGCGAGATGTAGAGCAGCGAGTAGTCGGTGGCCGCTCCGATCACGAGGATGAACAGGATGCCCTGGGTCTGGCCGTTCAGCAGCAGGATGTCGGCGCGCGCGAGCGAGACGACGGCCAGCACGGATGCGCACAGCGCCGACAGGCTCGTGCCGAGGACGATGACCGGGAGCAGGGGCGACCGGTAGACGATGATCAGGATGATGAAGACCGCGAGCAGGGCGACCCCGAGGAGGATGCCGTCGATGCCGGAGAAGGCCCCGGCGAGGTCGGTCGTGAAGCCGGCGGGGCCGGTGACGGCCGCGGTGAGACCGCCATCCGCCGTGCCGGAGATGCGGTCGCGCATCTCGCCGACGACCTCCTTGGTCTCCGCGGCGGAGTCGATCTGCACGAACAGTTCGGCGGCCTCGCCGTCCTCCGACGCCACGGCCGGCGAGACGCCGTCGGCGATCACGCCGTCGATCGACTGGAACGCGTCGGCATCCGCCGCGATGGCAGCGGTGTCGGCATCGGTGAGGCCGCCGTCGCGCTGGTACACCACGATCGCCGGGATGACCTCGCCGCTGCGGAACCCCTCCTGCAGGTCCTGGACCTGCGTGGCCTCGGAGTCCGCCGGCAGGAACTGGGACTGGTCGTTCTCGACGACGCTGCTGAGCGCCCCGAACGACGCCCCTCCGGCGCCGAACAGCCCGAACCAGACGAGGATGAGCACGGCCGGTATGGTGACCCGGAGCCAGGTCGGAACGCGAGAGGACGACGGCGCTGCGCGCTTCGACGAGGGATTCACACGATAATGCTAACCGAGTTAGCTAGTTGTTGCTGCCACCGCCCCGATACCGGGAGCAGCCGGGCTCAGTGGGTCGACTGGAAGGTGCGGATGCTGAGGAGCACCTGTGCGCGCAGCTCCTCGGGAGCCGCCTCCTTGCACGCCCGCTGCACCGTCTCGGTGAGCACGCGTCCCACGTGGTGCTCCGAGGTGCAGTCCGCGCAGTTCGCGAGGTGATCCCGGATGTCCTGCGCGTCCGCGCTGCACAGTTCGTTGTGCAGGTACTCCTCGAGCTCGGCCCTGGCCTTCTCGCATCCGCAGTCGGTCATTCTCTGCTCCCGGTCTTCTTTGCGGTGGCAGTGCCGATGCCCTGCTCCGCGGCGTACTCGGCCAGTGACTCGCGCAGCATTCGCCTGCCACGGTGCAGGCGGCTCATCACCGTTCCGATGGGGGTCTTCATGATGTCGGCGATCTCCTGGTAGGCGAATCCCTCGACGTCGGCGAGGTACACCGCCAACCGGAAGTCCTCGGGGATCGCCTGCAGAGCGTCCTTCACGGCGCTGTCCGGCAGGTGATCGATCGCCTCGGCCTCGGCAGAACGGCTCGCCATCGCCGTCGTCGACGTCGCTCCACCGAGCTGCCAGTCCTCGAGCTCGTCGATCGTGCCCTGATAGGGCTCACGCTGCTTCTTGCGATAGGTGTTGATGAACGTGTTCGTGAGGATGCGGTACAGCCACGCCTTGAGGTTCGTGCCCTGCTCGAACTGACGGAAGGCGGCGAACGCCTTGACGTAGGTCTCCTGCACGAGGTCCGCCGCATCCGACGGGTTCTTGGTCATGCGCATCGCAGCGGCGTAGAGCTGGTCCATGAAAGGCAGGGCCTGCTCTTCGAACAGCGTTCCGAGAGAGGGCTCGGACTCCTCGGTTGGTTCCGGATTCATCACCGGCCATCCTAGGTCCTCGATGGTCGACGTCGTCATCCACGGAGCGGACGCGGCCATCGCCGCATCGCGCTCGAGCACTGCCGTCGCTCCCACCGAACCCTCCATCTGTCGTTTGCACACCGACTATCGTGATAACCGATGCTCATCTCCCGATATTCCGCACCGGACTTCAACCCGTACGGCGACGACAGCCCGGAGCACGAGGACGCCCTCTGGCCGGCGCCCGTCGCGAACCGCCCCGTCAGCGCGACGGTCTCCCTCCCCGGATCGAAATCGCTCACCAACCGCGAGCTGGTGCTGTCAGCCATCGCCGACGGTCCCAGCCGCCTCATCGCTCCCCTGCACTCGCGTGACAGCGACCTCATGGTCGAGGCGCTCAGGGCGCTCGGCACCCGCATCGACGCGGTGCCGGGATCCGGCGAGCACGGCGACGACCTCGTCATCACCCCCGGCGAGCTCACCGGTTCGACCACGATCGACTGCGGCCTGGCCGGAACCGTCATGCGCTTCCTGCCTCCCGTCGCCGGTCTCGCGCTCGGTCCGACGACCTTCGACGGCGACGAGGGCGCCCGCCGCCGCCCGATGGCCACCACCATCTCCTCACTGCGCGACCTCGGCGTCGACATCAACGACGACGCGCGTGCCGCCCTTCCCTTCACCGTGCACGGCACGGGAACCGTCGCCGGCGGCGCCATCACGATCGACGCGTCGAGCACGAGCCAGTTCGTGTCCGGCCTGCTGCTCGCCGCGGCCCGGTTCGAGAACGGCATCGACCTGCGCCACGACGGCGAGCGCCTCCCCAGCCAGCCCCACATCGAGATGACCATCCACACCCTCGCCAGGCGCGGAGTCCAGGTGGCGCAGCCCGAGACCGGCCACTGGATCGTCTCCCCCGGGCCCATCGCGGGTGCCGACGTCGCGATCGAGCCCGACCTGTCGAACGCAGCACCGTTCCTCGCCGCCGCCGTCGTCACGGGCGGCAGCGTCACGATCCCGGGCTGGCCGGCCACGACGACGCAGGTCGGCGACGACCTGCTCGACCTGCTCCCGCTGTTCGGAGCCACCGTCGAGCGCGACGGCGACCGCGTCACCGTCACGGGCGGTGAGCGCATCCGCGGCGTGCGGCTCGATCTCTCGACCGGTGGGGAGCTTGTCCCCAACCTCGTCGCCATCGCCGCCCTCGCCGACGAGCCGAGCGAGTTCACGGGGATCGGCCACATCCGTCATCACGAGACCGACCGCCTCGCCGCCCTCGCGGCGGAGATCAACGGCCTCGGCGGAGTGGTGACCGAACTCGAGGACGGACTGCGCATCGAGCCGGCGGCGCTGCACGGGGGCACCTGGCGCAGCTATGCGGACCATCGCATGGCCACGACGGGGGCCATCATCGGCCTCGTGGTGCCGGGCGTGGAGATCCACGACGTCGGCACGACCGCCAAGACCCTCCCCCTCTTCACCGCGATGTGGCGCTCCATGCTCACGGACGGAGCCGGGCCGTCCGCATGAGCTGGTGGGAGACGGATGACGACGAGGACGAGCCCGAGTTCGACGAGGCCGACATCAGGGTCCGCCCGAACCCCAAGGGGAACCGGCCGCGCACGAAGACCCGCCCCGCCTACCTGCAGGCCGTCACCGCCCGGGTGCTCGGCGTCGACCGCGGGCGCTACACCGTGCTCGTCGACGAGAACCTCGAGAGCGAGCACCTCGTCACCGCGGCACGGGCTCGCGAGCTGCGCAAGCAGGCCGTCGTCAACGGCGACAGGGTGGACATCGTCGGGGACTCGTCCGGCGACGACGGGACGCTCGCCCGCATCGTGCGCATCCAGCCGCGCACGACCCTCCTCCGCCGCAGCGCCGACGACACGGATGCCGTCGAACGCGTCGTCGTCGCCAACGCCGACCAGATGCTGATCGTGGTCGCCGCCGCGAATCCCGAGCCGCGCATCCGGCTGGTCGACCGTTACCTCGTCGCCGCCTACGACGCCGGCATCACCCCCATGCTCGTCGTCACCAAGACCGATCTGGCCGATCCGGAGGAGTTCCTGGCCAATTTCGCGGGCCTCGACCTGACCGTGTTCACCAGCCGGTCGGACGAGATGCCGCTCGAGGTCATCATCGACTCCCTCGTCGGGCACGACACGGTCTTCGTCGGCCACTCGGGGGTCGGCAAGTCGACGCTCGTGAACGCCCTGGTCCCGGAGGCGCGTCGTGCGACGGGCGTGGTCAACACCGTCACCGGCCGTGGCCGCCACACGTCATCGTCGACGGTGTCGCTGCGGCTCGACGTCCCGGCCGGGCGCGGCTGGGTCATCGACACGCCCGGCGTGCGATCCTTCGGCCTCGGCCATGTCGACACGGCGAACATCCTGAAGTCGTTCACCGACCTCGCCGCCGTCGCCGAACACTGTCCGCGCGGCTGCACCCACCTGCCGGACGCGCCGGACTGCGCCATCAACGAGGCCGTCGCCGCCGGGGAGCTCGGGGAGACCGGCGCCGCCCGCCTCGATTCACTGCAGCGACTGCTCACGACGTTCTCGGATCGCTCCGCTTTCTAGGAGGATGGAGGGATGACCGAATCCCTCCGCCTCCAGCCCGGCGACACCGCCCCCGCCTTCACCCTCCTCGACCAGGACGGCCGCTCCGTCTCCCTCGGCGACTACGCCGGGCGCGACGTGATCGTCTACTTCTACCCCGAGGCGATGACCCCGGGCTGCACGACGCAGGCGTGCGACTTCCGCGACAACCTGGCATCGCTCGCCGGGGCCGGCTACAGCGTCCTCGGGATCTCGAAGGATCCGATCGCGAAGCTCAAGCGCTTCCAGGAGGAGGACGCGATCAGCTTCCCGCTGCTCTCCGACGAGTCCCTCTCGGTGCACCGTGCCTACGGCACGTGGGGCGAGAAGAACTCCTACGGCCGCATCGTGACGGGAACACTCCGCTCGACCTTCGTCATCGACGCCGAGGGGGTCATCCGCTACGCGCTCTACAACGTCAAGGCCACCGGGCACATCAGCATGCTCCGCAAGAAGCTCGGGATCGACGCCTGATCAGGCGATCGGCTCCGGTTCCGGCCGGGCGAAGGCCACGCGGACCCGCGGTGCGACGAGCAGGGCGATGACGGCGAGCGAGGGCACCAGCAGGGCCCAGCCGATGTCGGGCCTCGCGTAGAGGCCCTGGAAGCATCCGGCGGCCACGGCGATCTGGATGATCTGCCAGGTGACGGCCGCACCGCGGATCCACGGCTGCGAACGCAGGGCGCCGACGGCGATGGCGATGACGAAGGCCGCCGCGACGAGCACGATCACGAACAGCGCGACGGCGCTCGCGAACGATGCCGGCTCGGCCGTCAGGAGCTCGACGAGGAACCAGACCGCGACGCCAGCCACGAGCAGCGCCTCGGCGACCAGCAGGGCCCGGAGCAGGCCGATGAGGAGCCGGCTCGGCACGGGCGGAACGTCGGATCCTTCGGCTGATGACCCCCGAAGAGGACGCGCATTCACAGGGTTATCCCATTCAAAACTATTGATCCGACTCTTTTACTATGCGACCATATTTGAGGTCAAGTTTTGCTCACAGGGTCGTGAGCTGTTCACTCCTGAGTTTACTTCCTGCAACTTGGCCGTCACCCCCGCTGCATTCTCGGCCATACGGCCATGCACCCACGCAACACAAAGGAGCACCCCCATGGACTGGCGCGACAAGGCCGCCTGCCTCACTGCCGACCCCGAGCTGTTCTTCCCCGTGGGGAACACCGGACCGGCCGTCGACCAGATCGAGAAGGCCAAGTCCGTCTGCGCTCGTTGCAACGTCACCGAGATCTGCCTGCAGTACGCACTCGAGACCGGCCAGGACTCCGGCGTCTGGGGCGGCCTCAGCGAGGACGAGCGCCGCGCCCTCAAGCGCCGCGCGGCCCGCGCCCGTCGCGCCTCCTAGTCTCTGAACAGACGGAACGCGCTCCCGAGGGAGCGCGTTCCGTCTGTCTGCCGGCGCCTGGCGCCCGCTACGGCTTCGTCAGCCAGCGCAGGGGGATGTCGATCGTGACCTCCGTGCCGCTGCCCAGCACGGTGTGCCAGTCGATGGTCCCGCTGAGCTCGCCCTGGATCAGCGTCCGCACGATCTGAGTGCCCAGCCCCGAGCCGACCTTGCCCTCCGGCAGCCCGGACCCGGTGTCGCGCACCTTCACGCTGAGCGTGTCGTCCGTGCGCGACGCGATGATCTCCACGTCGCCCTCGCGCCCGGCGAGGCCGTGCTCGACGGCGTTCGTGACGAGCTCCGTGAGGGCGAGCGCGAGCGGTGTCGCGTACTCGCTCGGCAGCACGCCGAAGCTGCCGGACGACTTCGGGTGCACCGTCGTGTTGTGCGCGGACGCGACCTCGGCGATGAGCAGCAGGACACGGTCGAAGACCGCATCGAAGTCGACGCTCTGGGCGAGTCCCTCCGAGAGCGTGTCGTGCACGACGGCGATCGCCGCGACCCGGCGCATCGCCTGGGTGAGGGCCTCGCGCGCCTCGTCGGAGTGGGTGCGCCTGGCCTGGATGCGCAGCAGCGACGCGACGGTCTGCAGGTTGTTCTTCACCCGGTGGTGGATCTCCCGGATGGTGGCGTCATTCGTGATCAGCTCGCGCTCCTGGTGGCGCAGCTCCGTCACGTCGCGGCTCAGGATGATCGCGCCGATCCGCTCGCCGTGATTGCGGATCGGGATCGCCCGCAGCGACACGGTGACCCCGCGGGCCTCGATGTCGGTGCGCCACGGCGCCCGGCCGGTCACGACGAGGGGAAGGGACTCGTCGGCGACCAGGCTCCCGGTCAGCACCCGGGTCGTCACCTCGGCCAGCGACTCCCCCTCGAGCTCGTCGACGAAGCCCATGCGGTTGAATGCCGACAGCGCGTTCGGGCTCGCGAAGGTCGTCGTCCCGTCCACGTCGAGGCAGATGAGGCCGTCCGAGGCACGCGGGGCACCGCGTCGCGGACCCGTCGGCGCCCCGAGGTCGGGGAAATCGCCGGAGGCGATCATGGCGGACAGGTCGTTCGCGCACTCGTTGAACGTCAGCTCCTGCCGACTCGGCGTCCGCGTCTCGCTGAGGTTGGTGTGGCGGGTGAGCACGGCGATCGGCTCAGCCGTGATGCTCGATCCGGTGGGCGACAGGCGACGCATGACAGGCACGGCACGCACCCGGGTGGGCGTCTCCTCGTACCACGCGGGAGTGGACGAGTCGACGATCCGTGCGGTCTCGAAGGCCTCGGTGACCTGCTGCACCCACTCCTGCCGGATCTCCTGGCCCACGAAGTCCCGGTAGAACAGCGTCGCCGCACTCGACGGCCTGGCGTGCGCGACGGCCACGAAGCTGCCGGATGCGGTCGGCACCCACACCACGAGGTCCGCGAAGGCCAGATCGGCGATCAGCTGGCCGTCGGCCACCAGCATGTGCAGCCAATCGACATCGGCCTGGCTGCCGCGCCCCTGCGCGAGTACGAGATCACTGAGCGTCGACACGTTCCCCAGCGTAGCGAACCGGGCTGCGGCCGCGACGCAGACGACGGACGCGGTCGGCGCCCTCCCGCTGCGGCAGCAGCTCCTCCTCGACGAAGCGGGCGATCGCGAGTCGCGCCGGGGAGCGCCGGGATGCGTCCGGCAGCGTGCGGCCGACCAGCACGGCGGCGTCGACGCCGCGCTGGTCGTCCGGCACGACGGCGGCCCGTTCGATCCCGCCGAAACGTCGGAGGGTCGCGCGGGCCTGGGCCGCCCCGCCGATGCCGGCAGCGGATGATCGCACCCGGTTCAGCACGACGCTCACCCGCGGCGGCTCGATCGTCTCGATCAGATCGGCGTAGCCGCGCAGGAACCGCGGCAGGCCGATCGGATCCGCGGCGCCCACCGCGACGATGTGATCGGCCGAACGGAGGGCCGAGATGGTCGCGGCGTTGCGTCTGGGCGCGAACAGGTCGCTCGAGATCTCCTCATCCGTCTCGAGGCTGAAGCCCGTGTCGACCACCACGATGTCGGCCCACGCACGGCACCGCGCGAGGGCGCTCGTGACCCTGCCGGCCGCCAGCTCCGGCCAGCGCGATGCCCGACTGATGCCCGTGAGCACCCGGAATCCGCCGACGCTCGCGCCGTAGCGCTGCGCGATCCGATCGAGCTCGTCAGCGGTCAGGCTGTCCGCCCCGGCGAGCCGGCAGGCCGCCGCGAATCCGGGCGCCTCGTCCAGCATGCCGAGCATCGGGGCGACGCTGCCGCCGTAGCTGTCCGCGTCGACGAGGAGGACGTTCGCGCCCGTCATGGCCAGCTCTGCTGCGACGTTCACGGCCACGGTCGTGCGGCCGGGGGAACCGGCGGGACCCCACACGGCGATGATGCCGGCTCCCGTCGCTCCGCCCTCCCGCACGGCCGGGATGGTCGGCGCAGGCACGCGGTTCACGAGCAGCTGCTGCACGTCGTCCCAGCGGGCGTCCGCGTCGAGCACCTCGTGCAGTCCCAGTTCCGCGGCGTGTCGCCGCTCGAGCTCCGTCGCCGCGATCGCGATGACCCGGATGCCGTGCGCGTCGCAGGCCTCGAGCAGGTCACGGCTGAGCGAGCCGTGGGCCGCGGCGGTGATCACCGCATCCAGCTCGACGGCGTCGAGGAGGTCGACGAGCTCGCGGGCCGTCGAGGGGCGGGCGGCGACCACGTGCCCGTTCTCGAT
The DNA here is from genome assembly GCA_040512695.1 of Leifsonia sp. Classification (GTDB taxonomy): domain Bacteria; phylum Actinomycetota; class Actinomycetes; order Actinomycetales; family Microbacteriaceae; genus Orlajensenia. Next base: position 20,658 of record JBEVEO010000095.1, on the reverse strand, counting down.
GATCTCGGGCAGGAACGCGTCCTCGGTGTGCCGGTCGAGGAGCAGCGCGACGGCGGCCATGTCAGCCGCCGGACGGCACGACGGACACGGCGTCCTCGTTGGCGACAGCCTCGAGCAGCACGGCGACCTTCGCCCGCGGCACCAGCACCTCGACGCTCTGCCCGGTGTCGGACCGGATGAGACCGTCGGCCTCGGCGACGCGGGCGACCGTCGCACCGGAGACGAGCACGGCAGGTGCGTCGAATGCGGCGTTGTCGACCGCCCGAGCCGACCACAGGTCGACGACGGAGCCGGGTTCGACCTGCGCCGGCAGCCGCCCGTGCACGGAGACGACGACGGTCGTGAGATCGGATTCCGCGGCGGAGGCGACGGCGGATGCCGGAACCAGCTCGCCGGCGAGCACGGACCTGGTCATCACGAGGCCGCCGTCGGGGATGCCGTCGGCGCCCAGGTAGCGGCCGGTCTGGGGTCCGAGACGCACGCTCGTGAGCACGACGTCCGAGCGATCGACGCTCTGGCCGACGACGAGGGCGTCCCGCGCCACGTAGACGTCCGTGGTGCGATCCGCGGCCGCCACGATGGCGTAGACCCCGGCGACGGATGCGAGCACGAGCACGATGCCGACGACGAACCGCGGGTCGATCCGGAATGTCCGCCGTGCCGACCCGGCATCAGCACCCCTGCGCGCCATCTCCACCCTCCCCCGGCCCGGCATCGGCCTGAGCACGATCATGCCGACTCGCCGTCGGGACCGCGGGAGTTATCCACAACGATGCCGAACAGGGGGCCGACTCGGCGAGTCGGACGATAATGGGGGCATGGCCCCTGCTCCATCCGACGGCGACCTCGCGCGGTTCCTGACCCTCGCGGACACGGCCGAGGTCCTCTCGATCACGGTGGCCGAGGCGAGGGAACTGGTGCGCTCCGGCGAGCTCCCCGCCATCAGGGTCGGCACCGCATGGCGGGTCGAGCGCGTGGTCCTCGAGGCGTACATCGACGGGCAGTACGAGGAGTCCCGGCGCATGTCGCTGTGGCAGGAATCCGACTACGCCAACATCCCGGAACTGTCGGAGGGGCGCATCCTCCGCCCGGCACCCCCGCAGCAGCCCGAGGACTGACGCCGACCGTCAGCCGGCAACCCGCACGAGGCGCACCTGGTCGAACGGCACCAGACGGTACTGGCGCACCGCCCGCTCGCGGCGCGGCGTGCCGGCCTCGTGCACGGCGAGGTCGAGGTGGTCGCGACCGACCCGATCGATCGTGCCGTGCAGCGATCCGTTGACGGTGACGAGCTCGACGGCGCTCCGCCGCCGCCCGAGGTCGCGGAGCACGTACGGGAGTCCGATGCGGTCGACCAGGCGCGCGGCCGACGCCGGCGCGGGCCGGAGGCTCGGATCGACCTGCCCGCGGTCGAGCACGACGGAGGCGACGGCGCCCAGCGGGACGACGCACTGCGGATGCCACGGCGATCCGTCGATGAGGTCGCCGGCGACCCAGTCCCTGCCGAACGTCGTCGGCCTCACCACGACGACGGTTCCTCCGCCGAGCTCCAGCCGCAGGGTCGTGACGGCACCGGACGACCTCTCCCGGCACAGGGCGACGAGACGGTCGCGCAGTCCGAGTCGGCCGAGGCGGAGTCGTTCCTCCTCCACCTCGAGGTCGGCCTCCTCGGCATGGAGTTCCTGTTCGAGCTGACCCTCCAGGTCATCGAACAGATCGTCGAACCGCATGCGGGAACGCTAGAGGCTCCCTGGCCGCGGATGCGGGAGTTCTCCACAGCCCGCATCCGCAGCTGGACAACTGAGCCTTCGTCATGATTGAGTCTGCTCTGTGACCCCGCAATGGGGGGTGCCACCACTTCGAACCCGATTCCTGGAGCGGCGCGATGAGCCTGGATCCAGTTCCACCCCGATCGTCACCGGTACCCATCCTCGCGGCCACGGCCGAGGTCCGCTTCGCCGAGGACGAGTTCTTCGGAGCCCAGCCGACGCCGCGCAGTTCCCTTCCAGACCCGCAGCCGCTCCTGGCGAACCTCACCCGCTGCGTCATGGAGGTGCTGGCCGGTGCCCGCGAGCTCGAGCAGCTCAGCCGCTGGGTCACCGACGACGTCTACCGGCACCTGCTCAAGCGCGTCGTGCTCGCGTCCCGGGCCCGGGCCGTGAAGAAGCAGCAGGTGCAGCGACCCAATCTCTCCATCGGCACGATCATGACGTCCGAGCCGCGCGACGGGGTCGTCGAGGCCGTCGTGATGGTCCACGGTCGCTCACGCACCCGTGCGGTCGCCATCCGGCTCGAGGGACTCGACAACCGCTGGCGGGCCAGCAGCATCAACGTCCTCTGATCAGCCCTTGCGCTTCTCCTGGGCGCGACGCTCGGCCCGGTTGGCCGGTGCAGCCTCCGGAGCGGCCGTCTTCTGGCCGAATGCACCACGACCGGCCGGCTCCTCCGCGGCAGCAGGCTGGGCCTGGGTGGCCGCGACCTGCCGGCGTGCACGCTCCGTCGCAGCCTGCTGGATCTGGCCGCGCTGGTTGCGCACCTCGACCCCGCCGCTGTCGCTCGGCGCCGAGTAGCTGAGCTTGTCCTCCGGTGCCTCCAGTCCGCCGAGGCCGCGGGCCGCGACGCGGGGCGCGGCGACCTCGCCGGGCGCCTGGTTGACCTCGACCTCGAGGTTGAACAGGAAGCCGACGGTCTCCTCGCGGATCTGACCCATCATCTGCTGGAACATGGCGAAGCCCTCGCGCTGGTACTCGACCAGCGGATCGCGCTGGGCCATCGCGCGCAGGCCGATGCCGTCCTTGAGGTAGTCCATCTCGTAGAGGTGCTCGCGCCAGCGGCGGTCGATGACCGAGAGCACGACACGGCGCTCGAGTTCGCGCATCGCGGGGGACCCGAGCTGGGCCTCCCTGTTCTGGTACGCGATGCGGGCGTCGGAGAGGATCTCCCGGCGCATGAAGTCGCGGTTGATGCGGCCCTTGGCACCCGCCTCTGAGACGACTTCCTCGATGGAGATGCCGACGGGGTAGAGCGTCTTGAGCTCTGCCCACAGGGCGTCGAAGTCCCAGTCGTCGCCCGTTCCGTCACCGGTGTGCTGGTCGACGACCTCGTCGATGACCGACTCCAGGAACTTCTGCGTGCGCTCGTGCAGGTCGTCGCCCTCGAGGATGTGCCTGCGGTCGCTGTAGATGGCCTCGCGCTGGCGGTTCAGGACGTCGTCGTACTTCAGCACGTTCTTGCGGATCTCGGCGTTGCGCGCCTCGACCTGCGACTGGGCGCTGCGGATGGCACGGCTGACGACCTTCGACTCGATGGCGACGTCGTCCGGGACACCGCGCGCCATGAGCGCCTCCGCGGCGCCGGCGTTGAACAGGCGCATGAGGTCGTCGGTCAGCGAGAGGTAGAACCGGCTCTCGCCGGGGTCGCCCTGACGGCCCGACCGACCGCGCAGCTGGTTGTCGATGCGACGGGACTCGTGGCGCTCCGTGCCGAGCACGTAGAGGCCGCCGGCCTCGACGACCTTCGCGGCGTCCTCGTCGACGGTCGCCTTGACGCGCGCGAACACCTCGTCCCACTTGGCCTCGTACTCCTCGGGAGTGTCGACGGGGCTGAGTCCCGCTGCGTTCATCTCCGAGACGGCGAGGAACTCGGCGTTGCCGCCGAGCATGACGTCGGTTCCACGGCCGGCCATGTTGGTGGCGACCGTGACCGATCCGAGCCGTCCGGCCTGGGCGACGATGGCCGCCTCACGCGCGTGGTTCTTGGCGTTCAGCACCTCGTGGCGCACGCCCTTCTTCGCGAGAAGCCGGGAGAGGTACTCGCTCTTCTCGACGCTCGTGGTGCCGACGAGGACCGGCTGGCCGGCCTTGTGGCGCTCGACGATGTCCTCGACGACCTGGGCGAACTTGATCTCCTCGTTATTGTACACGAGGTCGGCCTGGTCGATGCGCACCATGGGCTTGTTCGTCGGGATGGCCACGACGCCGAGCTTGTACGTCGACATGAACTCGGCCGCTTCGGTCTCGGCGGTACCGGTCATCCCGGAGAGCTTCGAGTACAGCCGGAAGTAGTTCTGCAGGGTCACGGTTGCGAGGGTCTGGTTCTCGGCCTTGACCGCGACCTTCTCCTTGGCCTCGATGGCCTGGTGGATGCCCTCGTTGTAGCGGCGGCCCATCAGGATTCGACCGGTGTGCTCGTCGACGATGAGCACCTCGCCGTTCATGACGACGTAGTCCTTGTCGCGCTTGAACAGCGCGTTCGCCTTGATCGCGTTGTTGAGGAAGGAGATGAGCGGCGTGTTCGCCGACTCGTACAGGTTGTCGATGCCGAGGTAGTCCTCGACCTTCTCGATGCCGGGCTCGAGGACGCCGACGGTGCGCTTCTTCTCGTCGACCTCGTAGTCCTCACCCGGCACGAGGCGCGTCGCGAGGCTCGCGAACTCGTTGAACCAGCGGTTCGCCTCGCCCGAGGCCGGCCCGGAGATGATGAGCGGCGTACGGGCCTCGTCGATGAGGATCGAGTCGACCTCGTCCACGATGGCGAAGTAGTGCCCGCGCTGCACCATGTCGGAGGCCTGCCACGCCATGTTGTCGCGCAGGTAGTCGAACCCGAACTCGTTGTTGGTGCCATAGGTGATGTCCGCTGCGTACTGCTCGCGGCGCACCTCGGGGGTCTGGCCGGCGATGATGCACCCGGTGGTCATCCCGAGGGCTCGGAAGACACGTCCCATGAGCTCCGACTGGTAGCTCGCGAGGAAGTCGTTGACGGTGATGACGTGCACGCCGCGGCTCGTGATGGCGTTGAGGTATGCGGCCGTCGTGGCCACGAGGGTCTTGCCCTCTCCGGTCTTCATCTCGGCGATGTTGCCGAGGTGGAGGGCGGCGCCGCCCATGAGCTGGACGTCGAAGTGACGAAGGCCGAGGGTACGGCGTGCTGCCTCGCGCACGGCGGCGAAGGCCTCGGGCAGCAGGTCGTCGAGGGACTCCCCGTTCGAGTACCGCTCGCGGAACTCGACGGTCTCGTGCTTCAGTTCCTCGTCACTGAGGGCCATGAAGCCGTCTTCGAGAGCGTTGATCGCCTTCGCGTAGTTCTCGAGGCGGCGGAGCGTTCGCCCCTCGCCGACACGAAGGACCTTTTCCAGGATTGAGGCCACGAATGCACTCCAGATAGTCGGTACGGCGTGCGCGCACGCCTCGCATCCGTTCGGACGCGCGGGTCATCACCCAAGGGGCAACCCTACCAATGGTAGACGGATGCCGACTGGGATTCCGCTGACCCGCGAACGGCCGAACGGACGCGAGCCGAAGCTATCCGGCGGCGGCGATGGACTCGTCGAGTCCGATCACGCCGTAGTCCCATCCCTTGCGGCGGTAGACGACACTCGGACGATTCGTCTCGGTGTCGAAGAACAGGTAGAAGTCGTGCCCGACGAGCTCCATGTTGTACAGCGCATCGTCGATGGACATCGGCACGGATGCGAACAGCTTCCGCCGGATGACGACCGGGCTGTACTCGTAGTCGTGCTCGTCGTTCTGGGCCGGCTGGTCCGTGACGACCGGAATGGCGCCCGTGCGCACGCGCTCGAGGACGTCGGCCCCGGCTGGATCGATGTGGACGGCCTCGAAGCCGCCATCCGTCGCCTCCCGGAGGGAGGTGGGACGGTGCTGGCCACGATGCACCTTGCGCCTGTCCTTCGCCCGCCGGACGCGTTCCAGGAGGCGTCCGTAAGCCACGTCGAAGGCGGCGTACTTGTCCGATCCGTCGGCTTCGGCCCGCACCACTGGACCCTTGCCGATGAGCGTCAGTTCGACGCGATCGTTCCCACTCGTGCCGTTCGTCTCGTGGTGACGGCAGACCTTCACTTCGAGCGCGAGCGCCCGATCGGCCAGGTGGGCGACCTTGTCGGCCTTCTCCGTGGCGTACTCACGGAATCGATCCGTGATGCCCGCGTTTCGTCCGACGATGTTCAGCTCCATGTCGACCTCCCCGTTTCCGGCGTGCCGCCCGGCTGAGATAGAGGGCGGTCCTTTCACGCCGTTAAGGCCACGGTATCCCGCCGTGCCGCATAAGTCACCAGTTGTTTCACTCAGGTACGGGGTCTATCCTCGACCCCCGTCGCGCGGCGTCTGGGCGAGGACGGCGACGGCGGACACGACGCCCCCGGCGGCGGAGACGGCGCGCACGGCTTCCCGCACCGTGGCACCCGTCGTGAGGATGTCGTCGACGACGATGAAGCGGCGGCCGTCCAGCCGCGGCCCCTCCCGGCCCGGTCGGCGGCGGACCGCCAGGGTGCCCTCGACGTTCGCCATCCGCTCCTCCCGGCCGAGCCCCACCTGGTCGACCCGGCTCCGGCTGCGTCGCAGCAGCGGCGTCGAGCGGAGGCCGGCGGCGTGCAGGAGCGCCTCGACCGGTCGATAGCCGCGCTCCCGCCAGGCCGCCCATGACGACGGCACGGTGATGATCTCGTAGCCGGCGGCAGCGCTGTCCGTGCAGGCGCGGATGCTCGCCAGCACGGAGGCTCGGAGCGCGGGGCCCAGCGGGCGGGCGAGTCCGGGCCGGCCACCGTCCTTGAAGGCGGCGATCACCCGGCGCGGCGTGTCGGCATAGGCGAGACCGGCGTGCACCGTCATGCCGTCGCGCACGACCGCGTGCACGCCGGGGCGCAGCGTGGCCAGGCAGACGTCGCAGACGGGCGTCCCGGGGGCGCGGCAACCGGCGCACTCGACGGGAAGCACGATGGAGACGGCTTCGCGAAGGCTCGCGCCGATCGCCGCGCCGGTCGGGCCGGTTCCGATCATCACGTGTCCATCCTGCGACGCGGCCGGCGCCCGTTCCGGAGCGTCCGCACGGTCGGGGACGGCGGGTCGGCCGAGACGGCGGGGAGGAGCCGTCAGAGTCCCTGCTGCGTCGCGAGCACCTGGACGGCGTCGATCCGCGGCTGCCAGCCGATGCCCTGGCGCTGTTCCAGCGTCCCGTCCTGCAGCAGCAGGCGCAGGTCGCGCACCGTGTTGCCCCCGGAGACCGCCACGGCGCCGTCCGTCCCGTCGAGGGCATCGCTCGGACCGCCGATGCGCTGGGTGACGAGCACCGTGGAACCGTCGCCGCGCTGCGACAGCGACACGACGGTGAGGTCGTCCACCCAGGCGGCGTCGAGCGGGGTGCCACCGACGCCGGCCAGCGGGATCCACGCCCCGAGCTGAACCGGCACCTGGCGGCGCTCGTCGTTGCCGCGGATGATCGCCGCGGCCACCAGTCGGCTCGTGCCACCGGACTCCAGCAGGGCGATGAGCCGTGTGCTGTCGCGGGACAGCCGCAGGGACACGATGCGGGTGGAGTCCGGCCAGCTGGTCGCGACCTCGGTGCGGGTGCCGTCCAGGCCGTAGGCGACGAGCTGATCCGGCGCGTCGGCCGGGACGGACCACACGTAGCCCGCCGTGTCGATGGCCGGCGCGATGAGGCCGGGGCGCTGGTCGAGTGCGACGGGGGCGTTTCCGCTCCGCACGACGGACACCCCCGCCTCAGAGAGCACGGCCGCCGTCGTCCTTCCTGCACCGACGGTGACGGCGGAGGGCGCGAGACCCGCGATGGCGTCGGAGAGCCCGTCGATCGGGGTGACGACGTCGCCGACCGGGGCCAGGAAGCCGAACACGCCGCCGCGCATCACGAGCGCCCGGGAGTCGACCCGCGGCGTCTCGTACGGGGCCAGGTCGGGGATCTCCTGGTCGATCTGGTTGGTCGAGATGGTGACGCTCGAGATGGTGGGAACGCTGAGGCTCTCGGTCAGCTGCAGCTTCATCCGTTGCAGCGTCGCCTCGTCGGCGCGCAGGGCGTCGGCGTTGAGGGGCACCTGGGCGTCGCGTGCGATGACCTGCACCGTGTCGGCGGTGAGGGCCGTCCCCTCGGGGAACGCCGAGACCACGGCGCCGACGAGCCAGGCGCTCGGGCCGGCGAGGAGTTCCCGCACGATCGTCGTCGGCGTGGACGGGCGCCTCGCGAACCAGCGCAGGTCGGGCACCATGTGCGTGAACGACGGATCGTAGAAGTACAGCGGATACGCGCCGAACACCTGCAGGAACGTCGGCCGGTCGATGAGGATGCCCTGCGGCGCCTTGCTGATGCGCCACTCCCCCTTCACCCGCTGGAACTCGTACGGCAGCGCGACCGAGGCCGCTGAGGCCTCCTCCGCGTACTCCCCGTGCACGCTGACGGCGGCGACGGGGGTGATCGACACCGTCATGGCCAGCTCCCCCGTCGACTCGAACTCGCGATCGACGCCGCTGTCGATGGTCGCTCCGAAGTCGGGATTCCAGTCGTTGTCGAACGCCGTCGTCAGGAACTGGCGGGCGACCGCGTAGCCGCCCTGCGGGGTCGCGGCGGCGTCGATGAATCCGGTGAGGATCTCGCTCTGGGACGCCCCATCCGACGGGCCGCGCGCGATGATGTCGAGTTCCAGCGCGTCGTCGGACTGCTGCTGGGCGCCCTCGTGGACGGATCCGGACTGCGGGATCGACGCGCAGCCCGCGAGCAGGGCGAGCACCGCGGCGGCCGCGGCGACGGCACGCATCGGACTACGCATCCTGACCTCCGATCAACTGGGCCGCCGTCGAGCCCGTCGACGGTGGCACCCGGTCGTCGCCGTCCGGTCGGTCGGCCGCGTCGTCCGACGGCTCGGTCGCGCCGGCGTCGACCGGCACGAGGGGCAGCGGGGAATCGCCGCGGTCGTCCGTCGTCGTGCGGGGCAGCACGAGCAGGAAGTTGCTGCCGGCCCCCGGCTGCGACCAGACCTCGATCGTCCCGCCGTGCACGACGGCGTCCTCGAGCGCGATGGCCAGCCCGAGCCCCGTGCCGCCGATGGTGCGCTGGCGGGAGGGGTCCGCGCGCCAGAACCGGTCGAACACGTGCGCTGCGGCCTCCGGGGTCATGCCGATGCCGTAGTCCCTGACGCCGATGGCGACGTCGGTCGCGTTCGAGTCGACGGAGACGACGATGGGTCGCTGCTCGCCGTGCTCGATGGCGTTCCCGAGGAGATTGCGGAGGATGCGGCGGATGCGGCGCGGGTCGACGGACACGTCGACGTGACCGCCCGGGGCGACCAGGCGCAGTTCGCAGCCGTTGGCGTCGGCGAGCGACTGCATGCTCTCGACGGCATCGGCCACGAGATGCGCGAGGTTCGTCGGCTCGGTCGAGAGGTCGACGGAACCGGCGTCGTACCGGCTGATCTCGAGCAGGTCGCCTAGCAGGAGCTCGAACCGCTCCACCTGCGTGTGCATGAGCTCGGCCGTGCGCTCGGCGACGGGGGTGAACGTCGAGCGCTGGTCGTAGAGCACGTCGCCGGCCAGGCGGATCGTCGTGAGCGGCGTGCGGAGCTCGTGCGAGACGTCGGAGACGAAGCGCTGCTGCACCTCGGACAGGTCGGCGAGCTCCTTGATCTGCGACTGCAGGCTGTCCGCCATCCCGTTGAACGACCGGGCCAGCGTGGCGATCACGTCCTCGCCCCTCTCGGGGATGCGCACCTCGAGGTCGCCGGCCGCGAGCTGGGCGCTCGTCTCCGCGGCGACGCGGATCGGCGTGACCACGAGCCGGACGACGATCCAGGTGACGGCGCCGATCAGCAGGAGCAGCGCGATGGCGGCGATCGCCGCCGTCTGCTGCACCGAGGTGAGGGTCTCCTGCACGTCGGCGAGGTCGTACCCGATGTAGACCTCGTACCAGCCGGCTGCCGGGAGCAGGAGCTGGGATCCCACGACGATGCCCGGCTGGCTCCGTCCGTCGGCATCCGTCAGGCTCACCGACTGCCAGAACTGGCCGGCGCGGTCGTCCTGCACCTGGTCGCGCAGCTCGGGCGTGATCACGCCGCGCAGCTCGGTGCTGGAGAAGTCGAGGGGAGCGGCGGGAGAGGGGCTCTGGCCGGGCGCCCTCGACATCGCGATCAGCCGGCTCGAGGATGCCGCGCTGATCGAGGACTGGGCGCTGCGCAGCACGGCCTGGACGGCCACCCGGTCCGATGCGTCCGAGGCGTCGAGGATGCGCTGGGCCGACTCGGTGGCCCTGCTCGAGTCGACGAGCACCTGGTCGAGCCTGGACTGGAACAGGTTGTTGCTCACGGTGACCGACAGGTACACCCCGGCCAGGAGGATGGCCAGGCTCGAGAGGCCGAGCGTGATGAGCGTGGTGCGGAACTGCAGGGAACTGCGCCAGAGCCCGGCGACCCGCTGGGGCCAGGCGCGCCAGTTCGCCCAGTCCACACCGAACAGTCGCGGCTCCGCCGCAGGGACGTCCATGGGGACCTAGGCCACGCTGCCGGCCCGGTACCCGACGCCGCGCACGGTCGTGACGATGCGCGGGTTGTCCGGATCGTCCTCGACCTTGGCGCGCAGGCGCTGCACGTGCACGTTCACGAGTCGCGTGTCGGCCTTGTAGTGGTAGCCCCACACCTGCTCGAGGAGCATCTCCCTGGTGAAAACCTGATGCGGCTTCGACGCGAGGGCGAGGAGGAGGTCGAACTCGAGCGGGGTGAGGTTGATGCGGCGATCGCCGCGGCGCACCTCGTGGCCGGCTGCATCGACGGTGAGGTCGCCGATCTGCAGGCGCACCGGCTCTGCGGCCTGGGCGGGCCGCAGCCGCGTGCGGACGCGGGCGATGAGCTCCTTGGGGTTGAAGGGCTTGACGATGTAGTCGTCCGCGCCGGCCTCGAGCCCCTTCACGACGTCGGCGGTGTCGGACTTCGCGGTCAGCATGATCACGGGAGCGCCGGACTCGGCACGGATGAGGGTGCAGACCTCGATACCGTCGAGACCGGGGAGCATGAGGTCGAGGAGCACGAGGTCGGGCTTGGAGGCGCGGAAGGCCTCGAGCGCGAGGGCGCCGTCCGCGCAGAAGAAGGGCTCGAAGCCCTCGCCGCGCAGGACGATGCCGATCATCTCTGCGAGTGCGGTGTCGTCATCGACAACCAGAATGCGTGCGTTCATGCGTCCGTTTTCCACTGGGGCCGGGTGATTGTGTCCTCCGGCCGTGCAATCTCCAGCACCAGAGTAGTCGAGTCACCGGGGCGCGGCTCACAGCTGCCGTTCACTCAGCGCGCCGTGTGCGAGCATGGACGCGTGACGGATGGCGCGGGGCAGCACACGGGGCACGGAGACGACCCTCAGGACGGGCGATACGGCGAGCAGCCGCAGGCGGTGCCGCAGTACGGGCAACCGCAGGCGGCACCTCACTACGGGCAGCCCCCGGCGCCGCCGCAGTACGGAGAGTACGCACCCCCGGCCTACGGCCAGTACCAGCAGCCGTCCTGGGCCCAGCCGGGTCAGGACGGCTACCAGGCGCCGTACGGGGGCGGTCTCCCGGCGTGGACCCCGCCGCCGAAACCCGGCATCATCCCGCTCCGTCCCCTCAGCTTCGGTGCGCTGCTCGCCGCCCCGTTCCAGCTGCTCAAGCGCAACCCGAAGGCGACCTTCGGCAGCGCCCTGCTGATCCAGGGCATCGTCGCCGTCGCGTCCGTCGCGATCGTCGTCCCCATCACGTTCCTCCTGGTCTCGCGGATCGAGAACGCGAGCGTCCAGGACCAGGACGCCATCACGGCGGGCGCCGTCGGCCTCTCCATCGTGCTCGCCCTGGTGCTGGTGGCGGTGTCGCTCCTCGCGTCTGCGCTGCTGCAGGGCGTGATCGTGCTCGAGGCAGCACGCGCGACCCTCGGGGAGAAGCTGCGGATGGGCGCCCTCTGGCGTCAGGTGTGGCGGCGCATCCTGCCCCTCACGGGCTGGCTCCTGCTGCTGACCGCCGCCACCGTCATCGGCATCGGCATCGTCGTCGTGATCGCCGTCCTGCTGTTCTCCCTCGGTCCGGCCTACCTCGGCATCGGTGTCGCCTTCAGCGTCCTGGCGTCGCTCGGCCTCGTCGTGCTCGGCGTGTGGCTGTACACGAAGACCCTGTTCGTCCCGTGCGCGATCGTGCTGGAACGGAACGGGCTGTGGACCTCGATCCGTCGATCATGGCTGCTCGTGCGCGGCGCCTTCTGGAAGACCTTCGGCATCAACCTCCTCATCACGGTCATCGTCAACGTGATCACGCAGATCATCACCACGCCGATCTCCCTCGTCCTCGGGTTCGGCTCGACCCTCATCGACCCCAACCAAGCCGGCGACCAGGTGGCCGTGCTGATCGCGACGAACGGCATCGTGCTGCTGCTCACCGTCATCATCGGCGCCATCGCCTCCGTGCTGCAGTCCGGCACGATCGCCTTCCTCTACATCGACCGGCGGATGCGCACCGAGGCCCTCGACATCGAGCTGGAGCGCGCGGCGGAGGCCCGCGAGGCCGGCAGGGAGGCCGCTGACCCGTACCTCGCCCGGCCGCAGGTCGCGACGACCGTATGATCCCAGGCTCGACGCATCCCGCCTTCGACGCCCCCGTCGAACCCGGGGTCGATGAGGCGAGGCGCTGGCTCGTCGACGAGCTCGCCAAGCCCGAGTACCAAGCGGCGCGGCCGACCTGGTTCGACCAGGCGTCCCAGGCCGTCAGGGACTGGTTCGCCGGGCTCTTCGCCGGCGGCGGCGCGGGAGTCGACGGCGTCCTTCCCCTGATCGGACTCGTGCTCGCGATCGCCGCCATCGCCGTGGCCGTCATCGTGTTCGGCCTCCCCCGCCTGAACCGCCGGGCCAGGACGGCGAGCGACCTGTTCGGCGACTCCGACGAGCGATCGGCCGCAGCCATCCGCCAGGCGGCAGCCTCAGCCGCCGCGTCCGGCGACTGGGCGCTGGCATCGATCGAGCGCTTCCGTGCGATCGCCCGCTCCGCCTCCGACCGCACCCTGGTGTCGCTGCATCCCGGTACGACGGCCGACGACTTCGCCCGCCGCGCCGCCACGCCGTTCCCGGACTCACGCCAACGCCTCGTGGAGGCCGCACGCGTCTTCGATGCGGTGCGCTACCTCGGCGCCTCGGGCTCGCAGGCCGACTACGAGGCCCTGACGGCGCTCGACGCCGAACTCTCGGCCGCGAAGCCCGCCACCGCCGAGCCCGTCGCAGCGGGGGTGCTCCCGTCATGACGCAGACCCTCTCCTCGACCCCCACGATCCGGCAGACGGCCAGGCGGGGCGTGTTCTGGGTGGTCCTCGGCATCGTGGCCGTCGCCTTCGTCATCGTCGTCACTCTCCTGCGCGGCGGCGGCGAGGTCGGCGGGCCTCCGCTCGCCGCAGACAACGCGGGGATCGCCGGGGCGCAGGCGACCGCCGAGGTGCTGAGGCAGCAGGGCATCCGGGTGGAGATCGCCGGCACGCTGGCGGCGGCCCGCGCCGCAGCGGGGTCCGGCCGCGACGTGACCCTGTTCTTCTCCGACCCGTCCGGCTACCTCACGGGCGATCGGCTCGGCGACATCACGGGGATCGGAGCGGACACCGTCATCGCCGACCCCGACTTCCCGCTGCTGGCCGCAGTGGCGCCCGGCGTCGGATCGGGCGGCGCTCCGGACGGCGACACGGCCGAGGCCTCCTGCTCCGTGCCCGCCGCAGAACGCGCCGGGGAGATCACGGTGGGCGACAGGTCGTTCGGGGAGGCCGACGGCTGGACCGGATGCTTCCCGACCGGCTCCGGCACCGTCTCCCTCCTGCAGCGCGACACCGCATTGGGGACGACGACCCTGCTCGCCGACGCCTCGTTCCTGCGGAACGACACCGTGACGAGCAACGGCGACGCCGCGCTGGCCATCGGCCTCCTCGGCGGGAACTCCACCCTCGTCTGGTACCAGCCGACGCTGGGCGACATCGTGGGAGAGCGGGCTCCGACGCTCGGCGAGCTCACTCCCGACTGGGTCACGCCGGTCATCCTCCTGCTCGTCGTGGTCACGGCCGCCGCCGCCGTGTGGCGCGGCCGCCGGTTCGGGGCCCTCGTGATCGAGGACCTCCCCGTGACGGTGCACGCCGGAGAGACCAGGGAGGGTCGAGCGCGCCTGTACGCCAGGACCGCCTCCCGCGGGCGGGCGGGCGACTCGCTCCGCATCGGCGCGGTCGGACGCCTCGCCGGCCACCTCGGCCTCGCCAGCACGGCGACCGTCGACGAGGTCTGCGGCGCCGCGGCCGCGGCCACCGGCCTCCGCCTCGACGAGGTGCGCGACGTGCTGCTCGAGGCCGTCCCGCGGACCGACCGCGAGCTCGTCGCCCTGTCGTCACGACTCGACGCCATCGAGACCGCCGTCGCCCGGGCGACCACCGTCGGCGATCCGCATCACCAGCCCCCGAACGAAAGCAGGGATTCATGACCGATCCTTCCGCCCCGGCCCCGGCCCCCGACCTGCGGGCATCCCTCGCACGCGTGCGGACGGAGGTGGGCAAGGCCGTCGTCGGCCAGGACGGCGCCGTCACCGGCATGCTCATCGCGCTGCTCGCGCGTGGGCACGTGCTGCTCGAGGGGGTGCCGGGGGTGGCGAAGACCCTGCTCGTGCGCACCCTCAGCACGGCGCTCACGCTCGAGACCCGGCGCGTGCAGTTCACGCCGGACCTCATGCCGGGCGACGTCACGGGATCGATCGTGTACGACCAGAAGGAGGGCGACTTCGAGTTCCGCGAGGGGCCGGTGTTCACCAACATCCTGCTGGCCGACGAGATCAACCGGACACCCCCGAAGACGCAGTCGGCGCTGCTGGAGGCGATGGAGGAACGGCAGGTGAGCGCCGACGGCGTCTCCCGGCCGGTGCCTGAACCGTTCCTGGTCGCCGCGACCCAGAACCCGATCGAGTACGAGGGCACGTACACCCTGCCGGAGGCGCAGCTCGATCGGTTCCTGTTGAAGCTCGTCCTCGACGTGCCGGATCGCACGGTGGAGGTGGAGGTGCTGCGCAGGCACGCCGCCGGATTCGACCCGCGCGACCTCGCCGGCGCCGGAGTCGTGCCCGTGCTCGGCGCAGCGGAACTCGCCGCGGCGCAGCGGGCCGTGGCCGCCGTCGGCGTCAGCGCCGACGTGCTCGGCTACGTCGTCGACCTCGCCAGGGCCACCCGGCGCGCGCCGTCCGTCAAGCTCGGGGTCAGCCCTCGCGGCACGACGGCACTGCTGGCCGCCGCGAAGGCCTGGGCATGGCTGTCCGGCTACGACTCGATCACCCCGGACCACGTGCAGGCGATGGTGGTGCCGGTGTGGCGGCACCGGATCCAGCTGCGCCCGGAGGCCGAGCTCGAGGGCGTCGCGGTCGATGCCATCCTGGCGTCGATCGTGCAGCAGGTCCAGGTACCGATCTGACCCATGGCACTCACCGGTCGTTTCGTCGCGTTCCTCGCCATCGGGGTGCTGCCGATCATCCTCGTCGACAGCAGTGCCCCGGGCTCAGCCGTGTGGGTGCTCATCGGCTGGCTGTCGCTCGGCATCGTCCTCGTGGCGGTCGACCTCGCCGTCGCGGCATCCCCGCGAGCGGTGAGCGTCGAACGCGATGTGCCGCTGCGGGTCCGCCTCGGTGAGTCGGTCGATGCGCAGCTCCTCCTGACGAACACCGGGCACCGCCGGCTCGCCGGAGTCGTGCGGGATGCCTGGCAGCCATCCGCTGGAGCCACCGTCACCCGGTCCCGCGTGAGCATCCCGGCCGGCGAGCGCCGGCGGATCACGGTGCCGCTGCGGCCGACTCGGCGCGGCGAACGGCGGGTGGAGTCCGTGACGATCCGCTCGCTCGGGCCTCTCGGATTCGCGGCACGGCAGGCGAGCCTCATCGCGCCCGGCCGCATCCGCGTGCTCCCCGCGTTCAACGCGCGCAAGCACCTGCCGTCCCGACTGGCCAGGCTGCGCGAGCTCGACGGGCGGACGGCCGTGATGCTCCGCGGACAGGGAACGGAGTTCGACAGCCTGCGCGAGTACGTGCGGGGCGACGACGTGCGCTCCATCGACTGGAGGGCGACGGCCAGGCAGGGCACGATGACGGGTGCAGCGCAGCGCCTCATGGTGCGCACGTGGCGGCCGGAGCGGGACCGGCGCGTCGTGATCATCGTCGACACGGCCCGGACGTCGGCCGCCCGGATCGACGACGAGCCGCGCATCGACACGGCGTTCGAGTCCGCGCTCCTGCTCGGCGCCCTCGCATCGCACGCGGGCGACCGCGTCGACTTCCTGGCCTGGGACCGCCGGGTGCGCGGCCGGGTGCATGGGGCGGTCGGGGCCGAACTGCTCAGTCGCATGGTCGACTCCATGGCCGTCATCCAGCCCGAGCTCATCGAGGCGGACTGGGCCGCCGTGCCCGCCCTCGTGCGATCCGTGACGAATCGCCACGCCTTCGTCGTGCTCCTGACCGCGATCGACGCCCCCGGGGCAGCTGGAGGCCTGCTCGCGATGCTCCCCCAGCTGACCCGGCGGCACACGGTCGCCGTCGCATCCGTCTCGGATCCCGACGCCCTGAAGGCCGTCGCCGACCGCGCCGACCTCGATGGCGTGTACCGCGCCGCGTCGGCGGAGCGCGCCCTGCTGGACGTCGCCCGGGTGTCCGCCGCGATCCGCCAGCTCGGAGCGGACGTCGTGACCGGCGCGCCGAGCGACCTGCCGCCGGCCCTGGCCGACCGGTACATCGCGCTGAAGGCGGCCGGGCGGCTCTGACGGAATGTCCCCCCGACCGGAGGATTCTTCGTGTCGTGCGTCACGCGGCGACATTCCGCGACACCAAGCGCCCTGCGCCGGATCCCGACGATAGCCTCGATCCGGCGCGCCGCTGATGGCGCGCGAGAGACCAACCTGCGAGGAGCCTCCATGTCAACGACCGCCGCACCGGCCGTCATCCCCATCGAATCCGACCCCACGACGAGCGCCCGCTGGGGCGCCGAGCTCACCGGCACCTTCGTGCTCGTGTTCGGCGTCATCGGCACGGCCCTCTACGCGGCCGGATTCAACGCCGGAGAGGGCAACCTCAACGTCGGCTTCGTGGGCGTCGCCCTGGCCCTCGGCCTCTCGGTGCTGGTGAGCGCGTACGCGTTCGGCCCGATCTCCGGCGGCCACTTCAACCCGGCCGTCACCATCGGCCTGGCCACCGCCGGGCGCTTCGCCTGGAAGGACGTGCTGGGCTACGTCTTGGCCCAGCTCGTCGGCGCCGTGCTGGCTTCGACCGTGCTGCTGGCGATCCTCGCGAGCAGCAAGGACTTCGACGTGCTGTGGTTCCGCTCGGCGTCGACCGGGTGGGGCGTGCTCTCCCCCGGCGGCTACAGCTTCCTCTCGGTGCTCATCATCGAGGTCGTCGCGACCGCGATCTTCCTCTACGTCATCCTCGGCGTCACGAGCTCCCGCGCCGCCGTCGGCTTCGCCCCGCTGGCGATCGGCTTCACGCTGACCGTGCTCGCCCTCGTCGCGATCCCCGTCTCCAACGGATCCTTCAACCCGGCCCGCTCCATCGCGACAGCGATCTATGGAGGACCCGAGGCGATCTCGCAGGTCTGGCTGACCATCCTCGCCCCCGTCCTGGGCGCGGTCATCGCCGGTGCGACGTTCCGGTTCCTGTTCGACAGGACGAAGTCGGGCGAGTAGCTCCACGACGACGAGAGGGGCGGATGCTGCGGCATCCGCCCCTCTTCCGCATCCGGGGCGGCGTCTCCGCCCTGGCGCTCGTCAGGCGGCGAAGATCCGCCGGGACCCGCCCTCGAACTCGCCGAGGTCGCCGGTCTCCCCGGCCAGGGCGGCCCGTCGCCCGAGAACGAGCATGTAGGCGTAGAACGCGGCGGCTGCGGCGATCCCGATGCCGATCTTGACGGCCCACGGCCAGGGCGCCGGCGTCACGAAGCCCTCGATGATCCCGGAGATGAACAGCCAGACGGCCAGGCCGATCGCGACGGTGAAGAGCGCACGCGCGTCCTCGGCGAGCGCCTGCCCGCGCGTGCGCGCACCGGGCGCGATCCACGCCCAGAAGATGCGGAGGCCGGCGGCGGCCGCGACGAAGATGCAGCTGAGCTCGAGGAGTCCGTGCGGGAGGATGTACTCGAAGAAGACGTCGCCCTTGCCGTAGGAGAACATGATCGCGGCGGAGACCCCGATGTTCTGCGCGTTCCCCAGGAGCGCGTAAGGCACGAAGACGCCCGTGATGCCGAGGGCGATGCACTGGGCGGCGACCCAGGCGTTGTTGGTCCACACCATCCCGGCGAAGGACGCGGCCGGGTTCTCGGAGTAGTAGTCGACGAACTCGCCGTCGACGAGCGCACGACGCTGCTCGGGGGTGCCGAAGGTGGCGAGCACCTGGGGGTCCGCGAGGGCCCAGGTGGCGTAGAGCGTCGACACGATCGCCGTCGCCACGATCACCCCGAGCGTGATCCAGCGCAGTCGATACATGGCGGCAGGCAGTTGCACGATGAAGAACCGCGGGAGCAGGGCGAGCACATTGGAACGCGCTCCGGTGAAACGCAGGCGGGCCCGGGAGAGCGAGACGGAGAGCCGCTCGGAGGGGATGGTCGACCCCGCCGTCGTCGTCATGGCCGAGAGCGCGGTCGCGCCGGCCTGGTAGCGCGAGATCAGCTCGTCCGCCTCGGCACCACTCAGAGACCGCTGCCGGGCGAGCCGGTCAAGGCGGTCCCACTCCGCGCCGTGCGCGGTCGAATACGCGTCGAGATCCATCTGCTTAGATACTCGCATGAGCCAGCCGTCGTCCTCGTCCATCGCCGCGCCGGTCGTCGAGGACACCCGCCTCATCACGGGCGAGGCAGTGGCCATGGACGTCAGGACGGCGAGCGTGATCCTCCGCGGCGCCGGCACCGCCATCGACGCCGTCCTCTACGTCGGCGTGCTGCTGCTCACGGCCTGGCTCGTGATCCAGTACGGGTCGGCCGGAATCGACCAGGCGGCGCTGCGCGCCCTCGGCGTCGCCGGTCTCGTCCTGTTCCTGCTCGTCGTCCCCATGGTCGTGGAGTACGCCAGCGGCGGCCGGTCGCTCGGGAAGCTCGCGATCGGGGCCCGCATCGTGCGCGACGACGGCGGCGCCATCCAGCTCAGGCACTCGTTCGTGCGCGCGCTGACCGGCGTGATCGAGATCTACCTCACGTTCGGGGCCGTCGCGGCGATGGCCGGGCTCCTCAACGACCGGTCGAAGCGCCTCGGCGACCTGCTGGCCGGCACCCACAGCCAGCTCGAACGCGTCCAGCGTTACGTCCCGCCGGCGTACGGCGTCCCCCCGGAGCTCGCGCCGTGGGCGCTCATCGTCGACGTGGCCAGGATGCCGGACCGCCTCGCCAGGCGCATCACCCAGTTCCTGGCCCAGTCGGCTGCCCTCGTGCCGGCGACCCGTCAGCGTACGGCGGAGGAGCTCGCCCGTGAGGCATCGGCGTTCGTGTCGCCGATCCCCCACGTGTCCGCTGAGATGTTCCTCGTCGGTGTCGCCGCCGTGCGCCGGGAACGCGAGCTCACGGCGCTGCAGCTGGAGGCGCGACGCCTCAGCGCCGTCGAGCCGGTGCTGACCGGGCTCCCCCACGGGTTCCCCGATCGGTAGCGTCGATCAGACGGAGGAGGGGCGCCCGACCGAGTCGGACGCCCCTTTTGTCTGTGCTCAGTAGCGGTAGTGGTCGACCTTGTACGGCCCGTCGACGGGCACGCCGATGTACGCGGCCTGGTCGGGGCTCAGCTCCGTGAGTTCGACGCCGAGCGCGTCGAGGTGCAGGCGGGCCACCTTCTCGTCGAGGTGCTTCGGCAGCACGTACACGCCGACGGGGTAGTCGTCGTTACGCACCCACAGCTCGATCTGTGCGAGCACCTGGTTGGTGAAGGAGTTGCTCATCACGAACGACGGGTGCCCGGTGGCGTTGCCGAGGTTCATCAGGCGTCCCTCCGACAGCACGAGGATGGACCGGCCGGTGGGCAGGCGCCACTCGTGCACCTGCGGCTTGATCTCGACCCGCTCGGCACCGGCGAGGGTCTCCAGCGATGCCATGTCGATCTCATTGTCGAAGTGGCCGACGTTGGAGACGATGGCGAGGTGCTTCATGGCGAGCATGTGCTCGAGCGTGATCACGTTCTTGTTGCCGGTGCAGGAGACGAAGATGTCGACGTCACCGACGACGGATTCGATGCGGGCGACCTGGTAGCCGTCCATCGACGCCTGCAGGGCGCAGATCGGGTCGACCTCGGTCACGATGACACGGGCGCCCTGGCCGCGGAGGGCCTCGGCAGCGCCCTTTCCGACATCACCGTAGCCGGCGACGAGGGCGACCTTGCCGCCCATGAGCACGTCGGTCGCCCGGTTGAGGCCGTCGGGGAGCGAGTGGCGGATGCCGTACTTGTTGTCGAACTTCGACTTCGTCACCGAGTCGTTGACGTTGATGGCGGGGAACAGCAGCGATCCGGCGGCGTGGAGCTCGTACAGCCGGTGCACGCCCGTCGTGGTCTCCTCCGTCACGCCCTGCAGTTCGGCCGCGATCCGCGTGAAGCGGTCGTTCGAGAGCTCGAGCGAGCGGCGCAGCGTGTCGAGCACGACGCGGTACTCGTGGTTGTCGGCCTCCGTCGCGGCCGGGACGGCACCGGCCGTCTCGAACTCGAGGCCCTTGTGCACGAGCATCGTGGCGTCGCCACCGTCGTCGAGGATGAGGTTCGGGCCGATCCAGTCCGCGCCCACCGCGTCGGCCTCTGCGCTCCAGTCGAAGATGCGGTCGGTGCACCACCAGTACTCCTCGAGCGTCTCGCCCTTCCAGGCGAACACGGGGACGCCCTTCGGGGCATCCGGAGTTCCGGTGGGGCC
>JBEVEO010000086.1:0-18630 GCA_040512695.1 Leifsonia sp. | reverse complement strand
GGAAGATCCTGAAGGGCGCCGTGCTCGTCTCGGTCGTCGCCCTGATCGTGCTGGGCACGCTCGTCGTGTTCACCTTCGACCCCTGCCCGCCCGGCGCGCCGGCGGACCTCCTCCCGTCCTTCTGCCCGGCCGGATAATCGAAAGACATGAGTACGGCACCTGTGAACCAGACATCCGAGTCCCCCGTCGTCGACGGAGTGCACTACCACCAGTTCGACATCGTCATCGTCGGTGCCGGCGGCGCCGGCATGCGAGCGGCGATCGAGGCCGGCCCGGGCGCGAAGACCGCCGTCATCTCGAAGCTGTACCCGACGCGATCCCACACGGGCGCTGCGCAGGGCGGCATGGCAGCCGCGCTGGCGAACGTCGAGGAGGACAGCTGGGAGTGGCACACCTTCGACACCATCAAGGGCGGCGACTACCTCGTCGACCAGGATGCGGCCGAGATCCTCGCGAAGGAGGCCATCGACGCCGTCATCGACCTCGAGAACATGGGCCTGCCGTTCAACCGCACCCCCGAGGGCAAGATCGACCAGCGCCGCTTCGGCGGCCACACGCGTGACCACGGCAAGGCCCCGGTGCGCCGGGCCTGCTACGCCGCAGACCGCACGGGCCACATGATCCTGCAGACGCTGTTCCAGAACTGCGTGCGCCTCGGCATCAACTTCTTCAACGAGTACTACGTGCTCGACCTGGTCATGACGAACGTCGACGGCGTCGACCAGCCGTCCGGCGTCGTCGCGATCGACCTGTCCTCCGGCGAGCTGCACGTGTTCCAGGCCAAGGCGATCATCTTCGCGACGGGCGGCTTCGGCAAGATCTACAAGACCACGTCGAACGCCCACACCCTCACGGGCGACGGCGTCGGCATCATCTGGCGCAAGGGACTGCCGCTGGAGGACATGGAGTTCTTCCAGTTCCACCCCACCGGTCTGGCCGGGCTCGGCATCCTGCTCACCGAGGGCGCCCGCGGTGAGGGCGCGATCCTCCGCAACGCCAGCGGCGAGCGGTTCATGGAGCGCTACGCCCCCACCATCAAGGACCTCGCACCCCGCGACATCGTCGCGCGCTGCATGGTGCAGGAGGTGGCCGAGGGCCGCGGAGCCGGTCCGAACAAGGACTACGTCTACCTCGACTGCACCCACCTCGGAGCCGAGGTGCTCGAGACCAAGCTTCCGGACATCACCGAGTTCGCCCGGACCTACCTCGGCGTCGACCCGGTGACGGAGCCGGTGCCCGTGATGCCGACGGCGCACTACGCCATGGGCGGCATCCCCACGAACGTCTCGGCCGAGGTGCTGCGCGACAACGAGACCGTCGTCCCCGGACTCTACGCGGCCGGCGAATGCGCCTGCGTGTCGGTTCACGGCTCGAACCGCCTCGGCACCAACTCGCTCCTCGACATCAACGTCTTCGGCAAGCGGGCGGGCAACAACGCCGTCGCCTACGTGCAGAACGTCGACTTCACGCCGCTTCCGGATGACCCGGCGCGGGCCGTGCGCGAACTGCTCGAGCACATCAAGGACTCCACCGGGACCGAACGGGTGGCCGTGCTCCGCAAGGAGCTGCAGGACCACATGGACCGGAACGCCCAGGTCTTCCGCACCGACGAGTCGCTCGCCGAGGTCACGGAGACCATCCACTCGCTGCGCGAGCGCTACAAGAACGTCGCGGTGCAGGACAAGGGCAAGCGCTTCAACACCGACCTGCTCGAGGCCGTGGAACTCGGCTTCCTGCTCGACCTCGCCGAGGTCGTCGTGTACTCCGCGCGCAACCGCAAGGAGAGCCGCGGCGGCCACATGCGCGACGACTACCCCAAGCGCGACGACGAGAACTACATGAAGCACACGATGGCCTACCTGTCGGGCGCGGCGGACTCCGCCGACGCGGCAGACCACATCCGACTCGACTGGAAGCCCGTGACCATGACGCGCTACCAGCCCATGGAGAGGAAGTACTGACGGTGACCACAGCCACCATCGCCGCAGATCGCCCCGGCAACGCCGACCCGTCGGTCATCCCGTTCACCGTCACCTTCATCATCCGGCGGTTCGATCCCGACACCGACACCGAGCCGCGCTGGCAGGACTTCGACGTCGAGATGTACGCCACCGACCGCGTGCTCGACGCGCTGCACAAGATCAAGTGGGAGCAGGACGGGTCGCTCACCTTCCGTCGCTCCTGCGCGCACGGCATCTGCGGCTCGGATGCGATGCGCATCAACGGCCGCAACCGCCTGGCCTGCAAGACCCTCATCAAGGACCTCGACATCTCGAAGCCCATCTACGTGGAGGCCATCAAGGGCCTGCCGCTGGAGAAGGACCTCATCGTCGACATGGAGCCGTTCTTCGCCTCCTTCCGCGAGGTGCAGCCGTTCCTCATCCCCGGAACCAAGCCGGAGCCCGGCAAGGAGCGCGTGCAGTCCGTCGCGGAGCGGGCCCGCTTCGACGACACCACGAAGTGCATCCTCTGCGCCGCGTGCACGTCGAGCTGCCCGGTGTTCTGGACCGACGGGCAGTACTTCGGCCCGGCCGCCATCGTCAACGCCCACCGCTTCATCTTCGACTCCCGCGACGACGCGTCGAACGTGCGCCTCGACATCCTCAACGACCAGGAGGGAGTCTGGCGCTGCCGCACGACCTTCAACTGCACGGATGCCTGCCCTCGCGGCATCCAGGTGACCCAGGCGATCGCCGAGGTCAAGCAGGCCATCATGCGAGGCCGCGCTTAGGGAATCGCGCCAGCGATTCGCGCGGTTCCTCGCCGAGCGAGCCTGCGAGCTCGGTCATACGAAGGACGGCGTAGCGAGTGCGGGCTCGGTGGCACGGAGGACTGCGTAACGGCCCGGAACGATCACGATCGTCCCGGGCCGTTTCCGCGTCCTGCCGGCCCGCGCACCGTACTCTGAGACCGTGAGTTCCCGCCCGCCCCGTGAGGACGCCGCGCCCGAGCCGGCGCCCCCTGTCGATGAGGCGTCGCGCTCGCAGCGCGTGGGCACGGAGATGCGGCAGCGGGTCGAGGAGCTGACCGAGCGCTACGAGGAGCCGATCCAGAAGGTCACGACCATCACGAAGAAGACCATGGCGCTCTTCCCGGTCCGGGTCTGGCGCTGGTTCCTCTATCGGAACGGCTTCCTGCTGTCCGCCGGCATCAGCTACCAGGCCATCTTCGCGGTGTTCGCCGCCGTCTACGTGCTGTTCGCCGGAGCCGGGCTCTGGCTGGTCGCCAACCCGCCGGCATTCGAGGCCATCGTCGCCTTCATCAACACCTACGTGCCCGGCCTGATCGGCGAGAACGGCGCGATCACGCCGGAGCAGCTGAAGGAGGCCGCGTCCGGGTCCACGAGCCTGTTCGGGTTGACGGGAGCGATCGCCCTCGCCGGCTTCATCTGGACCGCCATCGGCTGGATCACCTACTCGCGCACCGCCGTCCGCAGCCTGTTCGGCCTGCCGAAGGACATGCGCGCCTACGTGCTCCTCAAGGCGAGGGACCTGCTCGCGGCCCTCGTGTTCGGCGCCGCCCTCCTCCTCGGAGCCGCGCTGTCGGTGGCGAGCACGAGCGCGGCGACGACGCTCATGACCCTGCTCGGCTTCAGCGAGGACTCCCTGCTCCTCCAGCTCGCCGTCGGAGGCGCCGGGTTCCTGGTCGTCCTCGTGATCAACACGGGCGTGCTCGTGACGATGTTCCGGTTCCTGTCGGGAGCCAGCGTGCCGTGGACCCGGCTCTGGAGCGGGTCCATCCTCGGCGGGATCGCCCTGTACGTGCTCCAGATCGGTGCCGGCTTCCTCGTCGGCGGCGCGTCGAGCAACCCGCTGTACGCGACCTTCGCCGTCTTCATCGGCCTGCTGCTCTGGTTCCGGCTGACATCGATCGTCACGCTGGTCGCCGCGTCCTGGATCTACGTGAGCGCGAAGGACCGCAACGAGTCGCTCCGCCGTGTCACGCCGGCCCAGCTGGAGGCTGAACGACGGGCGACGGAGCACCAGGCGCTCGTCGTCGCCACCCGGGTCGAGCTGCGCGACACCAAGGCCGAGCTGGCCGAGGCCGGCTGGCTCCGCAGGCCGGTCATCCGGCGACGGATGGACAGGCTGCAGTCCGAGCTCGACGAGCTGGAGCGGCAGTCCGCCGACCTGGCGGCCGGGCGCTCGGACGTGTCGGGGCCGCTGATCTGACGGCGTCCCGCGGCGAGTGGAGTGGTGGAGGGCTCCCATAGGATCGAAGGCATGGCAACGCCCCTTCGCATCGCATCCGTCAACGTCAACGGCATCCGCGCCGCCTATCGCAATGGCATGGGCGCGTGGCTGGATGCCCGCGGCGTCGACATCCTCGCGATCCAGGAGGTGCGCGCCGAGACGGAGCACGTCACCGGGCTTCTGGGCGACGAGTGGAGCGTGCTGCACGACGCCGCGACGGCCAAGGGCCGCGCGGGCGTCGCCCTCGCGAGCCGCGGCGCCGCCACCATCCACCGGGTGGAGCTCGGTGCGCCCGACTTCGACAGCGCCGGCCGCTGGCTCGAGGCCGATTTCTCCGTCGGCGATCGCATCGTCACCGTGGTGAGCGCCTATGTGCACTCCGGCGAGACCGACACCCCCAAGCAGGTCGAGAAGTACAAGTTCCTCGATGCGATGGAGGCTCGCCTGCCCGAGCTCGCCGCGCACAGCGAGCTCGCCGTCGTGATGGGCGACCTCAACGTCGGCCACCGCACCCTCGACATCCGGAACTGGAAGGGCAATGTCAAGCACGCCGGCTTCCTGCCCCAGGAGCGGGCCTACTTCGACCGGTTCCTGGGCGCAGAGGGCGACGTGGACTACAACGCCGGCGGCGGACTCGGCTGGGTCGACATCGGACGCCGGTTCGCCGGCGAGGTGGACGGTCCGTACACGTGGTGGTCGCAGCGCGGGCGCGCGTTCGACAACGACACCGGGTGGCGCATCGACTACCAGCTGGCCACCCCGGCGCTCGCCGCCGCCGCGACCGCGTACAGCGTCGATCGAGCGGCTTCCCACGACCAGCGCTGGTCCGACCACGCCCCCGTCGTCGTCGACTACGCGATCTGATCCGACCTCCCCCACCTCACCTCCTCCCTCTTCGAAGGTTCCCCATGAACGACGCCGTCCGTCCCCGCCTCTTCTCCGGCATGCAGCCGTCGAGCGATTCCCTGCACCTCGGCAACTACATCGGCGCGCTGCTCAACTGGGTGGCCCTCCAGCGCGACTTCGACGCCTACTACTGCGTCGTCGACCTGCACTCGATCACCGTCGCGCAGGATCCGGCCGAGCTCCGTGCCAACACCCGCCAGACTGCCGCCCAGTACATCGCGGCAGGGATCGACCCGTCCGCGTGCACCCTGTTCATCCAGTCGCACGTGCCGGCCCATGCCGAACTGGCGTGGGTTCTCGGCAGCATCACGGGCTTCGGCGAGGCGAGCCGCATGACCCAGTTCAAGGACAAGTCGGCGCGGCAGGGCTCGGATGCGACCAGTGTCGGCCTGTTCACCTATCCCGTGCTCATGGCAGCGGACATCCTGCTCTACGGCACGGAGCGCGTCCCGGTCGGCGAGGACCAGCGCCAGCACCTCGAGCTCACCCGCACGCTCGCCGGCCGTTTCAACAGCCGGTTCGGCGAGACCTTCGTCGTGCCGGAGGCGTACATCCCGAAGGAATCGGCGAAGATCTACGACCTGCAGAACCCCCTCGCCAAGATGAGCAAGTCCGCCGAGAGCGAGTCCGGGCTGGTGAAGATCATGGACGACCCCACGGTCACGGCGAAGAAGATCAAGAGCGCGGTGACGGATGCCGAGCGCGAGATCCGCTTCGACCCCGAGAACAAGGCCGGCATCTCGAACCTGCTCTCCATCTACTCGTCGCTGAGCGGCCGGTCCGTCGCCACGCTCGAGCAGGAGTACGACGGCCGCGGCTACGGCGACCTCAAGAAGGACCTCGCCGAGGTCGTCGTCGACGCGCTCTCGCCGGTGCGGACGCGCACGCTCGAACTCCTCGAGGATCCGGCGGAACTCGATCGCCTGCTGGCGGTCGGGGCAGAGAAGGCCGGCGCGACCGCCGAGGAGACGCTGGCCGCCGTGTACGACCGCGTCGGGTTCATCCGGAGGCGCTGATGCGACCGATCACCCTGCGCACCGAGCGGCTGGTCCTCGACCAGCCGGCGGACGGAGACGTCGAAGGCATCGCCGAGTACTGCCGTGACCCGTTGTTCCAGCGCTGGCTCACGACTCCGTGGCCGTACGAGCGTCGGCATGCGGAGGGCTACGTGACCGGTCTGGTGCCGGACGGGTGGGCATCCGGCACCGAGATGACCTGGGCGATGCGCACCCACGACGCCGGCCCGCTCATCGGCGTCGTCTGCTACCGCACGGAACGCAGCGACGTCGGCTTCTGGCTCGGTGCCGACGCCCGTGGGCGCGGCTACATGCGCGAGGCCCTGGGTGCCGTCGCCCAGTGGGCGTTCGTGAGCGGGGACGTTCCACACACCGACGCGCTCACGTGGGAGGCGCTCGTCGGGAACCGCGCGTCGGCCGCCGTCGCGCAGGCCGTCGGTTTCGCCTTCACCGGCACGGCGCCGTCTTCGCTTCCCACGCGCGACGGCTCCCTCCAGCCGAGCTGGCACGGCGTCCTCCTGCGCTCGAACGACGCCGCACAGGCGCTCGCGAGCTGGCCGGAGGAGACGCGGCTGTGACCCGGCTCCCGGCCGCGGTGCTGTTCGATCTCGACGACACCCTGTTCGCGCATCGCGGTGCCGTCGCGCGTGCGATCGTGGCCCACATGGACGCGGTCGGCTACAGCTCCCCCGACCGGCCGGCCGACGTGGCCCTCTGGCACGAACTGGAGGAACGCCACTACCACTCCTACCTCGCCGGGGTCCTCGACTTCCACGGGCAGCGGCGGGCCCGCGCCAGGGACTTCGCCGCCGCCCACGGGGTCGTGCTGGCCGAGGCGGCGGCCGGCGCCTGGTTCGACGACTACTTCGAGCACTACCGCGCGGCCTGGACACTGCACGACGACGCGACGGACTGCCTGGCCGAGCTCCGCCGGCACCGTCCCGACGTGCTGATCGGAGTCATCACGAACGGCGATCCCGCCTTCCAGCAGGCCAAGCTCGACGCCGTCGGCCTCACCGGGACGATCGACGTGGTGGTCGCATCCGGCGCACTCGGCGTGACGAAGCCCGACGCGCGCATCTTCGAGCACGCTGCAGGACTCCTCGGGGTCGACGTGACCGACGCGGCCTACGTCGGCGATCGGCTGCGCACGGACGCGATCGGCGCGGCGTCGGCCGGCATGACCGGGGTGTGGATCAACCGCACGGGCGTCGTGCCGTCCGAGGAGGACGCCGCTCAGGCGCGCGCGGTCGGCGTGCTCGAGATCACCGGGCTCGACGAGCTCGTCCCCGCGCTGTCACGCCGCTGAGCCGGTCCTGGCCTCAGGCGTGCGCGACCCGGCTCTCCGCGATGTCGACGCCGTGCAGGTCGTGCAGCACGGACCGGGCGTGGTCGATCTCGCTCGAGCGCCGCGAGGCGCTCCAGTCCAGGGTGTCTCCGACGATGTCCGCGAGCTCGGCGAGCACGGCGGCGTCCGTCCCGCCCGTGAAGGCGATGCTCGTGCGCCGCTTCAGCACGTCGATGAGGTGAACGACCTGCTCCTCGCCGGCGAGGATCCCGATCTCCCCCGTGCTGTACTCCGGCGCGCTCGCGAGCGGCGCATCCGATGCGTCCTCGACCAGCTGGGCGATCATCGGCTCGGCCCTGGTGCCGTAGCGCTCGAGCAGCTGGAGCGCCCGGTCGCGCCCGATGACCTCGCCGTGGGTCGCGATCCACACCGTGCGGGCGGCATCCGTGGTCGGGTACTTCCTGCCTCCGCCGATCGCGAGGCCGCGCGTGCTGATCGTGCGCTCGCGTCCGAGGCGGGTGAGGACCTCGTCGGAGAGGTGCTCGGCGAGGGCGCGGAAGGTCGTCCACTTGCCGCCGACGAGGCTGAGGAGCGGGACGGCTCCCCCGCTGCCGGGGAGGACGGCCTCCTCGATGCGGTAGTCGCGGGACACGAAGCCGGGCTGGGTCTCGTCGTGGCGAGGCAGCGGGCGGACGCCGGCGAACCGGTACACGATGTGCGACCGATCGACGGCGATGTCGGGGAAGACGTGACCGATCAGGTCGAAGAAGTAGTCGACCTCCTCCTCGGTGCACCGGATGGGCTGGCGCATGTCGTGCTCCAGGTCGGTCGTGCCGACGAGGACGCGCCCCTTGAGCGGGTAGATGAGCACGATCCGGCCGTCCTCGTGCTCGAAGAAGATCTCCCGGCCGTCCGTCGCCGCGAGCAGCTCGGGGTGGTCGAGAACGATGTGCGAGCCCTTGGTGCCGCCCATGAAGCGGGTCTGCCCGCCGAGGGCCTCGTTCGTGAGATCGGTCCACGGGCCGGAGGCGTTGATGACGACGGAGGCGGTGAAGACGAACTCCTCTCCCGACATCCGGTCGCGCAGCAGCACGCCGCCGCCCTCCCCGCCTGCCGCCTCGAGGTAGTTCGCGGCGCGGGCGTTGTCGCCGGAGTCCAGCCCGTCGCCCAGCACGTCGAGGGCGAGCCGCTCCGGATCGTGCATCGAGGCGTCGTAGTAGGTGGCGGTGTACTTGATGCCCGGATTCAGGCGGGGCAGTTCGGCGAGCGACCGGGTGCGGCCGTGGAACTCGTGCCGCGGGACGCTGCCGCCGTCGCGCGAGAACGAATCGTACGCGGTCAGGCCGACCTTGATGAGGGCGGCGCCGCGCTCCGTCGGCTTGCCCTGCCTGTGGGTGATGAACCGCAGCGGTGCGGACATGATGCCGCGGAACGTCGAGAAGATCGGCACCGTCGTCTTGAGCGGGCGGACGTAGTGGGGGGCGATCCTGACGAGGGCGTTGCGCTCCTCGACCGATTCCCGGACCAGGCGGAACTCGCCGTTCTCGAGGTAGCGGATGCCGCCGTGGATCATGTGCGACGAGGCGGCCGATGCGCCGGCCACGAAGTCGTCGCGGTCGACGATCGCCACGTCGACTCCCTGGAGGGCCAGGTCGCGGAAGGTCGCGATGCCGTTGATGCCGGCGCCGATGATCAGGACATCGGCCGTCGGGCGGGCCCGGAGCGCCTCGACGGCTGGCCGGATGTCGTGTGCGGATGGAGTCGTCTGAGACGCCGTCATGGTGCTTCCCTTGTTCGCTGCTCGGCCGCGCTGGGCCGATACTCCCATCCTCGACACCGGCGCACCTTGTTGCAAGTGAACTGCACATATGTGCAGAATGAACGGATGGTGACAGAACATCCCGACGTCTCCGGCCGCACGCGCGACGCGCTGCGCGCCTCGCAGCTCTACTACCTGCAGGACCTCACCATGGAGGCGATCGCGAGCGAACTCGGAACCTCCCGCTCCTCGGTCTCCCGCCTGCTGAGCCATGCCCGCGACACCGGGCTCGTCGACATCCGGGTGCGATCGCCCCGGGAGATGCCGAACATCCTCGAGCGCCAGATCCTCGACAGGTTCGGGGTGACGGCGCACGTGGTCCCGGTGGCGGAGCAGACCAGCGACGTCGACCGGCTCGAGCGCGTCGCCCTCTCCGCTGCACGGATGCTCGGGGAGTACATCGACTCCAACACCGCACTCGGGGTGGCGTGGGGCGCCACGATCAGCGCCGTGTCCAGGCATCTCATCCCCAAGCCGGTGCACGACACGCAGATCGTGCAGTTGAACGGCGCCGGCAACCTGACCAGCACCGGCATCGGCTACGCGAGCGAGATCCTGCGCCGCTTCGGCGAGAGCTACGGCGCCCAGGTGCAGCAGTTCCCGGTCCCCGCCTTCTTCGACGATCCAGCCACCAAGGCGGCCCTGTGGCGCGAGCGCAGCATGCAGCGGGTCCTCGCCCTCCAGGAGAATCTCGATGTCGCCCTGTTCGGCGTCGGCTCGCCGTTCGCCGAGGTCCCGAGCCACGTCTACTCCAGCAACTACCTCGACCCGGAGGACTTCGCGATCCTCGAACGCGAGCACGTCGTCGGCGATGTCGCGACGGTTTTCTACCGGATCGACGGCTCGACCGACGGCATCAGCCTCAACGATCGCGGCAGCGGACCGTCGTTCGAGGTGCTGCGGCGCACGCCGCGGCGGATCTGCGTCGTGTCGGGAACGGCTCGGGTGGCGAGCATCCGCGGCGCCATGGCCGCCCGCCTGATAACCGACCTCTTCGTCGATGAGGCGACCGCCAGGGATCTCGTCGCGTGACGCGACAGGTCGCGGGAATAGGATGCGAGATCCTGCGTTGATCTATCATCGAAAGCAAGAAACGTGCTCCGGGGTCGGTGAGAGTCCGAACCGGCGGTGATAGTCCGCGAGCCGCCTTCATCGGCGGTTGACCTGGTGGAATTCCGGGACCGACGGTTAAAGTCCGGATGGGAGGATGCACGCGTCGTCCGGTGTCCGCGCCGGGCGGCGGTTCGCGGCGTCGCCCACGAGCCCCCGGAGCTCAACAGGATTGAGACCGGAATGGACAGCACGAGCGCCGAGAAGGTGAGCGCCGACGTGATCGAGCGCGCCATGCGCCGCGCGATCGAGATCGGGCTGAACGGCCCGGCACGCGGCGTGAACCCGCGCGTCGGCTGCGTCATCCTGGCCGCCGACGGACGCACGATCGCCGAAGGCTGGCATCGCGGTGCCGGAACGGCGCACGCGGAGGTCGACGCCCTGTCCCGCCTGGCCCCCGGCGACGCCGTGGGCGCGACCGCGGTCGTGACCCTCGAGCCGTGCAACCACACCGGCCGAACGGGTCCGTGCTCCGAGGCGCTCATCGCCGCAGGCGTCGCGCGCGTCGTCTACGCCGTCAGCGATCCCGGCGATCACTCGTCGGGCGGCGCGCGGCACCTCCGCGCGGCCGGCGTCGACGCCGAGGGCGGCCTGCTGCTCGCCGAGGCGACGGCGCTTCTCGGCGACTGGCTCCCGGCCGCCAGGCTGCGGCGCCCCATCGTGACCGTCAAGTGGGCGTCGAGCCTCGACGGGCGGGCTGCGGCGGCCGACGGCTCCAGCCAGTGGATCACCGGACCGGAGGCCCGCGCCGACGTGCACGCCCGCCGTGCGGCATCCGACGCCATCGGCGTCGGAACCGGCACGGTGCTCTCCGATGATCCGGCGCTCTCGGCCCGCCGGCCGGACGGGACGCCGTATCCGACCCAGCCCGTGCCCGTGGTCTTCGGCTCTCGGGAGACCCCGGACTCGGCGGCGCTGCGCCACGGCGCGCACGAGCCCGTGTTCCTGTCCGGCGCCTCCCTCGCGGACGACCTGCGCGCGCTGCACCAGCTCGGCATCCGTTCGCTCTTCATCGAGGGCGGGCCGACGCTCGCGAGCGCATTCATCGCCGCGGGACTCGCCGACGTCGTGCTCGTCTACCTGGCACCGGCCATCATCGGCGGACCACGCGTCGCCATCGGCGACATCGGGGTCGGCTCCATCCACGAAGCCAGACGGCTCACCATCGACAGCATCGAACGACTCGGCGACGACCTCGTCGTCGTCGCGACACCCAGCACGCAGGAGGCCTGAATGTTCACCGGCATCATCGAGGAGATCGGTCGGATCGAGCACGTCGAGAGACGGGACGACGCGTCGCGGATCACCGTGCGCGGACCCCTCGTCGTGTCCGACGCGCGCCACGGCGACTCCATCTCGGTGAGCGGCGTCTGCCTGACCGTCGTCGCCTCCACCCCCGAGACGTTCACGGCGGACGTGATGGCCCAGACGCTCACCATGTCGACTCTCGACTCGGCCGAACCGGGTCGCGCCGTCAACCTCGAGCGGGCGGCATCCGTCGGCGATCGCCTCGGCGGGCACATCGTGCAGGGACACATCGACGGCACCGCCACCCTGCTCTCGGTCGTGGACGGCAGCGCGTGGCGCGTCCTCCGCTTCAGCCTGGACGCCGAGCACGCACCGCTCGTGGTCGACAAGGGCTCCATCGCCCTGGACGGCACGTCACTCACGGTCAGCGCCGTGGGCGGCGGCCTCGACGACGGCTGGTTCGAGGTGTCGCTCATCCCCGAGACCCTCACGGCCACCACCCTCGGAAGCCGCGTCGTCGGAGACCGCGTCAACCTCGAGACCGACATCATCGCCAGGCACGTCGAGCGGATGCTCTCGCTCGGCCGCCAGCACATCATCCCGTCGTCCATCCCCGACGGATCATCCACACCGATTGGGAGTGCACTGTGAGCCTCGCCACCATCCCCGAAGTCCTCGACGCCCTGCGCGCCGGGAAGCCCGTCATCGTCGCCGATGACGAGGGCAGAGAGAACGAAGGCGACGCCATCATGGCCGCCGAGCTCGCCAGCCAGGAATGGATCGCCTGGATGGTGCGCAACACCTCCGGGTTCCTGTGCGCCCCGATGCCCGACGAGTTCGCCGACCGCCTCGAGCTCCCGCTCATGACGCAGCAGAACCAGGACACGCGCGGAACCGCGTACACGATCACGGTCGACGCGTCCGACCGGCTCAGCACCGGCATCAGCGCCGCGGACCGCGCCCACACGCTGCGGGTCCTCGCCGACCCGACGTCTCTGCCCGACAGCCTCATCCGTCCCGGCCATGTGCTGCCGTTGCGGGCCGTGGAGGGCGGCGTGCGCGAGCGCGGCGGCCACACCGAGGCCGCCGTCGACCTCATGAAGCTCGCCGGACTCTCCCCCGTCGGCGTCATCGGCGAGATCGTCGGCGAAGACGGCGAGATGATGAGGCTGCCGGGGCTGATCGAACTCGGCGAACGCGAGGGCCTCCCCGTGACGACCGTCGCCGCGATCATCGACTGGCTGCAGGAGTGGCACTGCGACACCGACGTGCCGGTCGTCGTGCCGGTTCCGGAGACCTCCCGGGTCGACTTCGAGGTGGAGACCACCGTTCCGACGACGCACGGGCCGTTCAAGGTGCGCGCCTACCGCGACCGCATGACGGGCGCCGACCACGTCGCGATCGTGTCCGGGGAGCCCGGATCATCGGGCGCGCTCGTCCGCGTGCACTCGGAGTGCCTCACCGGCGAGGCGTTCGGCTCGCTGAAGTGCGAATGCGGCCCCCAGCTCGATGCCGCCCTCGACACCATCCAGCGCGACGGCGGGATCGTCATCTACCTGCGCGGCCACGAGGGACGCGGCATCGGCCTCATCAACAAGCTGCGCGCCTACCGGCTTCAGGAGGACGGACTCGACACGCTCGACGCCAACCTCGCGCTCGGCCTGCCGGCCGATGCGCGCGACTACGGTGCAGCAACGGCGATCCTGGAGCAGATGGGCATCAACTCGGTGCGCCTGCTCACGAACAACCCCGAGAAGGTGCGCCAGCTCGAGGAGCGCGGCGTGACAGTCACCGAACGCGTGCCGCTCGTCGTCGGCGTCGGCGCATTCAACGAGTCGTACCTCGAGACGAAGCGCGACCGCATGGGCCACACGATCGGGGACCAGCAGCTGGCCGACGGCGCGACCCTCACGCCGGCAGGCACCGAACCCCTCCTGGAAGGACACGCATCATGAGCGGAGCAGGCTCCCCGACCCTGAACACCGACGGGGCCGGCCTCGACGTCGTCATCGTCGCCGGCTTCTGGCACACCGAGATCACCGACGGCCTCATCGCCGGGGCCGAGCGGGCACTCTCGAGCGCCGGGGCGTCGTACTCGATCGTGCGGGTGCCCGGCAGCTTCGAGCTCCCCGTGGTCGCGAAGGCGGCCCTCGAGTCCGGCGCGGACGCCGTGGTGGCGCTCGGCGTCATCATCCGCGGCGGGACCCCGCACTTCGAGTACGTCTCATCGGCCGCCACCGACGGGCTCACGCGTGTCGCGATCGACACCGGGAAGCCCGTCGGGTTCGGCGTCCTGACCCTGGAGGACGAGCAGCAGGGCCTCGACCGCGCCGGGCTCCCCGGCTCGAAGGAGGACAAGGGCGCCGAGGCCGCCGAGGCGGCGATCGCGGCGGCGCGCGTGCTGCAGCTGCTGCGCGCCTGACGGATCGGCCGCCCTCGCCGGACCTCGGTGAGCGGTGGGCCTACGGCTTCCAGACCATGAGGACGACGACGCCGACGAGCAGCAGCGACACGATCCCCGAACCGGCGGCGATGCGTCCGTAGTACTCGGATGCTGCACCGCCCGCGACGGCGACGTCGCCCGAACCGGCTCCCGCCCCCAGGGCGGCTGCCGCCTTCCTCATCGACGGGACCACGATCGCCTCGCTCACGACGGCCGCCGCGAC
The DNA here is from genome assembly GCA_040512695.1 of Leifsonia sp. GTDB lineage: Bacteria > Actinomycetota > Actinomycetes > Actinomycetales > Microbacteriaceae > Orlajensenia. The sequence continues at coordinate 4,384 of JBEVEO010000086.1, read as the reverse complement.
CCACAGGATGAGCGACCAGAGGATCCACGGCGTGAGGAAGGTCAACCCGTACTTCGGGTCGCTCGTCCCCATGACGGCGAAGCCGAGCAGCACGACGACGATCGAGAGCCTTCCGAAGATCGACGTCGACGTCGCGAGCGTCGCGACCTGGGCGCCGTTGCCCGATCGCAGGGCGCGGAGGGCCGTCATGGGCAGGATCGCCAGCGGCCCGACGATGAAGACGGCGGTGACCACGTGCAGCACGTTGAAGAGTTCGTTCATGGCCACAGCCTAGGAGCGCATCGGCCGTCGCGCGATCACCTGTACCCCGATTCGTCTCTCCGGCGGACGTGGGCGTAGCGTGGACGGGTCGCCACAAGCGAACATCCCTCTCCCAGCGCCTCGCCCTCCCGCCGGATCGACGCCCGCGACGCTGCTGGTGTTCGCTCCTGCACCGAAAGCGCCACCCACATGTCTGTACCCGTTGCCGAGGTTCCGTCCGCTCCAGCCAACACGCGCGGCCGCGTCATCCTCGCCAGCCTCATCGGCACCTCCATCGAGTTCTACGACTTCTACGTGTACGCGACGGCGGCCGTGCTCGTGTTCCCGACGTTGTTCTTCACCAACGAGGACCCCACCGTCGCGCTGCTCCAGTCGTTCGCCGTGTTCGGCGTCGCGTTCATCGCGCGGCCCATCGGCTCCATCGTCTTCGGCCACTTCGGCGACCGCATCGGGCGGAAGGGCACCCTCGTGGCCTCCCTGCTCACGATGGGCATCGCGACCTTCATCATCGGAATCCTGCCGACGGCGCTGACGCCGGGCTGGGAGGTGCTGGCTCCGGCCCTGCTCGTGATCATGCGCTTCGGCCAGGGGCTCGGGCTCGGCGGCGAGTGGAGCGGCGCCGCCCTGCTCGCGACGGAGAACGCCCCGGCGGGCAAGCGCGCCATCTGGGGAACGTTCCCCCAGCTCGGCGCCCCGATCGGCTTCATCCTGGCCAACGGCGTCTTCCTGATCCTCTCGTCGACGATCGACTCGGAGGCCTTTCTCGCCTGGGGCTGGCGCGTGCCGTTCATCGCGAGCGCGATCCTCGTCGTCATCGGCCTGTACGTGCGCCTGAAGCTGATCGAGACGCCGGCGTTCACCAAGGTGGTCGAGCAGGGCGCCGTGGCCGGCCTGCCGCTCGCCCGGGTGTTCTCGACCAGCTGGCGACCGCTGATCCTCGGCACGTTCATCATGCTGGCGACGTACGTGCTGTTCTACCTGATGACGACGTTCACCCTCACCTACGGCACCACCGCGACGGATGCCCCGGTGGCCGGTCTCGGCTACAGCCGGGAGTCGTTCCTGATCATGCTGATCATCGGCGTGGTGTTCTTCGGCATCTTCACGCTGGTCTCCGGCCCCCTCGCCGAGCGCTTCGGGCGTCGGCGATCGCTCATCTGGACCACGGTGGGCATCATCGTGTTCGGTCTGCTGTTCGTCCCGCTGTTCGCCGGGGGGACCATCGGCGTCATGGCGCTGCTCATCATCGGCTTCACCCTCATGGGGCTGACCTTCGGGCCGATGGGCGCCGTGCTGCCCGAGCTGTTCCCGACCAATGTGCGCTACACCGGTTCGGCCATCAGCTACAACGTCGCGTCCATCCTCGGCGCCGCCGTAGCGCCGTTCATCGCCGTCGAGCTGTGGAAGGACGGCGGCGGGTCGCCCGTGCTCGTCGGCGTCTACCTCAGCGTGATGGCGGTCATCACCCTCATCGCGCTCATCATCAGCAAGGACACGACCGACGTGGAGTACCTCGACAACGTGTCGTAGATCGCAGCCCCTGGGCTCATCCGGATGGGCCCAGGGGCGGAGGATGACGACGGTTCACCCTGGTCGACGCCTCGGACGAGGCATCGGGCTCCTAGTCGAGGAAGAGCGCGCGCAGCCTCTTCGTCGTGAACGTGAGGCCGATCACGATCATGGCGACGTAGTAGAGCACATGCCAGAGCATGCCCCAGTCGACGTCGCCGGTCGTGAGGCCGCGCACGAGTTCGACCCCGTGCCAGAGCGGGAAGACCTCGATGACCCGTTGGAGCCACTCCGGGTAGACGCTCAACGGATAGAACGTCGCCGAGAAGAGGAACATCGGGAGGAGGACGAAGTTGATCCAGTCCATCTGCTGGAATGTCTTCATGTAGCTCGTGATGGCCATGCCGGCGCTGGCGAACCCGAAGGCGATGAGCAGGACGGCCGGCACGGCGAGGAGCGCCCACCACGACAGGTTGAGGCCGAGCACCTGCATGACCAGCTGGAAGCCGACGGCGTAGAGCGCTCCGCGCAGCAGCGCGAGCATGATCTCGCCGAGCGCCACGTCGAGCGGGCCGAGCGAGGTCGACAGCATGCCCTCGTACAGCTTCGCGAACTGCATCTTGAAGAACACGTTCCAGGTGGAGTCGTAGATGGCGCCGTTCATCGCTGCGACGGCGAGCAGGGCCGGTGCGACGAACGCGGAGTACGGCACCTGCTGCCCCGATTCCGTCGTGATGGTGCCGACGAGGGTGCCGAGGCCGATGCCCATCGCGAGGAGGTAGAAGATCGGTTCGAAGAGCCCGCTGAGGACGACGAGCCAGTTCGTGCTGCGGGTGGCGCGCCATCCGCGGAACATGACGGCCCGCGCGTTGCCGGCGTACAGCGAGCGCACCGGACGCTGCCGGATGCCGGACGGCGCCAGCCTGTCGTCGGTCGCCCCGCTCATCTCCCGAGCCTCCGTACGGCCACGCGACGCGACCAGAGCCAGCCGATGACGATGAGTGTCACGAGGTAGACGACGTGCAGGATGGTGAGCCAGATGGGTTCGGCATAGCCGTAGGAGAAGACCCTGGCCAGCTCGGTCGAGTGCCACAGCGGGGAGATCCAGCCGATCCACTGCAGGTACACGGGGAACACGGACAGCGGGAAGAAGGTGCCGGAGAACAGGGTCATCGGCAGCACCACGAAGCGCATGACCATGGCGAGCTGGCCGGTGTCCTCCTCGAGCGTGGACGTGTAGCCCATGAGCACGGTGCCGAACGCGAGCCCGCCCAGCAGCCCCGCGAGCACCATGAGGAATGCGACCGGCGACGGCGCAGCACCGAACAGCAGGATGAGCACCAGGAAGAGGACGAGGTTGACGGCGGTCCGCACCGCCACCGAGAGGATGACGCCGTCGACGATCTGGGTCGGCCGGATCGGGGAGGCGCTCATGCCCGTGAAGGTGGGATTCCACTTGTAGCCCAGCATGACGGGGTAGGTGAACTCCTCGCTGGCGACGGTGATCGCCGCGCTCGCGAGCAGCGCCGGTGCGACGAAGACGAGGTAGCTCACGCCGTCGACGCTCTCGCCGACGATCGTCGCGAGGCCGACCCCGAGCGCGTACAGGTAGATCAGCGGGCTGCCGATCCCGGCGACGACGACCGTGCCGGTGTAGCTCTTCATCACCCGGAAGCGATGCTCGGCGACGTACCACGCACCCCAGCGCCGGGAGCGGCTGCCGGCCGCGATGGCGCGCCGCGCGTCGGTGGAGTCCGTCGTCGCGCTCATTCGACGAGGCTCCGTCCGGTCAGCCGGAGGAACACGTCCTCGAGGCTCGACCGGCGGACGAGGCTCGTGATCGGGTGCAGGCCGGCATCCGTGATCCGCACGAGGTCGGACTCGCCGTTGTCGCTGTAGATCAGGATGCGGTCGGGCAGCACCTCGATCCGCTCGCCGATCGGCTGGGATTCCCCGTGCCGGGCGAGCCGGTCGGCGATGTCCACGTTTCGGTCGGAGCCGAACCGCACCTCGAGCACCTCGCGGGTGGAGTACCGGCGGATCAGGTCGGCCGGGGAGCCCTCGGCCATGATCGTGCCGTTGTCGACGACGACGAGGCGGTCGCAGAGCTGCTCGGCCTCGTCCATGTAGTGCGTCGTGAGCAGCAGGGTGGTTCCCTGTTCCTTCAGCCGGAACAGGCGGTCCCAGAGGATGTGCCTGGCCTGCGGGTCCAGACCGGTCGTCGGCTCGTCCAGCAGGAGGATCCGCGGCTCGTTGATGAGCGCGCGCGCGATCGTGAGCCGGCGCTTCATGCCGCCGGAGAGCGAATCGACCTTCGCCTTCGCCTTGTCCTCCAGCTGCGCGAACGCGAGAAGTTCGTCCGCCCGCCGGGCGACCTGGCGCGCGGGGAGTCCGAAGTAGCGGCCGTAGACGATCAGGTTCTCGCGGACGCGCAGCTCGGCGTCGAGGTTGTCCGACTGCGGAACCACCCCGAGCAGCGATCGGATCTCGGGTCCGTGCCGGTCGGGGTCGAGGCCGAGGATGCTGAGGTCGCCTGTGGTGCGCGTCCACACACCCCCCACCTGGCGCATGGTCCTCGACTTGCCTGCGCCGTTCGGGCCGAGCAGGCCGAACG
>JBEVEO010000067.1:0-4120 GCA_040512695.1 Leifsonia sp. | reverse complement strand
TTCGACCCGTTCGCCGAGGCGGTCGAGCTGGCGCACCGGCACGGCGCGTGGGTGCACGTGGACGGCGCGTTCGGGCTCTTCGCCGCGGCAACCTCGGCGCACCGACACCTCATGGCCGGATGTCAGGCCGCCGACTCCTGGGCGACCGACGCCCACAAGACGCTCAACGTCCCCTACGACTGCGGGCTCGCGATCGTCGCCGACCCCGCCGCGGTCCGCACCGCCATGAGCATGCAGGGCGACTACCTGATCCAGAGCGACGTGGGCGACCCGTTCGAGAAGGTGCCCGAGCTGTCACGCCGGGGCCGCGCCTTCCCGGTCTGGGCGGTGCTCCGCGCCCTCGGGAGGGCGGGCATCGACGACCTGGTCGACGGCTTCTGTCGCCACGCCGCCACGTTCGCCGCCGGCATCTCGTCCATCGACGGGGCCGAGGTGCTCAACGACGTCGTGTTCACCCAGGTGTGCGCGTCGTTCGGCAGCGACGAACGCACGCAGGAGGTCGTCCGCCGGGTGCTGGCCGACGGCACCGCATGGATGTCCGGGTCCCGATGGCACGGTCGTGCGGTGCTCCGCATCTCGGTCAGCAACTGGTCCACGTCGGACGACGACGTACGCCGTAGCCTCGACGCGCTGCGGCGTGCGGCGGCTGCGGGCTAGACGCTATGGAGTGACCGCTCGGGACGACCGAGGGGTTGCGGGCCGGGGCCTCGCTCACACGATGTTCGCGGGTTACCGAGCAGCGGCCACCTGACACCCCGTTCGGAGTCCTGCGTGACCGGGGCGCCATCCCGGCGCGGGCGGGTGTCGTCAGGCGAGGAGCGCTCCGGCCGCCAGCCCCACCACGCTGAGCACCGTGAGCATCGCCAGCAGCGGCCAGACCCATTTCAGGTAGGTGCCATACGGGACCCGGGCGATGGCGAGCCCGCCCATGACGACCGCCGAGGTCGGGATGAAGAGGTTCATGATACCGGAGGCGCTCTGGAACGCCGTGACGACCAGCTCCGGAGGGACGTCGGCGAAGTTCGCCAAGGGACTCATGATCGGCATCGCGACGGTGGCGAGGCCCGACGAGGATGGGATCAGGAACGACAGGGGCAGGAACAGGATGAACATCACGACGGCGAAGCCGGCCTCGCCGACGTCACCGAGCGCCTGCTCCGCCCAGTGCAGGACGGTGTCGGTGATCTCTCCGTTGTTCATGATCACGGTGATGCCGCGCGCGATGCCGATGATGAGTGCCACGCCGAGCAGGTCGCGGGCACCGTCGACGAACGAGCCCGTGAGGCGCTCCTCGGGCATCCTGCCGATGATGCCGATGACGATGCTGAACAGGATGAAGGACGCGGTCATCTCCGGGAACCACCACCACAGCGTCGGGAGTCCGATGTTGAGGTCCTCCCAGGGGATGACGCCGTACATCATCACGACGAACGCGAGCCCGAACACCACCAGGATCGCCTTCTGGCGTCCGGTGAGGACCGCCTCAACCTCGCCGGTGTCGACGCTGAAGTGCCGCACGTTCTCCTCGCGCATGTCGGCGACCGCCGACCGGGACGGGTCGGCCTTGACCTTGTCGGCGTATCGGAGCACGAAGAAGCTGCCCAGCACGAGGCCGACGACGAGCATGACCAGGCGCAGCACCAGTCCGTCGCTGATCGAGACACCGGCGAACCCGGAGGCGATGCCGGTGGCGAACGGGTTGATCGTCGAGGCGAAGGTGCCGATGCCGCACCCGAGGAGGACGACCGCGGCTCCGGTGAGCGCGTCGTACCCCGCGGCGATCATCACCGCGATGACGAGCGCGTAGAACGCGAGGCTCTCCTCGGCCATGCCGTACGTCGTGCCGCCGAGGGCGAAGACGGTCATCAGGATCGGGATCATCCACCGCTCCCGGCCCTGCAGCCGGGCCACCAGTCGGGCGATCCCGGCCTGGATGGCGCCGGTCCGCATGGTGACGCCGAGGAAGCCGCCGATGACGATGATGAACAGGGCTACGTCGATCGCGCCGAAGAGGGTGCCCTTGTTGTAGTAGTTGATGTTGCCCTTGGCGTTCTCGATGCCGTAGAGGCCGTTGATGGGGGCGGTGAGCGAGTCGACCAGGATCCGTGCCGGGTGCGAGTCGACCGGGTGGTAGGTACCCGGGATCGGGCTGCCGGCCTGATCGAGGTCGTAGTCGCCGGCGGGGACGATCCAGGTCGCGATCGCCATCAGCACGATCAGCGCGAACAGGATGGTGTAGGCCGACGGGAGTCGGAAGCCCCGCCGCGGCTCGACCGGAGCCGTCGTGTTCGCATCAGGCATGGGTCTCTCCTCCGGGTGTGGCCGACAGGGTCGCGTCGTCGTCCTCCCAGGGCGTCTCCGCCTGGGGCACCTTGAAACCGACGAAGCCGTACAGGATGTCGAGCAGCGGGCTGAGCAGGTTGAAGAAGCAGAACGGGAAGTACGCGGCGGTCGAGACGCCGAGCACTCCCGAGATGTAGGCGCCGCAGGTGTTCCACGGCACCAGGACGGACGTGACGGTGCCGGAGTCCTCGACCGCCCGGGAGAGGACCTGGGGCGCGATGCCGCGGCGGGCGAACTCCCGGCGGAACATCCGCGCCGGCAGGACGGCGGCGACGTACTGGTCGCCGGCGATCACGTTGAGGCCGACGCCGCTGGCGTTGACCGAGGCGATGAGCGGCCCGCGCGCGCGGGCGCGGGACACGATCGGCTCCAGCAGCCGGGCAAGGAAGCCGGCGCGCTCCATCACCGCGGCGAACGAGAGCGCGCCGAGGACCAGCCAGATCGTCGTGAGCATGCTGGCCATGCCGCCGCGCGAGAACAGGTCGTCGATCTGGGGCACGCCCGAGTCGCTGACGAAGCCGGAGGCCATCGCCGCGTAGCCGGCCTTCACGCCGGTGGCGACGTTCCCCAGGCTCGGGTCGTCCACGAACGCCACCACGGCGTCCCACTGGAGGAACGGGGCGAGCACGGCGGCGAACACCGCGGAGCCGAGGATGGACAGGAAGGGCGGCATTCGCAGCACTGCCAGCACCACCAGCAGGAGCAGCGGCAGCAGGTTGAGGGCGGAGATGTTGAACGCCGTGGCCAGCGCCTCGCGTGCCTGGTCGGTGCTGACGGCGGCGTCGGGGTCGGCGGCCCGCCCGAGGAAGAAGAACGCCACGAGACTGATCGCGAGAGCCGGCCCCGCCGTCCAGATCATGTTCCGCACGTGCTGCCCGACCGTCAGGCCCCCGCCGACCAGCTGCGGCACCAGGATCGTGGTCTCCGAGAGCGGTGTCATCTTGTCGCCGAAGTACGCGCCGCAGATGACCGCTCCGGCCGCGACCGCCTCGTCGAGACCGAGGACGTTGCCCATGCCGACGAACGCGACGCCCAGGGTCCCCGCCGTCGTCCACGAGCTGCCGGTCACCATGCCCACGACGGCGCACACGACGGCCGCGGTGACGTAGAACCAGCTCGGGCTGACCAGCCGGATGCCGTAGTCGACGACGGTGGGGATGGTCCCGGCCATGTTCCAGGTGCCGATCAGGGAGCCGACCGCGAGCAGGATGAACACGGCGCTCATCGCGATGGACACGCCCCCCACGGCCGCCTCGGCGACCGAGGCGACCGTGTACCCGTTCTTGAACGCGACCAGGCTTGCGAACGCGGCGCTCAGCAGCAGCGCCACCTGGAGCGGGCCGTCGGTGGCGCTCACCCCGAACAGGACGATCGTCGTGGCGAGCAGGGCGATCAGGACGATGATCGGAAGCAGCGCGTCGAGAAGGCTGGGGGGTCTCGGGCCGCTGTTCCGGGGACGCTCGCTCGCCATGGCGGCCTCACCGACCCGCGACGGTTCCGGCGATCCCCAGGGTGCCGACGTCGTCGCCGCGGTGGTGCTCCTCGCCGCGGGCCCACACGAGCAGGCACACGACGAGGGCCAACGCTACGGCGGAGATGATCCAGCGGACTGCGTTGTTCATGGCCGTGGCCGATCAGAGAGGGTCGCGCAGGAACGGGCAGGTCATGCAGTGACCGCCGCCGCGGCCCTTGCCCAGCTCGAAGCCCTCGATGGTGATGACCTCGATGCCGGCCGCCCGCATCTTCGCGATCGTGTAGGTGTTGCGCTCGTAGGCGA
>JBEVEO010000061.1:0-2578 GCA_040512695.1 Leifsonia sp. | reverse complement strand
CGGGTTCCCCGCCCGACCTGGCGAACCTGCCGACGGGCTGCAAGTTCCACCCGCGCTGCCCGTTCGCCATGGAGAAGTGCGTGACCGTGGAGCCCGTGCTGCAGATCTCGCCGGCCAAGCCCGAGCCGGGCCGCACCGTCGCGTGCTGGCTGCACGAGGACGAGGCGCTTCTGCCGCAGGAGCTGGCGCGGTAGTACCCGCTCGACCTGGCTAGTTGAGCTGGTCCTGCTTCGCCTTCACGGGAATGAGCAGGAGCAGCCCGATGAGCAGCACCAGCACGATGCCCAGGATGCCCCAGTACTGCTCGCCGCCGATGGTCACGAACAGCGCGAACGCCGTGGGTGCCAGGAACGTCGCCGCGCGGCCCGTCGTGGCGTAGAGCCCGAAGACCTCGCCCTCGCGGCCGGCGGGGATCAGCCGGGACAGGAAGGTGCGGCTGGCCGACTGTGCCGGGCCGACGAAGAGGCAGAGTGCGAGGCCGAAGATCCAGAACACCACGGTGCCGCCGTCGTGCAGGAGGAACACCAGCGTGCCCGAGATCACGAGGCCGATCAGCGCCGTGATGATCACGGGCTTCGCGCCGAGCCTGTCGTCGAGGTAGCCGACGCTGATGGTCGAGATGCCCGCCACGACGTTGGCGGCGATCGCGAAGATGATGACGTCGCCGGGGGAGAAGCCGAAGGTGCCTGCAGCGAGCACGCCGCCGAAGGTGAAGACGCCGGTGAGCCCGTCGCGGAACACGGCGCTCGCGAGCAGGAAGTAGACCGTCTGGCGGCTGGTCTTCCAGAGCCGGGCGATGTCCTTTCCGAGAACGGCATACGACTGGATGAAGCCGACGCGGGCGCGCTTGGCGGCATCCGTCACCGGAAGCTCCGGAATGGCGAACAGCACGGGCAGGGCGAAGACCGCGAACCACAGGGCCGCGATCACCATCGAGACCCGCACGGCGAGGCCGTCTTCACTCGTCACGCCGAACAGGCCGACCTCGGGCTTGATGAAGCCGAAGTAGACGATGAGCAGCAGCACGATGCCGCCGATGTAGCCCATGCCCCAGCCGAATCCGCTGACGCGGCCGACGGTGTTGCGGGTCGAGATCTGGGCGAGCATGGCGTTGTAGTTGACGCCGGCGATCTCGAAGAACACCGTACCGACGGCCAGCAGGATGAGGCCGAGGAGCAGGTAGTCGGGGCTCGGCTGCACCAGGTACATGAGTGCCAGGCAGGCGACCACCACGGCGGTGTTCACGGCCAGCCAGAGCTTGCGGCGGCCCGACGTGTCGGAACGCTGGCCCGTCACCGGGGCGATGAGCAGCACGACGATGCCCGCCAGGCCGAGCGCCCAGCCGAGTTGGGCCGACACCGCGGCCTCCTCGCCGAACGCCTGGCCGGTGATGTAGACGGTGAAGACGAAGGTGGTGGCGACGGCGTTGAACGCCGCCGATCCCCAGTCCCACAGGCCCCACGCGAGGATCTGGCCTCGAGCGGTCTGCGGATCGGCAACGGTGCTGGTCATGCGCTCAGGCTAATGCCGCGGGGTGAACGACACGCTGCATCCCGGTGGCGGAATACGAGCGCGCCCGGCGCCGGGTGTCGCCCCGTCTGCGGGCCCGGCATCCGTCACCACAGCTCGGCGACGAGCTCGGCGAAGAACGACTCGGCGTCACGGTCGAGGCCGTGCCTGCTGAACCAGGTGCACACGTTCGTCACGTCGCGGTGCAGGAAGTCGAGGCCGCTCGGATTGGCGGCGACGTCGACGAGCTGGGGCAGGTCGATGACCACGACGCGGCCGTCGTGCACGAGCAGGTTGTAGGCCGAGAGGTCTCCGTGGGCGACGCCGGCCCTGGCGAAGGAGCGCATGATCTCGAAGGTCTGGTCGAACAGCGGCTCGAGCTCGTCGCGTCGCCCCCGCACCTGGGCGAGGCGGGGTGCCGCCGTGCGTCCGTCGCCGATGAACTCCATGAGCACCTCGGTGGAGTTCACCTGCACGGGGTAGGGAACCGGCACGCCGGCCGCGTGCGCACGGCAGAGCGCCTCGAACTCGGCGAACGCCCACCGTCCGGAGGCGACGCCGCGGCCGTAGGAGGAGCCGCGCGCGATGGCTCGGGTGTCGCGGGTGTTCCGCATCCGTCGCCCCTCCTGATACTGGGCGGATCGGTGGAAGTCGCTGGTCTCGAGCCCGCGGTACCTCTTGGCGGCGAGCAGGCAGCTGGGGCCGGGGTTGCCGGAACCGTCGTCGGGAACGCCGCGCTCGATGAGGAACACGTCGCCCTCCTTGCCGGTCTTGACGATGCCGAGCTCGGTGTCGAAGGCGGCGGCGCTCGTGACGAGCCACGACGGATACGGCTGGGGTCCGCGCTCGGTCGGCGTGATCGACGGCCAGGTCGACCAGCGTTGGCCGTCACCGGGCTCGGCGAGGGTGAAGGCGCCGTCGAACTCGTCGAAGGCGGGGTGGGGGGTCGTGAGGGTGGGGGTCGTGAGAGGGGTGTCGAAAGACAAGGTGATGTTCTCCGGATGAGACGGAGGCCACCGGATGTCCGCGCCGCGTGAGACGCAGGGCGGGTGCTAGCGGATGACCTCGA
>JBEVEO010000028.1:0-55246 GCA_040512695.1 Leifsonia sp. | reverse complement strand
CGGGTGCGGCGTTCATGGCCGCGGCCTTCTCGCTCATCGCGGCGAAGACCGCGGCACGGCGGAGCGCTGCAGCCTCCTCGACCGAGTCCATGGCCGCAGCGGCGATCGAGCCGCGCTCGAGCGTGAGGGGTCGCGGCAGCGGCTGGGGGGTCCACCCGGTGGCGGCCGGCGCTGCAGCCTCCGCCCACTCCACCGGCTCGAACCGGGCGCGGGCCGCCGCCGGGGCCTGCTCGGCCGCGACGGGGACGGCCCGGCGGACGCGCGCCAGCGAGGACAGCACGAAGAGGGAGGCGAACACTCCGCCGGCACCGGCGATGGTCAGGGTCCAGGTGGATCCGCTCACAGCCATGACGGTCCCGGCGATCCCGGCGCCGACCGAGACGAGGAGCACGAGGGAGGTGAGGGCGCGAGCGCGGCGGAGCACGCGTGCGCGGGAGCGTCCGGCATCCGCTGCCGCCTTCGCGCGCCGGACCGCCTCGGCGGCTTCGCGTTCGGCTGCTCGGCGCTCGGCGATCGCGATGGCCTGCTCCGCCTTCAGCCGCGCTCGTTCAGCGCCCTCGCGCTCGCGCAGGACGCGCTCCTGGGCGGCGACGGCACGGGCGGTGGTCTCGAGCCGCACCTCGTGCGGCGTCTCCGACGTCTCGGCGAGGATGCGCAGCGTCTGCTGCAGGCGCACGGCGTTGCGTTCCGTGGCGATGTACTGCCGACGGTGCAGCCAGCTGGGCAGGAGGTAGGCGATCCAGAGGGCGGCGGCGATGGCCACCATCACTCCCCCGCTGAATGCGTCACCCATGCAAGCTACGGTAGGGCCGCCGGAGTCCGCCCGGCGTGCACTGATGAGGGTGTGTCCCCGATCAGGATCAGAAACGGCTCGTCACGGGCAGCGCGTGCGCCGCGGCCTGGCGGTCGTGGTCGGGGACGGATGCGGCATCCGCCGGCACCCGGCCGTCCTTCCACCGTCGGAGCACGCCCTCGGGGAGCTCCTCGACGACGAGCGCGAAGCAGAAGTGGTCGCGCCAGTCCCCGTTGATGTGGATGTAGCGCCGGCGGAGTCCCTCGTACCGGAAGCCGAGCTTCTCGACCACGCGCAGCGACGGCGCGTTCTCGGGCCGGATGCAGATCTCCATGCGGTGCAGACCGAGGTGGTAGAAGCAGTAGTCGGTGGCCAGCGCCACGGCGGTGGGCGTGATGGCCTTGCCGGCGAAGCGCTCGGACACCCAGTAGCCGATGGTGGCCGACGCCAGCGATCCGCCGGTGATGCTCGACACGTTCAGCTGTCCGGCGACCTCTCCCCCGTACTCGACGACGAAGGGAAGCCCGGTGCCGGTGCGTGCGTGCGCGAGGAGGCCGCGGATGCTCGACTTCATGTCGAAGTTCATCGGCGCATGCGGGCTCGTCGCCTCCCACTGCCGCAGCCAGCGACGGTTCTCGAGCAGCTCGCGCTCGACCACCTTCGCGTCACGCAGACGGATGGGGCGGATGGTGATCGCGCCTTCGCGCAGCGTGGGGATCGGGGCCGGCACTGTCAACCCGTTCGTTCAGGGGGCATCTGGGATGCCTCCACCCTATTCGAGGTCGGCGGAGAACTCCCGCAGCCACGGGCGCAGGTCGGGGCCGAGGTCCTCGCGCTCGACGGCCAGCTGCACGATGGCCTTGATGTAGTCGAGCCGGTCTCCGGTGTCGAATCGGCGACCACGGAAGATCACGCCGTAGACGCCACCGGTGTTGTCGGCGTCGGCGGCGAGCTCCTGCAGGGCGTCCGTCAGCTGGATCTCGCCGCCCTTGCCGGGGGCGGTGCGTTCGAGCACGTCGAAGACCTCGGGCTTCAGCACGTAGCGCCCGATGATGGCGAGGTTCGACGGCGCGTCCTCCCGCGCCGGCTTCTCGACGAGGCCGGTCACGCGCACGACGTCCGGGTCCTCCGTGGGCTCGACGGCCGCTGCGCCGTACAGGTGGATCTGAGCAGGGTCGACCTCGAGCAGCGCGATGATCGTGGCGTTGCGCTTCTGCTCCTCGGCGAGCATCTTCGGCAGGATGGGGCTCTTCGCGTCGATGAGGTCGTCGCCGAGGAGCACCGCGAACGGCTCGTTCCCCACGTGCCGACGCGCTCGGAGCACGGCGTGGCCGAGTCCCTTCGGGTCCCCCTGGCGCAGGAAGTGGATGTCGGCGAGGTCGCTCGGAGCCTTGGTGCGCTCCAGGCGGTCGAGGTCGCCCTTCTCCTCGAGGTTCGTCTCCAGCTCGGTCACGCGGTCGAAGTGGTTCGCCAGGGCGTTCTTGTTGCGCCCGATGATCATGAGGACGTCCTCGAGGCCGGCGGCCACGGCCTCCTCGACCACATACTGGATCGCCGGCTTGTCGACGACGGGGAGCATCTCCTTGGGCATCGCCTTGGTGGCCGGGAGGAACCTGGTTCCGAGGCCGGCTGCGGGAATGACTGCTTTCGTGATCCGTTGCACCATGCGCCCTAGGCTACACACGCGCCTCACCGACCACGGGCGGGGAGACGCGATGCTCATCTGTCTGTAACATGCGCGCCTCTAGACTGGGCCCATGCCATCCGACGAAGCGCATCAGAAGCGCGCACTGCGCGCCGAGCATCGCGAACGCCGACAGAACATGTCCTCGAAGGAGCGCGACGCAGCGACGGCCGGCCTCACCGAGAACCTCGAGGCCATCACGATCGACCTCTCGGCGCGCTCGGTCGCGTGCTACCTGTCGACGCAGTACGAGCCGGACACCCGCCCGTACATCAACTGGGCCGAGAGCCAGGGCATCCGCGTGCTGTTCCCGATCAGCCGGGAGGACGGCCTGCTCGACTGGACCGTCGGGGAGGCCCAGGTCGAGACCGAGGGCATCTACGGCATGCCGGAGGCCGTCGGCGAACTGCTCGGCCCCATCGCCATCAACGACGTCGACCTCATCGTCGTTCCCGCCTCGGCCGTCGACGCCTCCGGCATGCGCATGGGCTGGGGCCGCGGCTACTTCGACAAGACCCTCGGGTCGATGGAGAAGTGCCCTCCCGTCTTCGCGGTCGTGTACGACTGGGAGGTCATCGACCATGTGCCGCGCGAACGCCACGACGCCCCCGTCGACGGTGCCGTCACCCCCACGCGCATCCTCGCCTTCTGATCCAGGACGTCGCGCCACGCGCCGTCACGCCCCGCTCCACGAAAGACCCACTGTGCCCACCTACTCCTACCGCTGCACCGAGTGCGACAACGCCTTCGACATCCAGCAGTCCTTCTCCGACGACTCGCTCTCCATCTGCGAGCTGTGCGGTGGCCGCCTCCGCAAGGTGTTCAACACCATCGGGGTGACCTTCAACGGATCCGGCTTCTACCGCACCGATTCGCGGGCCGGCGGATCGGGTGGTTCATCGGCGGGCAGCGTCACGGGGTCGACGTCATCGTCGGGATCCGGGTCGTCCTCGGGTTCCTCGTCGGGTTCCTCGTCCGGTTCGTCGTCCGGTTCGTCGTCCGGGTCATCGGGCTCCGGCTCGTCGTCGTCCGGTTCGACGGGCTCCGGCTCGTCGTCGTAGTCTCGAAGGACATCCGGGGCGTCTTTCGGCCCTGCTCGCGACAGAAGGACGGCACGTGCTCAAAGGTTTCCGGGAATTCATCCTCCGAGGCAACGTCATCGACCTCGCGGTCGCCGTCGTCATCGGCGCGGCGTTCACCGCCGTGGTGAATTCGATCGTCAACAACATCTTCAACCCGCTCATCGGGGCCCTGTTCAAGGCCGACAGCCTCGACAACTCCCTGGTCTGGACGATCGACCTGCCCACCGGACACTCCGAGGTCAAGTTCGGTGCCGTCATCGGCGCGATCATCACCTTCGCGATCGTGGCTGCCGTGGTGTACTTCGTGTTCGTCCTGCCGATCAACAAGCTCAAGGAGGGGCAGGAGCGACGCCGGAAGGCCGGCGAGGTCGAGCCCGACGCCCCGGACACCGAGCTCGACCTGCTGAGCGAGATCCGCGATCTGCTCGCAGCGCAGGCACGCACGCGGGACTGACGATCGAGGATCCCGATCGCCGGGCCACCTCACCAGTGCGGCGGGCGGTCGCGCTTGAGACGCTCGTCGTTGGGACCGGCCGGGCCGGACCCGGCCGCCGGCTCGTCGCGTTCGACGGGAGATTCCGGACTGGTGTCGGTGCCGGCCACGGGCGTCAGGCGCGCTCGACGCCCGCGGCCGCCGTGCTTCTGCACATGCTGGCGCGGTTCGGCGGAGCGATCGTCATTCACCGGTCCAGCCTACGACGCGTGCGCTGCGGCGTTCAGCTGCCGGTACGCAGTTGCGGCGCGACGGTGATCGGCGCGGTCTCGGTGTCGATTCCCGCCACCGGTGCAGCCGGGGCGCCGAGCACGCCGGCGATCCGCGTGGCGACGGCATCCGGATCGCTGAACAGCTCGAAGGCGTGTACTCGCAGGTAGTGCCACCCGAGCCGGCGCAGCACGTCGGGGCGGAGCCGCAGGGACTCGCGCAGGCTCATGCGGCCGACGACCGCATCCGTCTCCACCACGAGCGCCTTGCCGCGGAACGACGCCGCGAGGGCGAGCTTCTCGCGGTGGCCGAGCTCAACGGTGATTCCACGCTTCCGCAGCCGTTCGGAGAGGTCGATGAGCATGGCCTCGCTGGCGACGGCCGTGGCCGAGGTGTTCTCGGCCAGGTCGATCTGCTCGAGCACCTGGGCGAGTGCGAGGATGCCGTGTCGACGGCGGTCCTCGTCGATGTCGCCGGGCTGGAAGCAGGACACGATGTCCATCGCGCGCCTGGCCCGGGTCATGCCGACGGCGAGGAGACGGTCGCCGCCCGGTTCGCCGAGAGCGCCGAAGTTCGACAGCAGCCGGCCGTGGGGGGTGCGTCCGTAGCCGATCGAGAAGATGACGCGGTCGCGGCTCTGCGCGGTGGCCTGCTCGAGGGTGAGCACGGTGAACGGCTCGGCCGTGTCGTTGAGGATGAACGACGACAGGTCGGTGCGCTTGGCGAAGGCGGCGAGCACCGCCTGGTGCACCCGGACGGCGTGCCTGCTGCTCGCGGTGATGACCATGAGCGACTCGCGCGGGCGCTTGACGGCGTGGTCGATGACGAGCTCGACGACTTTCGCGACCTCGGCGTCGACGCTCTCGACGGCTCCGCTCTCGTTGTCCGGCATGCCGTGGCCGCCGACGACGTAGTGCAGGTTCAGGCTGCCGTGGCCGAGGAAGCTCCCCGCCCACGGGAGGGCGTCGATGCGTCCGGCGTAGAACCGGCGGTTGACGAGCTCGGCGAGGTCCTCGCCTCCGGCTCGGTAGCTGCGCGTGAGGGTGAGGGTCGGAAGCAGTTCGCCGAGCCGGGCGAGCACCGAGTCGGCGTGCAGGGCGTCCACTCCCGGCCCGCTCGGCGGCTCATCCGTCGCCTCCCAGATCCCGGTCTCGAACAGCGATGGCGTCTGTGTGACCGGATCGCCGAACGCGACGATCTGCTTGCCGCGACGGATGGCCCCGAGGTTCTCGGCGAAGCTCGTCGCGCCGGCGTCGACGAGCAGCACGGTGTCGAAGACGATCTCGTCGGTGATGTCGGCGACGTCGTACGGCGAGGCGAGCCAGACCGGGGCGATGACCTTGCCGAGGTGCGGTGCGGCGGCGTGCAGCGACGATGGGGTGGTGCGGTCGGAGCGGAGGAGCCGGCGCAGCAGGTCGGCCTCTTCCGGCCAGTCGACCACGCCGATCTTCCAGGTCTCGGCCAGAAGGGCGGCGAGAAGGCCGCCGGACGCCGAGGCGTGCGCCTCGTCGACCAGCCGGAAGTCGGCTTCGAGGCGGTCGAGGACGCCGGTGTTGGCGTTGAGCAGCGCCTTGTCGGTCGAGAGGATCGTCTCGAGCACCGACTGCCACCACGCCAGTTCGAGCTCGGAGGCGACATCCGCCTCTGCCACATGGCGACGGGAGAGGTCGGTGAGCAACGGGTCGAGGTCGAGGTCGCGGAGCCGCGCGAGGAGCGCCGTACGCTCCTGGAGGTTCGCGAGCACCTCAGATTCCGCGGCGAGGCCGGACATCGTGTAGATGAGCTCGCGGATCGGGCGAGACGCGAGCTGCCGCGGGGTCCCTGCGACGCCGAGCGGCGCGTCGAGGCGTCCGAGATCCTCGGTCACGCGCTGGAAGGCGACGTGCACGTCGGCGATGCCGACCGGGACGGCCGGTGTCGATCCGGCCACCACGTAGCGCTGCCAGAGGGTGCGCTGCTGCTGGATGCGTCGGAGCGCCTCGTTCATGTCGCTCACGTGCACGCCGGGACGGAGGTACTCGGCGGCGAGCTTCTTGAGCCTGCGACGGTTCGCACCGGACATCTCGGGGGCGTCGCGGCGGGTCGAGGTCGCCGCGATCAGTTCCACGAGGGAGCGATCGTAGACGGAGGGCTGGAACTTGTCCAGCGTCTCCCGGATGTCGAGGAGCAGGCGCAGGTAGATGCCGAGTTCGGCGATCGACTCGAACGGACGCAGGCGGGTCTGGCCGATCAGCGCGTTGGCACGCTCGATCAGGCGCGGGAGCTCCTGTGTGTTCAGGCGCTTGGCCAGCGCGTGGGCGGTGGTCGCCTCCTGGGTGGAGGTGAACGCGGCTCCGTACCAGGGCGAGTCGCCCGGACCGTAGCGGAACTCGCCGAGGGCGGCGGCCTTGATGAGCGCTGCGGCGGCATCGGCGCGGTTCCCGGCCAGCGCGACGAGCGAGTCGTGTGTGAGGCGGGCCGTCGTCGCCGGCGGCGTCGGCAGGAGCGAGAGGCGGGTGAGCTCGCCGAGTGCGTCGAGCACCGAGACGCCGAGGGCCGGATCCCGGCGGGTGAGCGCACCGCGGTAGTCGAGGAGCACCTTGCGGAGGCGCACGAGGGCGTCGTCGACGTCGCTCACCTGCGGCCGTTCCGCCTTCTCGTTGCGGCCGATCGCGGCGACGAGGTCGCGGCGGAGCGAGCGCGCCGACACCGCGGCGCCCGGGAGTCCCACCTGGGCCAGGCGGTGCGAGATGCCCTCGAGGGTCGCGCGACGGGCACTGACCACGAGCACCCGCTTGTGCTGCCCGATGAGGGTGCCGAGCGCGTTCACGATCGTCTGGGTGCCACCGGTGCCCGGGAGCGTCTTCACGACGAGCGAGTTGCCCGCCGAGATCTGCGCGACCACGTTCTCCTGCTCGGGGTCGGCGTCGAGGAGGAGCACGTCGGTGGCCGGGGGCCGCGCGTCCTGGCCGACGGCCTGCACGGGGTTGTAGGCGCCCTCGATGATCAGCCGGGCCGTCGGGTTGCCCGCGACGGCGTCGATGACCGGGTGGTCGAGCTTCTGGGCGTCAGCCACCATCCTGCGCCCGACATCGGCGAACGAGGAGACCACGAGACGGGGCATGACGTTGAACCACGGCAGGTGCGTCGTGAGGCCGCGCAGCCGATCGATCACGGGCTGCGGCTTGAAGGCGCCGTTCGACACGGCGAGCGCCACGAACGCGTCGGCGTCGAGGGTGATCTGGAACTGCTGCTTGAGCGCGTTCGCGAGTTCGGGGTTGAGGAACGGGGCGCCCTTGAGCTTGAGCTCGAAGTCGCGGCCGTACCGACGGATGGCGAGGGGGCGCAGCAGGACGGGCGCGAGGAACTCCTCGTCCTCGTGGCGCCACTGCGCCAGCCCGATGCCGAGGTGCACGCTCTCGATGCCGCGCATGGAGCGCAGCTCGATGCCCTTCTGCGTGATCGCCCCTGCAGCCAGGCGGGCGTTGCGCAGGGCGAGCTCGTCGCGGATGAGGCTGGACAGCAGCACGGTCTTGCCGGTGATGAACTGCGGCAGGCCGCCGGGGTGCGTGACGCTCAGCTCGATGCGGGTGCGCGGCTGGTCGTCGAAGTGGATGAGGGGCGAGCGGCCTCCGACGCCGTGGAGTTCGTCGCGCCAGCGCTCCCATGCCGGTTCCGCGATGTTCGCGGCCGGCGCTGCCGGGTCTCCCGTCGTGACGGCGTGCGGGGCCGTCACTTGGGCAGGCGGCAGGTTCGACGATGTCAGTTCTTGGTCGTCGTCATTCTTCCGGTCGAGGCGCCACACACCGACACCCTAAATCGCCGCGCGCCCAATACCGCGGAGGCCACCCGGGTTTCGCTACATCCACCCGCGTCTCTTGAACACGGTGTACAGCCCGATCCCCATCGCCACCATGAGGGCGAGGGCGAACGGATAGCCCCACACCCAGTGCAGCTCGGGCATGTACTCGAAGTTCATTCCGTAGATCGTGCCGACCAGCGTCGGGGCGAAGAGGATGGCCGCCCAGCTCGAGATCTTCTTGACCTCCTCGCTCTGGGCGATGTTGGTCTCCGACAGGTTGCGCATCTCGTCGTTCTGGCGCTGGCCGACGAGGGTCAGCTGCACGGTGAGCGCGTTCTGGAGCAGCTGCCGGTAGCCGTCGCCGCGGTCGATGATCCGCAGCACGTGGTCGTTGACGTCGCGGAGGTGACGCTGCAGCTCGATGTCGACGCCGTACTTCTCCGACCCGGCCTGCAGCTGGGCCAGCATCTCGACGAGGGGACGCGTCGCACGCTGGAACTTGATGACCTCGCCCGAGAGGTCGTAGATGCGGCGGGAGACGGCAGGGTCTCCGTCGAAGATCTGGTCCTCGATCTCGTCGATGTCGTTCTCGAGTCCTGCCATCACCGGCGTGTACTCGTCGACGACCTCGTCGAGGATGGCGTACAGGACGGCCTCCGGACCCTGCGCGAGCAGGTCGGGCGCGCCTTCGAGCCGGTGCCGGACGGCGGCCAGGTTGGGCGCCTCGGCATGGCGGATGCTCACCACGAAGTCGGGGCCGACGAAGATGTGCACCTCGCCGAACTCGACCTCCTCCACGTCGTCCAGGTAACGGGCGGGACGCAGCACGACGAACAGCGTGTCGCCGTAGCGTTCGAGCTTGGCGCGCTGGTGGCCGGTGCGGGCGTCCTCGACGGCCAGGTGGTGCAGGCCGAACTCCTGCGCCACCGCGTCCAGTTCCTCCGTGCTCGGGCGGTACAGGCCGATCCAGGCGAAACCGCCGAGAGCGGCCTTCGCCTCGAGAGTGAGGTCGAGCGTCGCCGGGGTCGCTGCGCGCTTCCCGTCCACGTAGACGGCGTTGTCGATGACGGCCATGGGCTCAGGCTACGCCGCGGCCCCGACGCGGCCGGGACGCCTCGCGGAAGCGGCGCCCGCCGAGCGACGCCGGCGTGATCTCCCCCGGACAGAGGAGAAGCCCGGTTCCCGCAGGAACCGGGCTTCACCCGTCATCGTGCGCGTCGTCAGGCGGCGCGCACGTAGGTCGTCTTCGGAGCCGGCGTCCCGCCGACCACCGCGTTGTCGCCGATGACGGCGTCGCGCTCGATGTGGTGTCCCGCCACGATCCGCACGTTCCGTCCGATGCGGGAGTGGCTTCCCACCCGCGCACGGTCGCTCACGACGGTGCCGGAACCGATGTGCACGTTCGCTCCGATGAACGCGTGCGCTCCGAGCATCGTGTCGCTGTCGATCCAGCTGCCGGCACCCACCCACGCGTCACGGGCGATGCTGGCGCCGTGCTCGACGTAGGCCGTCGACGCGACGAATGCCGTCGCATCCACGTGGGCCTTGGGAGAGACGAAGCCTCCTCCGTTGGCGTGCCTGCGGTACTTGGTGACGACGCCCTTCTCGAGCTCGACTTCTTCGTTCACACGTCTCACTGCGTATCCTGCCTTCCGTGGGCCGCTCGCACTCATGCCTTCAGACCCTACGATCACAAGAACACCTGATGATCAGCTGGTATTCCGGCTCATTCCCGCTGTGCACAGCGATCTCTCAGGCGCGGGACTCACGGCAGCGACACCGTCTCGTTCTCACCGCCGTCGAAGCGCTCGCCGGTGACCTTGGACTTCACGAAGCTGATGAGGGTCGCGATGCGTCCGCCGGGCGAATCCCAGTACTCCCCGCTCTCCGCGGACACCTTGATCAGGATCGTCTTGGCGTCGTCCGGACCGTCGGGCAGCCAGGCCTCGACGACCGCGTCCCAGAGTTCGTGCGCCTTGGCGGAATCGTCGACGATCTCGGCCGATCCGGCGAACGAGACGAAGGCCGACCCGCTCGTCAGTGTCACGCCGACGCTGGAGTTCATCTGGATCTCGGATGCGTCACGGGAGTCGCGCTCCGCGAAGAACCAGATCTCCCCCGTGTCGGTGATCTCCCGCGGCGCCATCGGGCGGCTCACGATGTGGCCTTCCTGGTCGATCGTCGAGAGCATGGCGATGGGGATCGTGCGTGCCAGTTCGACGATGCGCTCGCGCGGTTCCGTGGGGCTCTGGTCTGCCATGGGTTGGTCTCCTTCGTCCGGTCGTCGTCATCGACGCTAGGCGCGGCTCCCACCGCCCGGCAGGGGCTTGACAGGGCTACGATCGGCCCCATGGCCAGCACGGATCGACCAGCCCTCCTCACCGTCGCGGACGTCGCCGCCCGATTCGGGGTCTCGGAGTCGACCGTCCGGGTGTGGCTCGCCCATCGTGACGCCGGCGCGACCGGCGGGGTGCCGTCGATCCTCCCGGCCCCACTGGCTCGGGGCGTGGTGTGGCTGGCCGACGACATCGAGGCGATCGCCGCCCGGGTGGAGGCGCGGAGCCGCAAGGGCGGACGTCCGAGGACGAAGGCCGCGCCCGATGCGGATGCTCCGGCGACCGCTCCAGAGGGCTGACGAGCCCGCCACGGTCCGCGGGTCAGCCCTCGAGGAGGATCTGTCCGATCGGCTCGCGCTTCTCGGCCTGGAAGCGATCCTCCGTGCGGCCGCGTGCCCAGTACCCGGACAACGACACCTGTCCGCGGTCGAGTCCGTGCTCCTCGAACAGCACGCGCCTCAGCTCCTTCATCGCTCCGCGCTCGCCGTGCGCGAAGACGTCGACGCGACCATCGGGCCAGTCCCCCGAGCGCACCGCGGTCGCGAGGGCCGTCTCATCCGGAGCTTCCTGGACGATCCAGTGCACCGCGACCGCGGCCGGTGCCGGGAGGGCGACGACGTCGCCCTCCGACTCGACCTCGATGTAGGCGATGCCGCGGGCCGCTGCCGGCAGCGCATCGATCGCGGCGGCGATGGCCGGGAGGGCCGAGGCGTCCCCGACGAGCAGGTGCCAGTCGGCCGTGGGATCGGGGGTGTAGCCGCCGCCCGGACCTGAGAGCGAGACGGCCTCTCCCGGCTGCGACCGGGCGGCCCACGGTGCGGCGATGCCGTCGTCGCCGTGCACGACGAAATCGATGTCGATGGTCTGCGCGCCGTGATCGACGGAACGGATCGTGTAGGTGCGGGTGACCTGATGCCCCTCCGGCGCCGTGAAGATGAGCTTGACGTACTTGTCGGTCTCGTCCCGATCCTCGAACTCGGAGAATCCGGCGCCACCCAGCGTCACGCGGACGAGGTGCGGCGTGATGGACCTCCGGCGCATCACCCGCAGGTCGATGGGAGGACGGCGCTGGCGGGTCGGGCGAGCGGGCTGGGCATCGGGGAGGGTCACGACGATCAACGCTAGCCGAGCCGGGTCTGTCTCCGATGGCATCCGCAGGTGTATGAATCAGACCATGACCTTTCAGACGACGATCGAGTTCCTGGGCACCCTGATCGACGCGGCCGGCGTCGCCGCAATCGTCATCGGCGCCCTCATCGCGGGTGTCCTGGCCGTGCGCACCCTGCTCAGGAGGAACGGGGCGGTCTACGTGCCGTTCCGCCGGTCGCTGGGCCGGTCGATCCTGCTCGGGCTCGAACTGCTGGTCGCGGCCGACATCATCCGCACGGTCGCCCTGGCGCCGACGCTCGAGAGCGTCGCGGTCCTCGGCGGAATCGTTCTCATCCGCACCTTCCTGAGCTTCTCGCTCGAACTCGAGATCACGGGTCGGTGGCCGTGGCAGAAGCCGGCCAAGGACCCCGCCGCCGACCCGACGGCGACCGCCGGGGGAAGCTGACAGGTACGAAGGACTACCGTTGGCGTATGACCACCCCCGACACGACCGCGACGAGCGAGGCGGACTCCTCCCCCGCTCAGCTGACCTTCTCCGAGCTCGGACTCGATGACGCCGTCCTCAAGGCTCTGAAGGACGTCGGGTACGAGACCCCGTCCGCCATCCAGGCCGCCACCATTCCCCCACTCCTCGCCGGGCGCGACGTGCTCGGCACGGCGCAGACCGGTACCGGCAAGACGGCGGCCTTCGCGCTGCCGATCCTCTCCAACCTCGACGTGTCGCAGAAGTCGGTGCAGGCGCTCGTGCTCGCCCCGACGCGCGAGCTGGCCCTGCAGGTCTGCGAGGCGTTCGAGCGGTACGCGTCCCACCTCCGCGGTGTGCACGTGCTGCCCGTCTACGGCGGTCAGGGCTACGGCGTGCAGCTGTCAGCCCTCCGTCGCGGCGTGCACGTCGTCGTCGGCACCCCCGGCCGCATCATGGACCACCTCGAGAAGGGCACCCTCGACCTCACCGAGCTCAAGTACCTCGTGCTCGACGAGGCCGACGAGATGCTCAAGATGGGATTCGCGGAGGACGTCGAGACCATCCTCGCCGACACCCCGGCCGAGAAGCAGGTGGCCCTGTTCTCGGCGACCATGCCCGCGGCCATCCGCCGGATCTCGGCGAAGTACCTGAAGGATCCCGAGGAGATCACGGTCAAGACCAAGACCACGACCTCCGCGACCATCACGCAGCGCTACCTCGTGGTGTCGTACCCGCAGAAGGTCGACGCCCTCACGCGCATCCTCGAGGTCGAGAACTTCGAGGGCATGATCGTCTTCACCCGCACGAAGAACGAGACCGAGACGCTGGCTGAGAAGCTGCGCGCCCGCGGCTACTCCGCCGCCGCGATCAACGGCGACGTCGTGCAGGCCCAGCGCGAGCGCACCGTGAACCAGCTGAAGTCCGGCAAGCTCGACATCCTCGTCGCGACGGATGTCGCGGCTCGAGGCCTCGACGTCGAGCGGATCTCCCACGTCGTCAACTTCGACCTGCCGATCGACACCGAGTCGTACGTGCACCGCATCGGTCGCACCGGACGCGCAGGACGCAGCGGCGAGGCGATCAGTTTCGTCACCCCGCGGGAACGACGGATGCTGACCTCCATCGAGAAGGCGACGCGCCAGACACTCACCCAGATGCAGCTCCCGAGCGTCGACGACGTGAACGCCACCCGGCTGACCCGCTTCGACGACGCCATCACCGAGGCCCTCGGGCAGAGCGATCGCATCGACCGGTTCCGCGACATCATCGGCCACTACATGGAGCACCACGACGTGCCGGAGGTCGATGTGGCTGCCGCGCTCGCCGTCGTGGCGCAGGGCGAGACGCCACTGCTGCTCTCGGCGGAGGAGGAGCAGCGCGCCCAGCGCCAGGAGCGGTTCGAGCGCGATCGCGAACGCGGCGAGCGTGCCGAGCGCGGTGAACGCCGCGATCGCCCCGAGCGCGGCGACCGTCGCGATCGGCCGGAGCGCGGCGACCGACCCGACCGGGCCGAGCGTCGCATCCGTCCGAGCAGCGGACCCATGGCGATGTACCGCATCGCCGTCGGCAAGCGCCAGAAGGTGGAACCCCGCCAGATCGTCGGAGCGCTCGCCAACGAGGGCGGCCTCAGCCGTCAGGACTTCGGCGCCATCGACATCCGGCCCGACTTCTCGCTCGTCGAGCTCCCGGCCGACCTGTCGGACGACACCCTGTCGAAGCTGACCGGCACGCGCATCGGCGGCAAGCTCATCGAGCTGCGTCCCGACAAGGGCGGCCCGTCGCGCGGCTCGGACCGGGACGAGCGCCCGCCCCGCAAGCCGCGCCACGGCTGAGCCGGCCTCCGTCGCCGAATAGCATGGAGGGTCCGCTCGTTCACTGGAGGATCCCCTGACCATCACCGCTGCCGCCGACGGCTCCGCGCTGGGCAATCCCGGTCCCGCCGGGTGGGCCTGGTACATCGACGACGACACCTGGGCCGCCGGCGGGTGGAAGCGCGCCACCAACAACATCGGCGAGCTCACCGCTGTGCTCGAACTGTTCCGGGCCACGGAGCACCGCGACGACGACCTGCTCATCCTCTGCGACAGCCAGTACGTGATCAACTCGATCACGAAGTGGATGCCGGGCTGGAAGCGGAAGGGCTGGCGCAAGGGCGACGGCAAGCCGGTGATGAACCTCGAGCTGATCACCGCCCTCGACGCCGCGATCACGGGCCGACGGTACCGCTTCGAGTGGATCAAGGGGCACGCCGGCCACCCGCTCAACGAGGCGGCCGACGTGCGGGCGCGCGCCGCAGCCGAGGCCTACCAGCGGGGCACGGCCGTTCCGACCGGGCCCGGATTCCCGGGAGCGGGCAGCGGCGCCGTTCCGGTGAGCGGCACGGCGACGGCCGGGGCGCCGACGAGCGCCCCGCCCGCCGCCACCTCGCCTGCGGCATCCGCCACGCTCAGCCTCTTCGACGACGACGATGACGATGATGCGGAGACTGCTCGCGAGGTGACCCTGCGCCTCACGCCGAGCGAGTACGGGCGGCTCGAGCGCGAGGCGCGCAGCCGGGGCATCACCGTCGAGGACGCCCTGCGGCGCCGGATCTGATCGCTCAGACGGGCGCGTGCACCGGATTGGACGCGAACAGGTTCAGCCCGAGGGCCTTCGAGAGGTAGCGGGTGGCCTGCTGGCCCCGCACACTGTTGCCGGCCGCGTCGAGACGGGGCGAGAAGGTCGCCATCCCGCCCTTCCCGGGCGAGACGGTGATGATCCCTCCCGAGACGCCGCTCTTGCCGGGCATGCCCACCTCGTAGAGCCAGTCGCCGGACATCTCGTACAGTCCGCAGGCCGCCATCACGGCGAGCGTGTCACGAGCCACCTCGGCGCTGACCACCCGCTGCCCCGTCATCGGGTTCACCCCGCCGTCTCCGAGGGTCGCCGCCATCACCGCGAGGTCCTTGGCCGACACGAGGATCGAGCACTGCCTGGTGTACACGTCGGTGGCGGCGAGCGGGTCGAACGACATCCGCCCGTAACTCTGGAGCAGGCGTGCGATGGCCTGGTTGCGCTGGTTCGTGGCCGACTCCGAGGCGTACACCGCGTCGTCCACGACCAGGTCGCGTCCGGCGAACGCCGAGAGCCCGCCCAGGATGAACGCCCACTTCTCCTCCGCGGTGGACCCCGGCGCCAGGGCCGTCGTCGCCATGGCACCGGCGTTGACCATCGGGTTCATCGGGTGGCCGTCGTTGAGCTCGAGGGCCATGACCGAGTTGAACGGCAGCCCCGTGTTGTTCACCCCGACCTCCCGCCAGACCTCGTCGTGACCGAGGGCCTCGGTGACGAGGGCGAAGACGAACGCCTTCGAGATCGACTGGATGGAGAACTCGTGCAGAGCGTCTCCGGTCATGGCGTGCTCGCCGCGGACGCTCACGACGCAGATGCCGAACAGGGCGGGATCCGCGGACCCCAGCGATGGGATGTAGTCGGCGACCTTGCCGTCGTCGACGCCCGCGTACCGGGAGTGGGCCCGCTCGATGAGCCCGGCCACGCGCTCCCGATCCGGCAGGTCACCGGTCGAGACCGCCGACGCGGCCTCCTCGGCGGAGAGCGGATCGGGGTCGGAGCTCACGATGGCCGATCGGGGCACGGAGACCGCACCTCGCCTGCCCATGTCAGATCGCCGTCGAGGACTGTTGCAGCGCCATGGTCCTGACCATAGGGACGCTCACGCCGTGGCGCAAGCACCGAAGTCGCGCGCGAGGACGACCCGGGGGACGGAGCGCCTCAGACGCGCTCGAACACGGCGGCGAGCGCCTGCCCGCCGGCGATGCACATGGTCTCGACGGCGAGTGAGCCGTCCAGCGCAGGCAGCTCGTGGGCGAGTGTGGCGAGCATCCGGATGCCCGTCGCCCCGATCGGATGACCGATCGAGATCCCGCTGCCGCGCGGGTTGAGCCGGGGGTCCTCGGCATCGATCCCCCAGTCGGCGAGGCAGGCGAGCACCTGCACGGCGAACGCCTCGTTGAGCTCGATCACGTCGAGGTCGCCGAGGCCGATCCCGGCGCGCGCGAGTGCGAGCTCGGTCGCCGGAACGGGGGCGATGCCGAAGCGGCGCGGGTCGACCCCTGCCATCGCCCAGGAACGCAGTCGCAGCAGGGGCGTCAGCCCGAGTTCGGCCGCGCGGGCAGGTGTCGTGACGATGCAGGCCGCTGCGGCGTCGTTCTGCCCGCTGGAGTTGCCCGCGGTCACGGTCGCATCCGGATCCGTGCGCACGAGGGCGGGCCGCAGCGCGGAGAGGGCCTCGAGCGACGTGTCGGCACGCGGATGCTCGTCGCGATCGACGATCGTGGCGCCGCGGCGACCCGGCACCTCGACGGGCACGAGTTCGGCGTCGAACGCTCCGGAGGCCTGGGCCGCGACGGCGCGCTGGTGCGATCGGAGGGCGAGGGCGTCCTGCGCCTCACGCGAGATGCCGTATTCGGCGCGGAGCGTCTCGGCGGTGCCGATGTTGCCGTCGGGCGTCGGGTAATCGCGTCCACCGGCCGTCTCGCGGCCGCGTGCAAGTGCGTCGCGGAGCAGGAGACCGCCGGCCGGGATGCCGCGGCGACCGTCGACGGCGTAGAGCGGCGCGTTCGACATCGACTCGACGCCGACCGCGATCACCACGTCGCTGATGCCGGTCTGCACCTCCATCGCGGCGTTGAGCACCGCCTGCAGTCCGCTTCCGCAGCGGCGGTCGAGCTGGTATCCCGTGGCGGTGACCGGCAGGCCGGCGTCCAGCGCAGCGACCCGACCGAAGGCGGGCGCCTCCATGGTCGGGTAGCCCTGTGCGCCGATGACGCCGTCGACGGCGGCCGGATCGAGCCGGCTGCGGTCGAGAACGGCACGCAGCACCGTGGTGGCGAGGTCGAGGGCGGAGACCGGCGCCAGGGCGCCGCCCATCCGCCCGACGGGTGTGCGGAGCGGGGAGCAGACGACGACGTCGCGGAGTTCGGTCATGATCGAGCGGCCTCCAGGGCGGGATCGATGGCGAGGGGGGCGCCCGTGGCGGCCACCACGTCGGCCACGCTCACCCCGGGTGCCACCTCGCGCAGGACCAGCCCGTGCTCGGTGACGTCGACGACGGCGAGGTCCGTGATGATCCGGTCAACGCAGGCGCGGCCGGTGAGCGGAAGGGTGCACTGCTCCACCAGCTTCGCCGTGCCGTCCTTGGCGACGTGCTCCATGACGACGATCACGCGGGCAGCACCGTTGACGAGGTCCATCGCGCCGCCCATGCCCTTGACCATCTTCCCCGGCACGGCCCAGTTGGCGATGTCGCCGGCGGCTGACACCTGCATGGCGCCGAGCACGGCCGTCGCGACCCGGCCGCCGCGGATCATGCCGAACGACGCGGCGGAGTCGAAGTAGCTCGCGCCCGGCAGCACTGTCACGGTCTCCTTGCCGGCGTTGATGAGCTTCGGGTCCTCCTCGCCCTCCCACGGGTAGGGGCCGACGCCGAGGATGCCGTTCTCGGAGTGCAGCACCACGTGCACGCCATCGGGCAGGTGGTTGGGGATGAGCGTCG
This sequence comes from Leifsonia sp., assembly GCA_040512695.1. GTDB lineage: Bacteria > Actinomycetota > Actinomycetes > Actinomycetales > Microbacteriaceae > Orlajensenia. Next base: position 37,737 of record JBEVEO010000028.1, on the reverse strand, counting down.
GCAGCCCGATGCCGAGATTGACGTAGGTGCCGTCCTGCAGCTCGGCGGCGGCGCGGGCGGCCATCTCGTCGCGGGTGAGTGGCATCAGCGGTCCTCTCCGGTCCGGCTCGTCGGTCGTGGCCGCACCGTGGTCTTCTCGATCGGCAGTTCCGTGGCCTGCTCGTGCGTGAGCTGCACCACCCGGTCGACGTAGATGCCCGGCAGGTGGATGTCATCCGGTCCGAGCACCCCCGGCTCCACCAGTTCGTCCACCTCGGCGATCGTGATCCGTCCGGCCATCCCGGCGAGCGGGTTGAAGTTCCGGGTCGACTTCTCGAACCGCAGGTTGCCGTGCCGGTCGCCGACCGCCGCTCGCACGAGGCCGAAGTCGGTGCGGATCGCCTGTTCGAGCACGTACTCCCTCGTCGCACCGAACACGTCGAATGGCCGGAGCTCCTTCGGATCGCTCTCCAGTGCGACCGATCCGTCCGCGGCGTAGCGGATCGGCATGCCGCCGTCCGAGACGGCCGTTCCCGCGCCCGTCGCCGTGTAGAAGGCCGGGATGCCGACGCCGCCGGCGCGCAGGCGTTCGGCGAGCGTGCCCTGGGGGGTGAGCTCCACCTCCACCTCGCCACCCAGGTACTGCCGGGCGAATTCCCTGTTCTCGCCGATGTACGACGCGATGACCCGGCGGATGCGTCCGGCCGCGAGCAGTTCGCCGAGTCCCCAGCCGTCGACGCCGCAGTTGTTCGACACCACCTCGAGGCCGTCGGTGCCCTGGGCGAGCAGCGCACGGATGAGCACGATCGGCACTCCGGAGAGGCCGAAGCCCCCGACGGCGAGTGACGCCCCGGACGGGATGTCGGCGACCGCGTCAGCGGCACTGGCGAATGTCTTATCCATGCGACTTCTCCTGGTCGTTCTGATCGGCGTCTGAAGCGGCGTCTGAAGCGGCGCCGGACCCGGCGCCGGGAGCCGTCGTGGCGAAGACGTCGCGGGCGATCGCGAGAGCCGCGTTCGCCGCGGGCAGCCCGGCGTAGAGCGCCGTGTGCAGCATCACCTCGGTGATCTCGTCCGGTGCGAGGCCGTTGCGCAACGCCGCCTTAACGTGCATGCGGATCTCGGCCTCGTGACCGCCGGTCACGAGCGACGCCAGCGTGGCGATGGAGCGCTCGCGTCGGCCCAGCACCGGCCGCGCCCAGATCTCCCCCCAGGCGTAGCGGGTGATGAAGTCCTGGAAGGCGGCCGTCTCGGGCGTCGTGGCCGCGATGGCCGCATCGACGTGCGCGTCGCCGAGCACCGCACGCCGTACGGCGAGGCCGCGCGTCGCCGCATCCGTCGAACCCAGATGCCAGGCGAGGAGGGTCGCGACCTCAGCGGGACGCTCGAGCGGGGGCAGGTGGGCCGCGTCGGCGAGCTCGACGAACCGGGCATCCGGCATCGCATCGGCGAGCTCCCGCATGGCGGAGCTCGTGGTGACCCGGTCGTGGGCGCCGGCGACCAGAAGCGATGGCGCCGCGATGGCCGGCGCATCCGCGGTGCGGTCGAACACGCCGAGGGCCTCGCAGCACCGGGCGTAGGACTCGTCGTCGACGTCGACCAGCGTGCGGAGGGCGTGTCCACCCGGTCCGTCGGGATCCCGGTCGAGGTAGCCGGGCACGAACCAGCGCTCGGCACTGCCGGGCACGAGCGATGCCGTGCCGGATCCGCGCACGGCGCTGGCCCGATCGGCCCACCCCGACGGCTCGCCGATGCGCGCACCGCTGGCGAGGATGGCGAGGCTCAGCACGCGGTCCGGCGACGAGACGGCGAGTTCGAGCGCGATCGCGCCCCCGAGGGAGTCGCCGGCGACGTGGAATCGTCCGCCGCCGACCTCGTCGACGAGCCGGAGCACTCCGGATGCGAGGTCGCCGATGGTGATCGCCTCGTCGACGACCGGACTCGCGCCGTGCCCCGGAAGGTCGACCCGCAGTACGCGGACCGCCGGGAGGGCGGGGCGGATGGCGGAGACGACGCCGTCCCAGAGCTCGGTGGTCGTGCCGAGGGACGGCAGGAGCACGAGCAGCTCGGTGCTGGTCGCACCCGATGCCGCAGGCGAGACGGAGCCGGTCAGTCGGGGGACGCTCATCGTCCGGCCTCCTCGATGCTGTGGAAACGGATGATCGCCGACCGCACGATGCCGTCCGACACCGCGATCACGAGCTCGGGATCGCGCACGAGGTCCGCGCTCGAGGCGATGGTGCGGCGCACCGCGTCATGGTCGACGCTGATGTCGCCGGCGAGGAGCTCAGCGGCATCCGCGCTCTCGACGGCCAGACGGAGCAGGCCGCGCACGGCCTGCCATTCCGCATGCCACTCCCCCGGCGGCCTGGCGTCCTGGGAGACGGCCGCCACGTGCACGGTGGAGAGCAGGCCGGGGGCGCGGAGCCCGTTCGCCGTGAGCAGCACGGCGTCCACGGGATTGCGCTTGTGCGGCATCGCGGATGAGCCGCCCGTGCGGCCGAGCCGGACCTCGCCGATGTCGGTGCGGGCGAGGAAGGCGACCTCCCGGCCGAGACGCGCGGTGACGGCCGTGGCGGCGGCTGCCGCTTCGGCGATGGCGAGCACGGGGGTGCGATCGGTGTGCCAGGCGCGTTCCGGATCGTCGAGGCCGAGTTCCGCGGCGACGGAGGCCCGCAGCCGGCGCGTCGCGCCGGCCATCCGTTCCTCGAACGCCAGTCCGGTCCCGATGGCGCCGCCGAGCTGCAGGGGGAAGCGCACGGCGTCGAGCAGTCCGATCGCGCTCGAGATGCCGTCCAGCCAGCCGGCGACCTGCGCGCCGGCCGTCGTGGGTTCGGCATGCTGGCCGAGGGTGCGGGCCAGGCACACGGTCGACGACTCGTCGTCGGCCAGTCGGGCGAGCTGGCGACCGGTCGCGGCGAGGTGGGCCCGGACTGCGCGGAGGGAGCGCCGGGCGATCAGCACGATGGCGGAGTCGAGGATGTCCTGGCTCGTGGCCCCGAGGTGCACGAGTACTCCGGATCCCGGTACGGCGGCCTCGGCCTGCGATCGCAACTGCTCGACGAGCGCGATCACCGGCACCCCGCCGGTACGCGCTCCGGCGAGGAGAGCGGCGCGGTCGAGGTCGTCGGAGCGGAGGGCCGCCGCGATCGAAGACGCATCCGCGCGGGAGCCGTCGCCGGACTCGGCATCGATCCCGGCCCAGGCGAGCACGAGCGCGCGTTCCACCTCCACGAGGGCGGCGAGCAGGGCATCGTCGGAGGTCGACGCGACGGCGGGAGCACCGAGGGGCTCGAGGAGGCCCCAGTCGAAGCCGGGATCCGTCACCTCGCCGTCCCTTCGAAGTGGAGGAAGACGGTCTCGCCGTCGCCCTGCAGTCGGATGTCGAAGCGGTACGACGATGCACCGTCGCTCGCTGCAATGAGCGTACCCCGGCGTGCCGCGTCGATGCCGGAGAGGAACGCATCGTCGGCGTTGCGCGGCTCCTCGTCGTCGAAGTAGGCGCGGGTGAACAGGTGATGCGTGAGGCCGCGGGCGAAGATCGTCACGAGCACGAACGGCGCACCCCGGCCCGCGCCCGGCTTGACGGTGGTGAAGGCGTAGTGCCCGTCCCGGTCCACCGGGGCACGGCCGAACCCCGTGACGGTGCGGCCGTCCCTGGTGAGGCTGCCGCGTTCGCTGATCGGACGGCCGTCGGCATCCGCATGCCAGATCTCCACGATGGCGTCGGGAACGGGCTGCCCCGCTCCGTCGAACACGGTCCCGTGGAACACGATCGCGTCGGGGCGCCACGGGGCCGCGACCTCCGGGCCGCCGTCGTAGGGCAGCGCGTAGCCGAAGAACGGTCCGACGGTCTGTGCGGGCGTCTGCAGGTAGGCGGCCTCATCAGGCATGGTCGGCGTCCTCCGGTTCCATCCAGGTCGATCGCGAACCGGTGAGCACGACGTCCCAGCGGTATCCGAGGGCCCATTCCGGCTCGCTCACGTCATGGTCGTAGCGGGCGATGAGCCGGTCGCGGGCTGCGGGGTCGACGATCGACTGGTAGATGGGGTCGAGGGCGAACAGCGGGTCGCCGGGGAAGTACATCTGCGTGATCAGGCGCTGCGTGAAGGCGGAGCCGAAGAAGGAGAAGTGGATGTGAGCGGGTCGCCACGCGTTCCGGTGGTTCTTCCACGGGTACGGTCCCGGCTTGATCGTCGTGAGCCGGTAGCCGCCGTCGTCGCCCGTGATGACCCGCCCCACCCCGGTGAAGTTGGGGTCGAGGGGTGCCGGATGCTGATCGCGCTTGTGGATGTAGCGTCCGGAGGCGTTGGCCTGCCAGATCTCGATGAGCTGGTTGCGCACCGGCCGGCCGTCGCCGTCGAGCACGCGTCCCGTCACGATGATGCGCTCTCCCAGGGGTTCGCCGGCGTGCTGGATGGTGAGGTCGCTCTCCTCGGACGCCACGTCGGTGTGGCCGAAGGCGGGAGAGACGAGCTCGATCTCCTCGGGGTCGGCGCGCACGAGTTCATGCGTCGGATGCCGGAGCAGCGTGCTGCGGTACGGCGCGAAGTTCCGCGGCGGGTGAATGGGGAGGTCGCCTCCGGCCTCTGCGACCTCGTGGCGGTGCCGCTCGGCGATCTCCTCGGAGATCTGGCCTTGGCTGACGGCGGCGGCTGCGGTGGGACGGAGCATCATTCCTCGATCTCGGTGGCGGTGGGCGGGTGGATCACGGAAGGCCTCAGAACGGCAGGCCGGCGTACTGCTCGGCGAGGCTCCGCTGGGCGTGCACGGAACCGGTGACGTACTCGAGCTGCCCGATCTGGCTGCGATACCGGAAGGCGCGTGCCGAGGCATCCGGCACCTCGTGGTGCACGTGCAGCATCTCGGTCATCCACTGCGAGAAGTGCTGCACCTTCCACTGCCGGGCCAGGGCTCGATCGCTGTACGAGGCGAGCGCGGTCGGATCGCCGGCGCGGTGGTCGAGCAGGGCGCGTCCGAGCATGGCGACGTCTGCGATGGCCGAGTTGAGGCCCTTCGCACCGGTGGGCGGCACGATGTGGCCCGCGTCCCCGACCAGGAAGAGCCGGCCCGCGTTGAGGGTGGAGACGACGAAGCTCCGCATCGGCGTGATCGACTTCTCGGTGATCGGTCCCTCCTGCAGCGACCAGCCGGTGATGCCGAGCCGAGTCTGGAGGGCATCCCAGATGCGGGCGTCGCTCCAGTCGTCGATCGACTCGTCGGGTCCGACCTGCACGTACAGCCGGGACACCTCGGGCGAGCGCATCGAGTGCATGCCGAAGCCATCGGCATGCAGCGCGTAGATGAGGTCGTCGGTCGACGGTGCGACGTCGGCGAGGATGCCGAGCCAGCCGAACGGGTAGGAGCGCTCGAACTGCTGCAGCTGGTTCGCGGGGATGCGCTGCCTGCTGACGCCGTGGTAGCCGTCGGCGCCGACGATGAACCCGGCCTCCAGCTCGTGCACGGCGCCGCCGTGCGTGTAGATGACCGTCGGCTGGGAACCGGAGATGCCGACGGGCTCGACATCCTCGGCGTTGAACAGGATGCGGGTGCCGATGCGCTCGTGCTCGGCGAGCAGATCGGCGACCAGGGCCTGCTGGCCGTAGACCGTGACGGTGCGCCCGACGAGCTCCCGGAAGTCGACGTGGTGGCGTTCGCCCTCGAACTGCAGGTAGATGCCGCCGTGGGTGAGCCCGCGCTCGCGCAGGCCGGCGTCGAGGCCGAGGTCGCGGAGGATGTCCACCGATCCCTGTTCGAGCACGCCGGCGCGGATGCGGCCGAGCACGTACTCCCGCGACTTCTGCTCGAGGATGGTGAACGGCACCCCAGCCTGATGCAGCACGTGGCCGAGGAGCAGTCCCGCCGGGCCGGCTCCGATGATGGCTACGCCGGTGGTCTCGCGCACGGATGCCGCCTCTCGCGTCACTGGGATGGTGATCAGACCTTGCAGCATCCGATGCCGCAGTGGGATGCGACTTCCACTGGGTGGAAGAATTCAGGACCGCCAGCCGAGGGCCGTGGAGATGCCCCGCGCCGCCATCCGCACTCCGAGGGGGAACTGCGGCTCGGACTGCCGCTCGACATGGGCGATGATCGAGACGGCTGCGACCACGTCCCCCGACGCGTCCCGCACCGGTGCGGCCACCGAGAACGCCCCGCGCGTCAGGGCCTCGACGGAATGGGAGATGCCGACCGAGCGGATCTCGGCCAGCCGCATCCGCAGCTCGCGCTCCTCGGTGAGCGTGTTCGGCAGGTACTTCCTCGGCTCCGAGGCGAGTACCTCCTGCAGCACCTCCTCCGGCGCATGGGCGAGCAGGACCAAGCCGACGCCCGTCGCGTGCAGGGGAAGGCGGGAGCCGACGTCCGAGATCACCGGAACGGCATCGCGGCTCGACAGCCGCTCGAGGTAGACGGCTCCGAGCCCGTCGCGCACCGCGAGGTGCACATGCTCGCGCGTGGACTCGAGCAGGTCCTCGAGGTAGGGCAGCGCCGCGTTCAGCAGCCGGCGTGCGGTGGGCTGGCGCACCCCGAGCCGCCACAGCTTCATGCCGAGCCGGTACCGGCCATCGTCGCCGCGGACGAGTCCGCCCCACTGCGTCCACTCCCCCACGAGGCGATGGGCCGTGGACAGTGGCAGATCGGCCCTGGCCGCGATCTCGCTCAGCGACAGGTCCTCTCGACGGGAGAAGGCGTCGGCGATCGCGAACAGCTTGTCCGCGACGCTGCGGTCGTCCCGTGCACTCCCCGCCATGGCCTTCACTCTAGGGGCGCCACCCGGCGATCGTCGCCGCGGCGAATCGCTCCTCCCCATCGTGAGGAGCGTGCTGCCATACTCGTTCCACCAACCCGCCCCCGGCGCCCCTGCGTCCGGTCATGCGGGGTCGGCGACAGGGAGAGGTGCCCGGATGTGCCGTGACGATGCAGTGCGCGCGATGGTCGAGACCGTCTTCAGCTCGAACGGAGCACGGCGGTGAACGCCGAGGGCTGGCTGGCCACGGGTGGATTCCTGGTCCTGCTCGACCTCGCCATCCGGATCGCAGCGCTCATCATCGTGCCGCGCGACCGCAAGCCGACCGCCGCGATGGCGTGGCTGCTCGCGATCTTCCTCATCCCGTTCGTCGGGATCATCCTGTTCCTCGTGATCGGCAATTCGAAGCTGCCGAAGAAGCGCCGCGACAAGCAGAAGGAGCTCGATCGAGCGATCGCGGAGCGCGCCAAGGCCGTCGACCTCGTCGATGACCGATCGACGTGGCCGGAGTGGTTCGCCTCCCTCGTGCGGCAGAACCAGGAGCTCGGCGCCCTGCCGGCGGTCGGCGGCAATTCCGCGACCCTCATCGGCGATTACACCAGTTCGATCGACGCCATGGCCGCCGAGATCGACACGGCGAAGCGGTTCGTGCACGTCGAGTTCTTCATCGTGTCGTGGGATGCCACGACGAAGGGGTTCTTCGCCGCGATGGAGCGCGCGGTCGCCCGCGGGGTCACCGTGCGCCTCCTCGCCGATCACATCGCATCCAAGAAGGCCGTCGACAGCGAGAAGACCTTCGCCGAACTCGATCGCATCGGCGTGAAGTGGAGCTGGATGCTGCCGGTGCGCCCCCTCAAGGGCGAGTACCAGCGGCCCGACCTGCGCAACCACCGCAAGCTCGTCGTGGTCGACGGCCTCGTGGGCTTCATGGGCTCCCAGAACCTCATCGACCGGAGCTACAACACTCCCAAGAACCTGAAGCGCGGGCTGCAGTGGCAGGAGCTGATGACCCGCATCACGGGTCCGATCGTGGCTGCGACGAACGCCGTGTTCATCTCCGACTGGTACCTGGAGACGAACGAGCTCCTCGGCGACGACGCGAACGTGCGCGCCGTCGACATCCCGGTGGACACGTCCGCGGATGCCGTGGTCTGCCAGGTCGTGCCGAGCGGCCCGGGCTACGAGGGCGAGAACAACCTGCGCCAGTTCCTCACGCTGGTCACCTCCGCGCAACGGAAGGTCATCATCACGAGTCCGTACTTCGTGCCGGACGAGGCCATGATGTACGCCATCACGTCCGCCTGCGAGCGCGGCCTCGACGTGCAGCTGTTCGTCTCGGAGATCGGCGACCAGGGCTCCGTCTGGCATGCGCAGCGCTCCTACTACGGACCGCTGCTGCGGGCGGGGGTGCAGATCTGGCTGTACCCGGCTCCGTTCATCCTGCACTCCAAGCACCTGTCCATCGACGAGGACGTCGCCGTGATCGGCTCGAGCAACATGGACATCCGCTCGTTCGCGCTCAACTCCGAGGTGACGCTCCTGGTTCGCGGCCTCCCGTTCGTCGACCAGATGCGCGCCGTCGAGCAGGGCTACCGCGACGCGGGGCGGCAGCTGACCCTCGAGGAATGGGAGAAGGAGCCGGCATCCGCCACGTTCCTCGACGGAGTCGCCAGGCTCACATCCGCGCTGCAGTGACCGGGGTCGGCGGGATCTCGATCACACCGGCTCCGGCAGGAGCCCGAGCTCGGTCGCGCGCAGGATCGCCCCTCGACGACTCGTCACCTGGAGCTTGCGGTAGATGTGCGCCATGTGGGTCTTGATGGTGTTGACCGACACGTAGCACTTGTCGGCCAGCTCCGTCGTCGTGAAGTGGGTCGGGAGATAGGCGAGGATCTCGCGCTCCCGGTCGGTCAGGGGTTCCGCGAGGGCGGGCTGGCCGAGGCGGGTGCGAGTCGCCGTCGGTTCGCCGGGCACCGACAGTGCCGACAGCCGTTCAGCGACGATCCGGGGCGGCGGTCCCACCGGCCTCTCGAACGGCTCCGGCACGTCGAGGGATGGGGCGATGACCACGGAGGCGAAGTGGCAGATCCAGGCGAGCTGGGCCCGCCCGTTGAGCTCCGTCCTGGCCGCCGCCTCGGTGAGAGACACGGCTGCCCGCCCGAGCTCGCCGCGGTCGAAGGCCGCGAAGGTCATGGCGAGGTAGGCGTCCGCCGTGGCCGGATGGTCGAGGGCCCCCACTTCCTTGGCGAGCGCCAGCGCCTCCATCGCCAGGTCCTCCGCGAGTTCGGCGTTGCCGACCCAGGCCTCGAGCAGCCCGAGCGATCCCAGTCCGCTGATCCGCCAGAGCGAATACGCCGCCCCCTCGGTCGCGAGACCGCGGACGAGCCAGTCGCGCGCGGAGTCCAGCTCGCCGGCGAGGAAGTAGGCGCGTCCCCCGGAGATCAGGGTGATCGTCTCGAGCGACTGGCGGTCGGTGAGCCGGAGGATGTCCGGTGTCGGCTCGTCGCCCAGCCCCTCGACGATCTCGAGCGCACGGATCGCCACCTCCACCGACGTCTCCGGGCGCGGACGCCATTGGACGGCGGCGGCGAGGAACGCGTAGGCGCAGGCGCGCTGCCCGGGGGTGGCCGTGGACGAGGTGGCGACGTGGTGGAGGATGTCCTCCGCGAAGGCCGTCTGACCTCCCATTCCGGACAGGATGCCGAGGAGAAGCGAGAGGTCGACGTGTCCGGTCCTGATGCTCTCGGGGATGCGAACGATCCAGCGGATGACCGAGCTCATCTCCCCGCGTTCGAAGATGCTCGACCCGTGACCGAGGATCGCGGCGATCGCGCGCTCCCACTCGTGAGCGCCGAGCAGGTAGTCCACGGCCTCCGCCGCCTCATCGCGCTCGAGGTGCCACTCGGCCGCCCGCAGGAGGAGGGCCGCCTCTGCGGGCGGATCCTCCGACCGCAGCCGGAAGCGCAGGAGGTCGCGGAAGAGGTGATGGAAGCGGTACCACTCCCGTCGATCGTCGATGGGGATGAGGAACATCGAGCCGCGCTCGAGCTCTGCGAAGACCCCCTGGGCGTGAGTCCCCCCGATGACCGCGGCCACCAGTTCGGCGCTCATCCGGTCGAAGACGGCGAGCTCGAGGATCACGCGGCGATTCTCGTCCGAGAGGGTGCCGATGACCTCCTCGGTGAGATAGTCCGCCACGAAGCGGTCGGAACCGCCGAAGTCGGCGATGAATCGCTGCGGGTCCTCATGCTGACGCAGGGTGATGCCGACGAGCTGGAGGCCGGCCGCCCATCCTTCCGTCTTCTCGACGAGGACAGCGAGACTCTCAGGATCCAGCGACAGGCCGGCGATCCGCTCGAGCATCTCGGCGGATTCGTCGGCGCTCATGGCGAGTTCGGCCTGGCGGATCTCGCCGACGCTCCCGCTCACGCGGAGGCGGCTCCAGGCGAGCGGGAGGTCCGATCGGCTGGAGAACACGACATGCACGTTCGCCGGCAGGAGCTCGACCATCCGCACGAGGTCGGCGAGGATGGCAGCGTTGGAGAGGTGGTGGAGATCGTCGAACACGATGATCGATGCCGGCGCCTCGGCGAGCAGGGCGACGACCCCCTCGACGAATCGCGAACCCAGTCCGCCCTCGGACACGGACGCCACGGGGGCGAGGGCGGCGAAGCCGGAGTGGAGCGGGCGGAGTCGGTCGATCAGGTGACGCACGAAGTGGTCGGGGTCGTCGTCGTCGACGACGACGTCGATCCAGATCGTCTCGAGGTCGTGGGACGAGGTCCACTGGGTGAGCAGCACGGACTTCCCGGCGCCGGCCTGGGCCACGACGAGCGTGAGCGGCTGGTCGAGCGTCTCGTCCAGTCTGTGGCGGGCGGCCGGGCGATCGATCGCATGCGCAGGGATGAATTGCCCACTGGTCATCGTCTGGTGCGCTCGCTTTCCCGATGTTCCGCCAGTCTGACATTGAGAACTCCTCATGCGCCACTCCCCGGCTCTCGGGAGTGCAACGCGCGTCACACACGGCAATCACCCTTATGGGATGACGACAGCGGACCCCTCCCGGGCGGATGCTGTGCGTGCGTCAGTCAACGGGATGCCACGAGGAAGGGCCGCCGTGAGCGCAGGGACCTTCGAGATCGTCGTCAAGGGCACGCTGAGCCCCGCGATCATGGCCGCGTTCGAGGGCTTCACGGCGAGTCCGCGAACCGACGGCACGACCCACCTCGTGGGAAGCGTCCCCGATCAGGCCAGGCTCCACGGCCTGCTGGGGATGCTGCAGGACCTCACGATCGAGCTCGTCTCCGTCACGCCCATCGCGCCGGTGTCCGGATCATCCTGATCGGGTGACGCGGCGCTCGCACGTGGCGAGGATCGTGGTCCGTGCGCGACGACACCGCGCCTCGCGCCAACTGGGAGAAGAGGACTGTCGGACATGACCGATTACGATCTGGACAACCTGGGCCCCGTCGACTTCCTCGTCGTCGAGTTCCCGGCCGGGCACACGAATTTCAGCGGGGAGATCGTCGATGAGCTGTTGAAGCTCGTCGAGGCAGGCACCATTCGCTTGATCGACGCCATCATCGTCACGAAGGACGAGAACGGCGACATCGACGCGACGGAACTGTCGGATGCGACCGACCTCGGTCCGCTCGTCGACCTCGAGAGTCAGCTCGCCGAGTTGCTCGCCGCCGACGACGTCGTCAATCTCGCGGCCGCGATGGACCCCGGGAGCGTCGCAGGCGTCCTCGTCTACGAGAACATCTGGGCCGCCCCGTTCGCCTCGGCCGCGCGGCGTGCCGGCGGTCAGCTGATCGCCAACGGCCGCATCCCCATCCAAGCCATCATCGCGTCCATCCAGGCCGATGAGGAACTCGAATCGACAGGAGCCTGACATGCCACTGAGACCAGCACGGATCGGACGCGTCGGCGTCGTCGGCGCGCCCGTGGCGAAAGCTGCCGTCGTGACCGCCGCCGTCGCATCGCCCGGACCCGCCCCTGTCGCGAAGGCCGCCGTCGTCGCCGCCGCTGTCACTCCGGGCCGGCGCCGCCGGATCTGATCCACATCGGCCCGCAGCCGTCGCGGGAGGCATCATCCGATCAGGGTGATGCGTGGGCGACCCCCCGGCAATAGCTTCAACTCACGCGGGTGTGACTCGCACACCCATAAGAAAGGAACACCCGTGACAATCTGGGACTTCTTCGTCTGGTTCTTCTGGCTCTACATCGCCATCGCGTGCATCTGGATCTTCATCACCGTCTTCATCGACATCTTCCGGGATCCCGAGCTCAACGGGTGGGCCAAGGCTCTGTGGGTCATCTTCCTGGTGTTCCTGCCGTTCCTCGCCGCATTCATCTACCTCATCGCCCGCGGACGCAGCATGTCCGAGCGTGCGGCCGCGGCAGCGGCCAAGTCGCAGGCGGCGACCAACGACTACATCCGCAGCGTCGCCAGCACGAGCGGATCGGACTCGGCTGCGAGCCAGATCGAGTCGGCCAAGCGGCTGCTCGACTCCGGCGCGATCACGCAGCCCGAGTACGACGCGCTCAAGGCGAAGGCCCTGGCCTCCGCCTAGACGCCCGCCACGACGAGAAGAGGTGCGCCGCACGCCGTGCGGTGCACCTCTTCTCTGCGCGAGTCCCCCTGGGTCTTCTCTGCGCGAGTCCCTGGGTCGTCGGCGATAACGATTCGGACACCTCTGGGTCATCCGACCCAGTTCGGCGTCCCGCTGGTCGGGCGGACCGTCATCGCTGGGCTACTCTGACGCAGTGAAACTCGCAACGCGGCGAACACTGACGCTCATCGGCGTCTCAGTCGCCCTCCTCGCACTGGGCGCCGGAGTGGCCTCCCAGGTCTCCGACGCCCTCGGTCTGCGGAACGAGCCGTCGGTCGGCATCCCCGTCGAGAACCTCACCGTCGCCCCGGCGGCGACCGTGGCCCTGCCTCCCGCCTTCACCGCGATCGATGCACCGGACGACCTGCGGACGAACACCGCCGTCGACACCCTGCGCGACGCCGTTGCCCGGGCCACCGGGACGTCGGGGACGGCGACGCTGTCGGTCCGATTCGACTCCGCGGACGGCGACGCCGACCAGAGCTACTCGGTCTCCGGGACGCCGGAAGCGATCGCCATCTCGGCGCCGACGCGCGCGGGAGCCGTGCTCGGCATCTACGACCTCGCTGCCGCGATCCGCGCCGGGCGGCCCGTCACCGAGAACCTCGGTCGCACCGTCGACGCGGCGCTGCCCTTCCGGATGGTCGACCTCGGAGCCGTCGGGGTCGAGCCGGATGCCGAGGCATACGCAGCGGGCACCGACTACTCCCACAACTCGAACGCCTTCAAGGACGTCATGCTGGCGGATGCGCCCTACATCGACGAGGCGGAGCTCGCCGTGGCGACGGCCGAGTTCGAGGCGTACGTGCGGCACACGCTCTCACTCGGCTACAACGCGATCGCCGTGCCCGGATTCATCGAGTACGTCACCTTCGACGGAGTGGGCGACGGCACGGACGTCTACTCCGCGGATGACCCGCACAGGGCCCGCGCTGCCGCCATGCGCGCCGCCTTCGGGCCCATGCTCGACTACGCGCACGACCTGGGCATGAAGGTGTACTTCCGTACCGACATGCTCGCGCTCACGACTCCGCTCGAGGAGTACTTCGACGGGACCTTCGGCGGGCTGGCCACGGAGGACCCGGCCTTCTGGGACGTGTACCGTGCCGGGCTCGACGAGCTCTACACCGCCATGCCGTCCGTCGACGGCGTGCTCGTGCGCATCGGGGAGGCCGGCCGCGTCTACGACCTGCCCGGGTGGGACTACTACTCCGAGCTGGCCGTGACCTCGGTCGCCTCGGTGCGGGCCATGCTCACGACCTTCAGCGACCAGGCCGAGGCATCCGGCCACGAGGTGATCTTCCGGTCGTGGAGCGTCGGGGTCGGTGCGGTCGGCGACATGCACACCGATCCGGCATCGTACGCGGAGGTGCTCGACGGCATCGACTCCCCCGCCCTCATCGTGTCGACGAAGTACACGCTGGGCGACTTCTACAGCTACCTGCCGCTCAACACGACCCTCGACTCCGGCAGCCAGCGACGCATCGTCGAGTTCCAGAGCCGGCGCGAGTTCGAGGACTTCGGCGCTCTCCCCAACGATCTCGGCACGCTCTACCAGACCGCCCTGGCCCACTTCATCGCCGCCAACCCGAACGTCGAGGGCATCTGGACGTGGACCCAGGACGGCGGCCCGTGGCGTGCAGGCCCCATGACGCTCGAGCTCAAGGCCGGCTTCTGGCAGCTCTACGAGCTCAATACGGAGCTGGCCGTCCGGCTCGCCCGCGATCCCGGCCTGGATCCGGCTGCGCTCACCTCGGACTGGATCCGGGAGTGGTTCTCCGAGGACCCCGCCACCGTGCAGGCCATCGCGACGGCCATGTCCCAGTCCCGCGATGCCGTCACCGCCGGCCTCTACATCGGTCCGTTCGCCTCGCAGCGGGTGCTCGCCCTCGGCCTGGAACCGCCACCCATGATGTGGATCTTCGAGTGGGACATCCTCACCGGCGACAGCGCCGTGCTCGACGTGATCTACCACGTGAGCAAGCCGCAACTCGAGGAGGCCATCGCAGGCGGCGCGGCGGCCGTGGCGACGGCGGAGGCGATGCGCGACGCCGTGGCGGCGACGGATCCGTCGACCTGGAGGAACTCCGACCTCCGTCGGCACTTCGTCGACACCCTCGACTACCAGGTGAACCTGTTCGAGACGTTGGGCTCCTATCGGACGATGGTGCTCCGCCATGCGCAGTGGCTCGACACCGGTTCGAACGAGGCGTACGACGCCTGGGCCGCGGCGCGATCGGCGTTCGACGGATTCGCCGCCGAGCACGAGGCGCGCTACGCCGGCGACCTCGACCTGCCCGCGTACAACCTGACCGCCGCCCGCATCGGTGAGGAGCGGGCCTCCCTCGACCTGCCGATGGCGTGGGCGGCACGCGCCGTCCTGGTGCTGCTCGTGCTGTGGCTGGTCCTCGGCCTCCTCGCGGGCCGCCGACGCTTCACCACCTGGCCGGGAGGGGCTGCGGCGCGGGCGATGTGGCTCGCCGGGACTCGACCATGGCGGGCGGCGGATGCCGTGGCCGGCCTCACGCGGACGTCGCGCATCCTGCTCGTCGTGGTTCCGGCCGCTTTCCTGGTGGCGAGTCGCGGGATCTACTCCTGGTTCGACGCGCCGTCCCACCTGCTGTTCACCGGCGCCGCCTGGCTGGTCTTCGCCGCAGCCATCGGCCTCGCGCTGCGCACGCGCTCCCCGTGGCCGGTCATCGCGGCCGCCGGAGGGGCGATCCTCCTGCGCGTGCTCCTTCTCCTCGCCGTGCTGGCAGTACGCGGCCCCGGGTTCTACTGGTTCGGCTTCTGGACGGAGCCCGTCTCCCGGTCCATCTACATCACCGTCGCGTTCGCCCTGTTCGCATGGGTGCTGATCGCGGTCGGCTGGTCACTCTGCGGCCAGATCGGCGGACGACGGGCGACCGGCGCCGTCCTGGGCGCGAGCGGGCTCGTGCTCGCCGTGCTCGGCGGGTACGTCGGCCTCGTAGGCCTGGAGCAGGCACTCACGACGTGGAACGATCAGATGGCGCTGCTGCCGTGGGGTCTCTCACGGATCCTCGGCTTGACCGTCTACCTCGAGATCCCCGCCTCCACTCCGTGGTATGCCGCGGTGTTGGGCGCGGTCCTCGTCATCGGCGGCCTGCTCCTGTCGATTCCGTCCCGTCGATCGGCTACTGCCGCGCCATGATGACCCGCAGTCGTTCATCGGGGTCGATGAGGTGATCGTGGTCGTCGTCCCCGAGGTCGATCTGCACCCACCGGATCGCCCCCGAGAATCGGGATCCCTCCGTCGTGTAGTCGGACGTGACGGCCGTTCCCGACTCGTAGCCCACATCGGTGGTCTCGTCGGCTGAGAACACCATGGCCTGCGTCGCGCCGACCCGGCCGGTTCCGACGGCGCGTCCGTCGTAGTAGAGCGTCACGCCACCGCCCTTCGCGAGCCCTCCGCCGTCATAGGCGAACTCCATCCGCACCTGATGCCTGCCGCTCGGTATCGCCTCGTCGGCCGCGGTCGCGAACTCCTGGATGCCGAGCACGTTGTAGACGAACTTCGCCACCCCGTCCTTCGCGTAGAGGCTCCAGCCGCCGAACCGACCGCCCTGGGCGATGATGACGCCGTCGGCCCCGCCATCGGGCACGTCGATCTCCGCGGTCACCGAGAACGACTTGTTCTTGATGCTGACGACGCTGTTCTCCGACAGCCGGCCCATTCCCGGGTAGAGGGACTGGGTCGTGCCCCGGATGAGAGTCGGACGCCCGGCGATATCGGGGTTGGCCCGCTCGATACCGCGGTCGTCGATCGGCAGCACGTTGTACTTCGTCGCCTCCATCAGCCACAGGCGTTGGAGCTTGGCGAGGATGTCGGGATTCTCGGCGGCGAGATCACGGGCCTGGCTGTAATCGGTACGGCCGTCGTAGAGCTCCCACACGTCGTCGTCGAACGCGGGAAGCGTGCCGCCGACCATCACCCAGGGCGTCCGGTGCTTCGTGACGGCGCTCCATCCCTTGTAGTACAGACCGCGGTTCCCGAACATCTCGAAGTACTGCACCTCGTGCCGCTCCGGCTCGTCGGGTTCGTTGAAGGTGTACAGCATGCTCGTGCCCTCCATGGGCGACTGCTGCACGCCGTTGACCATGGTCGGCTCAGGGAGGCCTGCCGCCTCGAGCACGGTGGGAGCCACATCGATCACGTGTGTGAACTGGGTCCGCTGACCGCCCTTCTCCGAGATCCCCTTCGGCCACGACACGATCGTGCCGTTGCGCGTTCCGCCCCAGTGCGATGCCACCTGCTTGGTCCACTGGAACGGCGTGTCCATCGCCCACGCCCATCCGACCGCGTAGTGGTTGTACGAGCTCGGGGTGCCGAGCTCGTCCTTCTTGGCGAGCATGTACTCCGGCGTCTCGAGCGCAGCCATGCCGTTGAAGTTGGCCATCTCGTTGAACGCACCGTTGAGGGTGCCCTCCCCCGACGCCCCGTTGTCCCCGATGATGTAGTAGATGAGCGTGTTCTCGAGCGCTCCGAGTTCCTCGATCGTGTCGATGATCCGGCCCACGTGGTGGTCGGTGTGCTCGAGGAAGCCGGCGTAGACCTCCATCTCGCGCTCCAGCACCGGCTTGAGCTCGTCCGGCATGTCGTCCCACGCGGGGATCTCGTCGTGCCGGGGGGTCAGTTCGGCATCGGCGGGGATGATGCCGAGCTCCTTCTGCTTCGCGAAGGTGCGCTCACGCTGGGCGTCCCAGCCATCGGCGAACGCCCCCTTGTACTTGTCCGCCCACTCCA
Organism: Leifsonia sp.; assembly: GCA_040512695.1. Taxonomy (GTDB): domain Bacteria; phylum Actinomycetota; class Actinomycetes; order Actinomycetales; family Microbacteriaceae; genus Orlajensenia. The sequence continues at coordinate 20,630 of JBEVEO010000028.1, read as the reverse complement.
GGGGCACGTGGTGCGGTGCGTGGGTCGCGCCGGGAGCGAAGTACACGAAGAACGGCTTGTCCGGCATGAGAGCCTTCTGGGTGCGGATCCAGTTCACGGCGTGGTCGGCGAGGTCCTCCGTGAGGTGGTAGCCCTCCTCGGGAGTCTTCGGCGGTTCCACCGGCGTCGTGCCGTCGTACAGTGCGGGGTCCCACTGGTTGGACTCGCCGCCGATGAAGCCGTAGAAGGTCTCGAACCCGCCGCCGCCCGACGGCCAGGCATCGAACGGTCCCATGGGCGAGGACTGCCACACGGGCACCTCGTGGCACTTGCCGAACTGCGCCGTCGAGTACCCGTTCAACTTCAGGGTCATCGCGAGCGGGGCCTTGGTGTTGGGCTTCAGCGAGTTGTTGCCGGGCGCGGACGTCGCCGTCTCGGTGATGCTGCCCATGCCGACGGAGTGATGGTTGCGACCGCTGAGCATCGCGGCACGGGTCGGCGCGCACAACGCAGTGGTGTGGAACCGGTTGTAGGTCAGGCCGCCCGCGGCCAGCTTCTCTGCGTTCGGGGTGTTGCACGGCCCGCCGAAGGCACTCGACGCCCCGAAGCCGGTGTCGTCGATCAGGACGATCAGCACGTTGGGGGCGCCTTCCGGGGGCAGGAGCGGCTCGATGGGCCGATAGGCGGTGTCGGGATCCTTCGCGTCGTAGGTCATCAGCCCCGGCGTCGGCCGATCCGGGATGGGGAGCATCGAGCGTGCGTGGCGATCGGGATTCATCGGATTGTCCTCTCACTGGATCGACCGCGCGGGGCAGTGCGGAGAGCGCGCGGGTACAGTCGCACCTCGCACACTAGCCACGTGCCGGTACCAGCGATTCATCCGAAACGGGTGATACCGGCCGGTGACGAACCGCACTAGCTTGGGAGGCGAACGACCACGCAGCGACAGGAGAGGCGAGAACGATGACAGATCTGGAATTCGGTCCGGTTGAGCTGGTGCTGGCCGCCTTCGACGGAGACAGTCCCAGCGCGGGGGTCATCGAGGCCGTGCTGGACCTCGCGGATGCCGGCACCATCAGACTCCTCGACCTCGTGCAGGTGTCGCGATCCGAGACCGGCGAGATCGACTACATCGAGATCGACGACGCCGGCATCGAGATCGGCGAGATCGAACTGGCGGCGAGCGGGATCGCCTCCGGCCAGGACCTCGACGAGATCAGCGAGCAACTGCCACCCGGAACGTCGGCACTGCTCCTCGTCGTCGAACACCGCTGGGCCACCCACCTGGCATCCCGACTGCTCGAAGCGAATGGCTTCGTCGTGGACTCCATCCGGATTCCAGCCCCCATCGTCAACCTCGTCGTCGCCGAAGCGCGCCTGGAAGCCTGAGAAGAAAGGATCGACCGATGCCGATGATGCGGAGGATGGGCCGTCCCGGCCTGATCGGAATGGCGGCACGCACGGCGGTCGTCGCCGGAACGGCCACGGCGGTCAGCGGGAACGTCGCCCGGCGCCAGCAGGGTCGCGCCGACCAGAAGGCCGAGGCCCAGCAGTACGAGATGGAGCAGCAGCAGGCTGCGATGGCTCCGCCTCCCCAGTACGCGGAGCCGGCGCCCGCCGCCCCCGCCGCTCCGGAGGACCCGACCATCGCGAAGCTGCAGCAGCTCGCGGCCCTGCACTCGCAGGGCATCCTCACGGATGAGGAGTTCAGCGCCGCGAAGGCGAAGGCGCTCGGCTGACAGCGACTCCGGCACTCTGGATGCCCAGCGGAGCGTGCGAAGTCACGGGCCGCCGGGCATTCAGCGTGCCGGCCGGTCGCTGCCCGGCGGCCCGTTCAGGATGAGCCGCATCTCGGCGAGCTTCGCCTCCGACTCCGCGAGGAGGGCGCGGAGCTCGTCCATGGTCGCCGCGGGAACCGGGGCCCCGGTCGTGGAGTCCGATGCGCGCTCCCCCGGTGCGCTGTCATCCGCCGCGCCGGCCGACACCTCGACACCCGTGTGCGGCCCGGTCGCCTCGGCGTCCTGCTTGGGCGAGAGGAACACATTCGCGAGGTAACCGGTGAACGTGCCGAAGATGCCGACACCGACCACGATGATGCCGGCCCCGAGCAGGCGCCCGAGGTTCGTGACCGGGTACTGGTCGCCGTACCCGACCGTGGAGATCGTGACGATCGTGAACCACACCGCATCCGAGGCGCTGGTGATGTTCGCGCCCGGCGCATCCTCCTCGATGAACAGCATCGTGAGGCTGCCGAACTGCAGCACCAGGATGCCCATGAGGAGCAGGACGAGCAGTGCGCTGTTGGCACGATCCCGGATGAGCGTTCGACCGATGGAGTGGACCCCGGTCTTGCGCAGCAGCCGGAAGACGCGGATCAGACGGAAGATGCGCAGGACCTTGAACTGGGGGAACGGCAGGCTCGCGAGCAGGTCGGCCCAGCCGAAGTGCTTGAAGAAGTAGGCGCTCCGGGACGGCGCGGTGCGGATCCGGTAGATGAAATCGCCGAGGAAGATGGCGCTGAACAGACCGTTCATGATCGCCAGGACCGTTTGAAGGGACTCGTCGTCGATCGTGTAGACGAGCACCAGGTTGACGATCGACAGGATCGAGAGGATCCCGATGAAGATCTCGTAGCTGATGTTCTTCAGCTCAGTGCGCGCCTTCGCTGCCATGGCAGGAGTTTGGCACAGCCCCACGGCATCAGCCCGGTTCTTCGGGAGCGGGTCGGACTATCGTCGCCGGACGGATCGTGGACAGCCCGTCCCGGGCGGCCCGGCGATTGACCTCCGCGATGCGGCGGAGGATATTCGAGCTGTGATTCCTGAGAGCACGACCTCGCCGACCGTCCTCCGCTACGCCGCCTTCGCCGACGCCCCCGATGGCGGGAATCCGGCGGGAATCGTGCTGGACGCAAACGACCTGCGCGACGCCGAGATGCAGCGCATCGCCGCCGATGTCGGCTACGCCGAGACCGCCTTCGTGACCGAGGGAGCCATCGCCGGCGACCCGCGTCACCTGCGGATCCGGTATTTCTCCCCGATCGCCGAGGTTCCGTTCTGCGGTCACGCGACCATCGCGACGGCCGTCGTCCTCGCCGAGCGCGATGGAGCAGGGACGCTCGAGTTCGAGACGCCGATCGGTCCCGTCGTCATCGAGACGAGCGCCGGCGGCGACGGGATCACCGCGTCGTTCACGAGTGTCGAGCCGGACGTAGCGCCCGTGCCGAGCGATGTCGAGGACGAGCTCCTGCACCTGCTCGGACTCACCCGGGACGACCTGGACGCCCGGTATCCCCTGCTGTCCTCGTACGCCGGCAACTGGCATCCGATCCTCGTGCTGCGCGAGCGGGCGGCGTTCGACGCCTTCACCTTCGACCCGCGCGCCGTGCGGACGCTGATGGATGCGCAGGGCTGGCGCGGGACGGTCTCCGTGCTGTTCGCCATCGCACCGACTGTCTTCGAGGCCCGCAATCTGTTCCCCGTCGGCGCGATCACCGAGGATCCGGCGACGGGCTCCGCGGCGGCCTCCCTGGGCGGATACCTGCGCGCGACCGGGTCGGTGGCCGTGCCCGCGCACGTGGAGATCCGGCAGGGCGCCCACGTCGGCCGAGCGAGTGTGCTCGACGTCACGATCCCCGCCACGGGAGGCATCGTGGTGAGCGGCACCGCGACGCCGATCGCCTGAGTCCGAACGCCTCTGATCGGCCGGCTCATCCGTGAGTGGCCGCCGCCGGTCGTGGCACACCCGGTGAGCTCCGCTTCCTGCGCAGGCGTTCGATGAGCCGATCCCCCTGACTGATCCCGGCGACGCCGACAAGCACGATGAAGCCGCCGCCGAGTTCGCTGAGGAGCGGGATCTCTCCCAGCCAGATGAACGAGATGACCACCGCGCAGGCGGGCACCAGGTACAGCAGCGACGTCGATGTGACGACGGGCAGGCGGGCCACGGCATAGCCCCAGAGGACGAAGCCGAGGGCGGACGGAAGGATGCCGAGGTAGACGGCACCCCACCAGGCCGCGCCGCCGGCAGAGACGATCTGGTCCCAGCCGAACGGTACGAGCGGCAGCGTCATGACCGTTCCGGCCACCATCGCGTAGGTCGCCACTTCCAGAGCGGTGTAGTTCCGCAGCAGCCATCGCGACAGTGGATGGTAGATGCCTTGGACGATCATCGCGGCCACCACGATCCACACCGCCGCACTGAGACTCAGCCCTGCACGGGCCAGACAGACGATGAGGACGCCGGTGATCGCGACCGCGCTCCCCGCGATGCGGACGACACTCAGTCGCTCCTTGAAGAGAACCACGGCGATACCCACCGAGACGAGGGGGGCTGCGGCGACGATGATGCTCGTGGTCCCCGCCGGCACGTGCAGTTCGCCGAGGTTCAACAGGAGCTGGTAGGCGGTCATGCCGAAGAATGCGCAGGCGATGATGAGCGCCAGGTCACGACGGGCGGGCATCCGTACATGGAGGAAGGGAGCCAGGATCAGCAGCGCGACGGTCGCCACGACCAACCGCCCCACAGAGAGACCGATGACGCCGAGTTCGGGAGCTGAGACCTCGATCGCGGGGAAGGCGCTCGCCCACAGCACCACGACCCCCAGGCCCGCCAGCACCACTCGCGTCGATCGCATAGCTGAAATCATCCGCCGATAGTTCATTCACGTCTATTTACTTTTTATTCGTGCAGGACTAAAGATGACTGCATGTTGGATGTCCGGAAACTGAACATGCTGGCCGAACTCGATCGCCTCGGGACGATCACCGCCGTCGCACGCTCACTGAAGCTCACTCCCCCCGGCATCTCCATGCAGCTGGCGTCGCTCGAACGCGAAGTCGGCATCGCGCTCACCGAGAAGCAGGGGCGGCGGGTCGTCGTGACGCCGGCCGGACGTGTGCTCGCGCAGCACGGCAGCACCATCGTCGACATGCTGACCGTCGCGGAGATGGAGGCGGCGTCCCTTCGCGACGGCGCAGCAGGAACCTATCGCGTCGCCGCGTTCCCGACGGCGGCGCGCAACATCCTCCCCACCGCGTGGAGCACCCTGAGAGCAGCAGGAGACGGGGCCGTGCAGCTCCGACTCATCGAACTGGAACCCAGCGCCTCGATCCCCGCGCTCATCGCGGGTGATGTGGAACTCGCCGTGGTCCACAACTACTCCAACATGCCGCCGATCGCGGGACCCGGCATGGACCTCACGGTCATCGGCACCGAGCGCGTCATGCTCGCGGTGAACTCGGCGGAATGGGCGACGGCATCGCCCACGGTCGACCTGGGAGATTTCGCGGGGCACGACTGGATCGTCCCCAGTCGAGAATGGACGTGCTTCGACATGGTGCACCGCGCAACGGATCTCGCGGGTTTCGAGCCGAGGGCCGTCGCAGAAGCGACCGACTTCCAGGTGCAGCTGGCGCTCGTGGCCGCCGGGATCGGCGTGGCGCTCATCCCGGAGCTGGGAGCCATCGACGTGCCGGTCGGAGTCGGAATGCACGAGCTCCGGATTCCGATCGTCAGGAACATCGTGCTCGCGTCGCGCCGTGCCTCAGCGGCCGACGCCGGCCTCCAACGCATCCGGAGTGCCATCGCGGAGTCGACGGGTGCCGTCCTGGGCTCACGGAGCGGCCCGGCCGAAGCCGAGCCGCTGCAGCCTATGACCTCCGAGGTCCTCCGACCATCCACGTGATGCGGAGCGAGCAGCTGCCCCGACCGGAATCCGATCGTTCAGGAGAGCGGAACGAGATCCAGTTCCTGGAAGTCCGCGACCTCGTTCGCCCAGCGCGTCTCCACGAAGCGCACATGCGCCGGGTGCTCGTTGTAGCGGGCATACGCGGCATCGTCGACGAAGTCCATGGCGAACTGGAACCGGTGATCGCTCTTCCGGCTCACCTGCCGTGACACGCGGAAATCCTGCACGCCCGGGATCGCGGCGAGGATCTCGGCAGCATCGGCGAGGAACGCGTCTTCCTCGGCGGAATCGGCCGGGTGGCGGAGGGTGAAGCTCACGGTGTGCTGGATCACGGTTGTCCTCCGGATGCGAACGTCGACGGTCTCGTCGACAGTACCGTGGCCTTGCCCTGGGGCGGTCAACCGGGTCTCAGACGTCGTCGAACGGCGATGCGTACCGGAATGCACCGCGGTGGGCGTCCGTGGCATCCGCCAGCCGGAGTGCCTGGAAGTAGTCGCCCCATGCCGGCTCGGGCGGGGCGATGCCGACCGACGTGCTCGGCACGAAACCGAATCGGCCGTAGTAGTCGGGCTCACCGAGCAGGGCGATGAGCCCCTCGCCATTCTGATCGGCGATGCGCGCTGTCTCGCGTACGAGGGCGGAGCCGATGCCACGACCTTGGAGCTCAGGAAGCACTCCGATGGGTCCGAGGCCGAGTGCCGGCTCGTCGTCGACCCAGCCGCGCGTGCTGATGCAGTAGCCGACGAGCACGCCGTCGATCTCCGCCACGATGGCGAATGGAGCGAGATAGGCGTCCGACGCGAGCAGTGCCGTGTTCAGCCCGACCTCGATCGGCGTCGCCTGCTCCCCTGCCTCATCGCCGACGGGTTTCGCGAACGCGACGGTCAGGAGATGTTCGACAGCCAAGTGGTCGGACGGCGTCAGAGTACGGATCAGCACGTCGCGACCGTAGCAGTCGGCTCGACTCTCTCGCAGCCTGGTCCCTGGGCCTGTCGCGGTTCTCGGCGGGTTCATCTTCTCCGAATCGACCATGATCCGCTCGATCGGATTCGGCCTCGCGTTCGGCGTGCTCGTCGACGCGTTCGTCGTGCGGATGCTCCTGATGCCGGCCCTCATGCACCTGCTGGAGCGGTCGGCGTGGTGGCTGCCCCGCTGGCTCGACCGCATCCTCCCCAACGTCGACGTGGAGGGCGCAGCCCTCGAGCGACGGCACCACACCGCCTGAGCGTCACGCCTTCGGGTACTCGATGTCGATCAGCTTCGCGATCCAGGGGCAGTAGGTGTCGCTGGTGAGGGTGCCGTCCTCGACGTACTCCGGCAGCCCGTCGCACACCTCGGTCGTGAAGTCCGCGAACTCCAGCGTGGCCGGGTCGATGTGCCACGACCACGGCGCGTTCACGGACGGGTCGTCGCGGACGATCCGTCCGACGGGGATGGGGGCGTCGTCGCTGCCGTCGAGAAGCGCCTGCGCATGCTTCACGAGGGCGTCGGTCGCCAGCTCGACACGGAACGTCTGGTCGACCACTTTGAAGGTTGCGATGGGAGAGGCGCCCGACCCACTCGTCGGCGCGCATCCGAGGAGGGTGATCGCCGCAGTCGCGCCGATGCCGATCGCGAGCGCCTGCCGCCGCATCCGGCGCACACGTCTGCTGGTCACTGCGCACTCCTCGTGTCGTCGGGCTCCTGCGGGACCGCAATCATTCGTCCGCACACGCATCAGACGGTACCGCGGCGCGATGCCGGGCGAAAGCGGCTCGTGCACGGCAGGATGGTGACCGATGGACGAGCCGATCCCCCTCCAGCAGCACCCGGCGCGCAGGCATGCACGCCGAATCGCCGACGGCCTCGAGGACAGGCACCCGAACTGGCTGGTGGAGCATGCGCTGACGGCGGGCTGGATCTGGGCGGCATTCTGGGTGGGCCTGCTCTTCGTGGCCGACCATTTCGACCTCCACGCCGCGGTCTGGGTCGGGCTCGTCGTGATCGCGGTGCTGCCGAGCTTCTTCGCGACCGTGGTGGTGCTCAGCGAGACCCCGCACTCCCACCTGAACCGTCCGGAGTCGGTGCTGACCCACTTCTTCAGCCGGTTCGCCGGTTACACGTTCGCGTTCGTCGCGTGGACGATCTCCGTCGTCCTCAGCGCGACCATCGCCGCCCAGCTGCAGAGCGCCGGCCACAACAATGAGAGCGAGACGCTCGGCATCGGCGCGAGCTGGGTGTTCGCATCCGTGCCGGTCGTCGTGCTCTTCCTCTGGCTGATCCTGACCTTCCGATACGCCTGGTACCTCTCCCGCCTGCGCGGGTGGCGAGCGAGGCCGCCGCGCACGCGCCTGCCCCGCGGATTCCTCGAGGGCCTCCCCCGCACGCACGACATCGTCGTCGGCCTGGCTCACCCCGGGCTGCTCGCCGTCACCGGAAGCCTCGCCGTGCTCATCGCCTCCGCCCTGTGGGTCGACGACGTCACCATCCACGTCATCTGAGCCGGACGCCATCGCGTCCGCTGGTACCGTCCGCCCCTGAACATCTGGCGAGAACCCTAACGCTTCGGCGGCAGCGGGCGTAGATTGCGTTATATCGCGTTTGCGGAGCCCGATCGGGCGACGTCGATGACGGAGGAGGACACGCATGGACCCGGATTGCGCAGTGCGACGTCGGAGGTGGGCATCGTGACGACCCTGTTCTGGATTCTGGTCGGCTTCGCCGCCATCGTGGTCGCCTCGATCGCGACCGTCGTGTTGATCGCGCGGGCCGTCTACAAGCGCATCCGGCGCAGTCACACGGTGAACGGAGCGGTGCTGCGCAATCGAGCGCGCTTCAGCTGGGGCCAGCAGCGGCGGATCCTCGGGCTGCGAGTGCGGCTCCGGCAGAGCCTCGACAGCGGGCGGTCGGCGATCGACATCGCGGTCCGCAGCGATGGCCGGCGAGGCGAACTCCCCCGGCTTTTCCGCCGCATCGAGAGCGAGGGACTCGTCCTGGACACGCGATTGCGCCTGCTGGAGAGCGAGACGGATGCGTCCGCGCTCGCTGCGGAGATCCCGGCGGCCGAGCTGCGCGTCGATCAGGTCGCCGACATGGTGCGGCGTCTTCGCGCATCCGTCGCATCCGGACTCGGAGACCCGGGCGACGACTCGATCACGGGCCTGCGTTCCGACATCGACCGTGAGGTCGCCGCCCTGAACGCCGGGGTGGTCGAACTGCGCAGGCTCAACGGACACGACGCGCCCGTCACCCCCATCCGCCAGCAATCACCTGATCGCCTCCAGACAAAGGGAGCCACCTCATGAGCGAGAACACCTCACGGATGCGGGTCATCTTCCGCAGCAAGACCTCCAAGGCCCTCAACAAGATGGAGGATCCCCGCGAGGCCCTCGACGACAGCTACGACCAGCAGGTGAAGCTGCTCCAGCAGGTCCGCCAGGCGCTCGCCGAGGTCGCGACCGCGAAGAAGCGGATCGAGCTGCAGGGGCAGGAGATGGGCTCGCGCTACCAGCGGCTGGCCGACCAGGCGCAGGAGGCGATGATCCACGGTCGTGAGGACCTCGCGCGCGCCGCCCTTCAGCGGCGTTCCTTCCTCGAGAGCCAGGTCGCACAGCTGCAGAAGCAGTACGCCTCCCTGGAGAAGCAGACCGCGCAACTGCAGGAGCGGGAGCGACGCCTCGCCGAGCAGATCGCCGCGTTCCGCATCGAGAAGGAGACGATGAAGGCCACCTACACCGCCTCCGCCGCGCAGGTGCGCGCGAACGAGGCCGTGGCCGGGATCGGCACCAACATGAACGACGTGGGCGTCAGCCTCGACCGGGCGCGCGACAAGGTCGCGCAGATGCAGGCCCGCGCTGCGGCGACGGACGAACTGCTCTCGAGCGGGGCGCTCCAGGACCTCACGGCCGCCCCCGATGCCGACATCGAACGCCAGCTGTCCGACCTCGCGACCAAGGCCGACGTCGAGCGTCAGCTGCGGGCCATGAAGAGCGGGATCGAGGACGGCCGGCGCACCGGCGGCGCATCGGGTGAATCTCCGGACGGCTGGCTGAGCATCGGCCAGGCGCATGACTGACGAAGATCCGGTGGAGACCAACCCCGACCACTACAGCGTGATCTTCGAGAACGAGCACGTGCGCGTACTGGACTACTCGGACCGGCCCGGCGAGCGGACGATGCCGCACGTCCATCCGAACAGCGTGATGGTGACGCTGACGGACTTCCGGCGACGCCTCACCACTCCAGCAGGGTCGCGCACGGTCGAGATGCCGGCAGCGAGAGCGGTGTGGCTCCCGGCGCAGCGCCACGACGGGGAGAACATCGGCGAGACCCCGACGCACACGGTGTTCGTGGAGCTCAAGGGCAGCGCGGCCGGCGTGGTCGACGAGACGGTCGTCGGTCCGCAGTCCTGAGCACGACCCGACCGGAGCCCAGCGTCGGGACGACTCAGCCTCGGGACGACTGCACCAGCATGCTCCGAGCGAAGAACGCGGCGAGTTCGTCGGTCTCTGTCAGGGGCAGGACGTGCGCGACGTACTGATCGGGGCGCACGATGACGACGCATCCCGCGCGATCGATCCCCCGGGCGTCGAAGATGTCGTCAGACGGGTCTGCCGCGTACACCTTCTCGTAGTCGATGAGCTGGAACGGCCCGCCATGAGGCCGGAAGATCGACGGCACCCGCCCGAAGTCCACCCCGTCGTACGCCTGCTGGTAGACGACCTTCACGTCGAACACGCTGTCCACATCGGCGCCGTCGGGCGTGAATGCGGCCACCGGCGAATCCGGGGACCCGGCGACCCAGGCCGCCCAATCGGCGAGCGCCGATGGCTCCCCCGCCGCCGGCGCATCGGCGAACGCGTAGAGGCGCCAGCGGCCATCGGCTCGCGCGTGATGGCCGAGGTGCACCGGGTTGACATCCGCCACCCGCACCACTCGCGCCGACTTGAAGCGCTTGCCGATCGGGAAGCCCGTCGCGAGTTCCTGGTGCGTTCCCTCTGCCGTCAGCATCGACGGCTGGTACTGGGTCGAGAACCCGGCGGGGAATTCGGCTGTCGCGACATAGAAGTCGCCGAGCGCCTGCGGGCTCTCGAACTCCTCCGGCTTCTTCGCCATCATCGCCGCCCACTGCCGGTCGAAGTCGATGAGGTACTGGGCGATCACCTGGCGCTCGCCGGAGTAGGTGTCCAGGAGGGTCTCGGGGCTGCGCCCCTCGAGCACCTGGCCGAGTTTCCAGCCGAGGTTGAAGCCGTCCTGCATCGACACGTTCATGCCCTGGCCCGCCTTCGCGCTGTGCGTGTGGCAGGCGTCGCCGGCGATGAAGACGCGCGGCGTCCGGGTGCCGGTCACGTCGGCCGGCACATCGTCGAACTTCTCGGTCAGTCGATGGGCGACCTCGTAGACGCTGAACCACGCGACATCGCGCACGTCGAGCGTGTACGGATTGAGGATCGCGTTGGCCTTCGCGATGACCTGCTCGACGGTCGTGGCGCGCACCGCGCGGTTGTCGCCGGCGACGACGTCTCCGAGGTCGACGTACATGCGGAACAGGTAGCCGCCCTCCCGCGGGATCAGCAGGATGCTGCCGCTCTCCGACTGGATGGCGCACTTCGTGCGGATGTCGGGGAAGTCGGTGACGGCGAGCACGTCCATGACGCCCCAGGCGTGGAACGACTGGTCGCCCAGGTGCTTGAGCCCGATCGACTGCCGGACGGCGCTGTGAGCCCCGTCGCAGCCGACGACGTACTTCGCCAGCACGATGCGCTCCTCGCCCATGTGGTCGCCGGAGGTGGATCGCAGGGTGACGGCGACGGGGTACTCGCCTTCGTCGCCGACGGCGAGTGTGACGAACTCGTAGCCGTAGTCGGGGGTGATGCGAGCGGGACCGTTCGCGGCCGCCTCCGCGAAGTAGTCGAGAACGCGGGCCTGGTTGACGAGCATGTGCGGGAACTCGCTGATGCCGTGCGGGTCGTCCTCCGTGCGCTGGGTGCGGATGATCCTGGACGGGTCGGACGGGTCGGGGGTCCAGAAGTTCATCGCGGTGAGCTGGAAGGCCTCGGCGATGAGACGCTCGGCGAAGCCGAAGGCCTGGAAGGTCTCGACACTTCTGGCCTGGATGCCGTCGGCCTGCCCGATGGCGAGGCGGCCGGGGCGGCGCTCGATGATCCTGGTCGTGAAGCCGGGGAACTGCGACAGCTGCGCGGCGAGCAGCATCCCCGCCGGACCCGAGCCGACGATGAGCACGTCGATCTGCTCTGGCAGGTCAGCCGGTCGATCCAGTCCGACGCCGGCGGCTGGACTGATGCGCGGGTCTCCCGAGACATAGCCGTGGTTGTGGAACTGCATCGTCAGCCGATCCCCTCTCGACAGCACTGTCGAGGTCTTGTCGTGGAAACCGTCATGTTCTATAGTCGAACGCGACGTTCTATTACAGATCGATGATAGGCCGGGGATTCGACACGGCACAACCGATCGCGAACCGGGACGGCGAAGGGGCCCATGATGACGGTCACAACCGGGCACCAGCAGGTGGCGAGCGCCGCGCCCGCATCGCAGACGCTGAGTCGCGGCATCCGGATCCTCGAGATCCTCGCCGACGCGCGCGAACCACTCGGCATCGACGAGGTCGCGCACCGTCTGGACGTGCACCGCTCGATCGCCTACCGGCTGCTGCGGACCCTCGAGGACCACGGCCTGGTGACGCGGGACTCGGCGGGGCGGATCTCCCTCGGGGCGCGGATGGCCGCCCTTGCCGCGGGCGTCGCCCGCGACCTGCAGGCTGCGGCCCTCCCCGAACTCACGACGGCGGCGAACGACCTGGGCATGACGTGCTTCCTGGCCGTTCTCGATCACGACCAGTGCGTGACCCTCGTCAGCGCGGAACCGCACCACACCGTCGCGTCGGTCGTGCAGCGTCCTGGAGCACGGCATCCGGTGACCGCCGGTGCCCCGGCGAAGGCGATCCTGTCCATCCTCCCCCGCTCGGAGTGGCCGGCCGACGCCTCAGATTTGCTGCGCGAGCAGGTCGCCGAGGCTGCGACGCGCGGCTACGCCACGAGTCACGACGAAGTCATCCCGACAGTCCAGTCGGTCGCCGTGCCGCTCGCGCTGAGGGGCCGCGGGCCCGCGGCGATCGCCGTCGTCCACCTCGCGAGGGAGCTCGACCCAGCGCGGATCGCCTCGCGGCTCGAGGTCGCGGCGCGGATGATCCGCGACGCGCTGCAAGGCTGATCGATCCGGCGCGAACGCTGACGGACGTCATCCGTTCGGGGTGATGCGGGCCGGGCGCACCCGGCATAGTGTCGTGCCGTCAGGGCCTCCCGGCGGGACGCCGACGCAGGAGGAACTCAGCGACCGCGAGCGGAGCAGGGCATGTTCATCTGGGACTTCGTCACCTGGTTCTTCGGATTCTTCGTCACCGTCTGCTGCCTGATCATCTTCTTCGCCGTCTTCATCGACGTGTTCCGGGACGAGACTCTCGAGGGCTGGGCGAAGGCGATCTGGGTGCTGTTCCTCGTGCTGGTCCCCTTCTTCAGCGCCCTCGTCTACCTGATCGTCCGCCGGAAGAGCATGGAGATGCGCCGGGCGCGCGATCAGGAAGTGGTCCACGACGACGTCGACGTCTTCCGCCCGTGACGAGGGGTTCGCGATGAGTTCACCCCAGGCCGCTCCGACCACCTTCAACGGCAGGCTCGCGCTCCTGCTGGCGATGGCGATGTTCGTGCTCGTCGTCGACACCTCGATCATGAACGTCTCGATCTCCGCGGTCGTGCACGACATCGGCGCGACCGTCAGCGGCCTGCAGTCCGCCATCGCCCTCGAGGCGCTCGTGTCGGCGGCGTTCATCCTCATCGGCAGCAAGGTCGGCGACCTCATCGGCCGCAAGCGGGCGTACGTGATCGGCCTGCTCTGCTACGCGGCGGGCGCGGTGGCGATGGTCCTGGCGCAGTCGCTGCTCCCCATCATCATCTTCTGGGCGATCATCGGCGGCCTGGGCGCCTCGTTGCTGCTCCCGTCGATGCAGTCCCTCATCCACGGCAACTTCGAGGGTGCCGCCCAGGCCAGGGTCTACGCGACGGTCGGGGCGTCGGCGGCGATCGCGGCCGCCGTCGGCCCCCTGATCGGCGGGTTCATCACCACGTTCCTGTCATGGCGGGTCGCCTTCGCCCTCGAGGCGGTCGTCATCGTCATCGTGCTGAGCGGCATCAAGCTGGTGCACGATGTGCCGTACACCGGGTCCCGGAAGGTGGACGCCCTCGGTTCAGTGCTCTCCGTCGTGGGCATGGGCGGAATCGTGATCGGCATCCTGGTGTGGCAGGAGGGCGGCGAGGCGGTGGCAGCCCTCATCGCCGTGGGGCTCGTCGGGCTCGTCTCCCTCGCGTTCTGGCTCGTGCGACGCAAGCGCCAGGGCAAGCCGACGCTGATCGATCCCGACCTGTTCCGTTCGAAGCTGTTCCGGCTGGGCGTCAGCGGGCAGCTGATGCAGCAGATCGCGCTCGGCGGCACGATGATCGTGCTGCCCATCTACCTCCAGATGGTGCTCGGGTACAACGCGCTGCAGGCCGGACTGTCGATCGCGCCGCTGTCGCTGACGATGTTCGGCGTCGCGATGCTCGCCGGCAAGCGCGTCGGCAGGCGCCGACCGGCGACGCTGATCCTCTGGGGCTTCGTGCTCCTCACCGCCGGCCTGGTCATCCTCGTTCCCCTCGTGCCCCGGGCGGACTCCGGGTGGTGGCTCCTCGGCCCCCTGGTCGTCTCGGGAGCCGGGCTCGGCCTCCTCGTGTCGCAGCTGAACAACTACACGCTCTCGCCGATCTCCGACGAGAGGGTCAGCGAGGCCGCCGGCGTGAACTCGGCCGCCGGCTCGTTCGGACTGTCGTTCGGCCTCGCCTTCGCCGGGGCGATCATGCTCGCGTCACTCTCCCTCGTCTTCACCAACATGGCCATGGCCAGCGACGTGCTCCCCGCCGACGAGAAGCAGCAGGTCTCCCAGGTCCTGGAGGAGGACGCGGAGATCATGTCCGACACGGCACTCGAGGAGCTCCTCGTCGGACAGCCCGAGGCGATCCAGGCCGAGATCATCCGGATCAACACGGATGCACGCCCCATCGCTCTCCAGATCGCGCTGCTGATCCCGATCCTGGCCGGCGGCATCGGCCTGATCAACGGATTCCGGATGCGCCGGCTTCCCGATCCGAAGTCCAGCGGAGCCGGCGAGGGAACGCTGCTCGGGTGATGCGGTTCGCGCGCCGGATCAGTCCTCCCTGACCTCGCTGCCGTGGGCCGTCACCGCGTAGATCACGAGGATGTCGACGGCGATGACGATGAACGCCCACCACGGCTGCGCCGGGATGAGGAACAGCTGACCGATCGCGCTGAGCGCCGCGAGGATGACGGCGACGACGCGGGCCCACGTGGCGCCGACGTACAGGGACAGGCCGGCGAAGATCAGCAGCAGTCCGACGATGAGGTTCCACCAACCCCACCCATTGGCGTTGAAGAGGAACAGCTCGCCGCTCTCATCGACCCGGAAGTAGGCATCCCGGCCGAGGATCGCCACGACGCCCTGGGTCGCGCTGAAGAAGCCGCTCAGGATGATGATGGTGCCGGCGAATCCGATCCAGCCGACCCACCGGGTCTGGGTTCTCTCAGTGCTCATGATCGTGTCCTCTCCGATGCAGGATGCCAGGAAGGAGCCTCCTGAGCAGACGTTAGGCCGCAGCCCGTCCCTGCCGCATCATCCGGACCGGGTGATGCTGCCCGCACCAGAGCCGCAGGACGTTCGTGTCAAGCCCTCCCGCCCTGCGCCCATGAGGCGTTCACTCGAAGTCATGAGTACTGACAAGGCTGCCGTG
This sequence comes from Leifsonia sp., assembly GCA_040512695.1. GTDB lineage: Bacteria > Actinomycetota > Actinomycetes > Actinomycetales > Microbacteriaceae > Orlajensenia. The sequence continues at coordinate 5,129 of JBEVEO010000028.1, read as the reverse complement.
AAGATCGGGTACAAGCTGGTCGCCGAGGGATTCGGCCCGCAGGAGCTCGTGCGCCAAGCCGTCCGCGCCGAGCAGGCCGGCTTCGACTTCGTCGAGATGAGCGACCACTTCCACCCCTGGGTTGAGGCACAGGGACACTCGCCGTTCGTCTGGTCCGTGCTGGGCGCGATCGCCGCGAAGACCACGACCCTGGGCCTGGCCACGGGTGTCACCTGCCCGAGTGTGCGATACCACCCGGCGATCATCGCGCAGGCCGCCGCAACGCTCGCACTGATCTCCGACGGACGTTTCACGCTCGGCGTCGGATCCGGCGAGCGGCTGAACGAGCACATCGTCGGACGCGGATTCCCTGGCGTCCACGAACGGCACGCCGTCTTCCAGGAGTCGCTCGAGATCATCCGCCTGCTCTGGCAGGGCGGCTACCAGAACTACGACGGCACGTACCTGAAGCTCGAGGACGCCCGCGTCTTCGACCTGCCCGACGAGCTGCCGACCATGGCCGTCGCCGTGAGCGGCCCCGACTCCATCGCCATCGCGGCCGAGCACGGCGACGGCCTCTTCGCCGTCGAGCCGGACGCTGAGCTCGTCACGGGCTACCGTGAGGCCGGAGGAACGGGCCCGCTCTACTGCGAGGCCCCGCTCGCCTGGGCTCCGACGGAGGATGCCGCGGTGAAGGCCGCGTACACGACGAACGCGTGGTCGGTGGCCGGGTGGAAGGTCCTGGCCGAGCTCCCCAACCCGGTGAACTTCGAAGCAGCAGCCACCACCGTGCGCGAGGAGGACATCCGCGAGCAGTTCGCCTGCGGGCCCGACGTGCAGCGGCACCTCGAGGTGATCGGCCCGTTCACCGCTGCCGGGTTCGACCACGTCGCCCTCATGAACGTCGGCCCCGACGTCGACGGCTTCTTCGACTTCTTCGAGAGCGAACTGCGACCGCGCCTGGTCACCAGCTGACCATCCGGTGGCCACGCTCGGCCGGAAGGGAGGACGCCTGCCATGGGGATCCACATCGGCACGTCCGGCTGGAGCTACGACCACTGGGAGAACGTGCTCTACGCACCGGCGCTGCCGCCGCGCGATCGACTGGCGAGTTACGTCACACAGTTCTCCACGGTCGAACTCAACGCGAGCTTCTACCGATGGCCGCGTCCGACGGCCTTCCAGAGCTGGAACCGTCGTCTCCCCGACGGCTTCCGCATGTCGGTCAAGGCGCCACGCGGACTCACCCACGCCAGGAAGCTGTACTCCCCCGAGCAGTGGATCGAGCGCATCAGCGACGGCTGGCACGAGCTCGGGGACAAGCGGGCGGTGCTGCTCGTGCAGCTCCCGCCGGCCATGGAACGCGATGACGCCCGCCTGGCGTACTTCCTGGACCACGTGCCCGCCTGGATCTCCGTCGCGGTCGAGTTCCGCCATTCCACCTGGCACTGCGAGGCGGTCTATCGGATCCTCGAGGACCACGGGGCCGCATACACGGTGATGAGCGGCGCCGGTCTGCCCTGCATCCTCCGCGCCACCGGACCGATCGTCTACGTGCGCATGCACGGCCCCGACGCGAATCACCTCTACGGCGGGTCGTATTCCGACGAGGACCTGCGCTGGTGGGCATCCCGGGTTCGGGAGTGGTCCGGCCAGGACCGGGACGTCTACGTGTACTTCAACAATGACGGAGGCGGCAACGCCGTACGGAACGCCTGGGCGCTGCGGTCCTTCGTCGGTGTCTGAGCACATACTGATCGCCGCGACCCCGCCCTTTTCCGTCGCATCGGACGTATGCTGAGAACAGTTGTCCCAGACCCCGGCACAGCGTCGATCACGTTCGGTGATCCGCAGCCGGGAGGGTCTCATGACGCCGACGACAGATGCGCAGGTTGGGTCTGTGAGACGGACGACACCCCGTACGCCGAACGACTACACCGAACTCTCCCGGATGGTGCTCGAGTCCGGGCTGATGCGACGGCGATACGGCTACTACTGGACCAAGCTGTGCGCCGTCCCGATCGTGTTCCTGGCCGCCGTGACGCTCTTCGTGCTGATCGGGGACACGTGGTGGCAGCTCTTCGTCGCCGCGGGGTTCGCGGTGCTGTTCACCCAGACCGCCTTTCTCGGCCATGACGCCGCGCACCGGCAGATCTTCCGCTCCGGTCGCTGGAACGACTGGACCAGCCTGGTCATCGGCAATCTCTTCGTCGGCATGAGCTACGGCTGGTGGCAGCACAAGCACACCAGGCACCATTCGAATCCGAACAAGGAGGGAAGCGATCCCGACATCGACCTCCCCGTCATCTCCTTCACTCCCGCTCAGGCCGAGCGGCGACGCAACGCCGTCACCGCGTGGCTGATCGCCCATCAGGGTGTGTTCTTCTTCCCGATCCTCCTTCTCGAGGGCCTCTCGCTGCACGCGTCGAGCGTGCGCCGGGTCCTCGCGCGCGACCACGTCGATCGGCGCTGGGTGGAGATCTCGTTCCTCTTCCTCCGCCTCGGCGGCTACCTCGCGCTGATCTTCCTCGTCCTGTCACCGGGCGTGGCCGCAGCATTCCTCGCGGTTCAGCTCGGCCTCTTCGGCGTGTACATGGGGGCGTCGTTCGCTCCCAATCACAAGGGGATGCCGATGGTGTCCAAGAGCGTCAAGCTGGACTTCCTCCGCCGGCAGGTGCTCACCAGTCGCGACATCCGCGGCGGTCGCGCCGTCGACGTGCTCATGGGCGGGCTGAACTACCAGATCGAGCATCATCTGTTCCCGTCGATGCCCCGCCCGCACCTGCACCGCGTCGCACCCATGATCGCCGACTTCTGCCGGGCGAAGGACGTCGCCTACACGCAGGCCGGCCTCTGGGAGAGCTACGGAATCGTGATCCGCCACATCAACCGGGTGGGACTCGGGGAACGGGACCCGTTCGAATGCCCCTTGGTCGCCCAGCGACAGTCGATCTGACTCGGTCGGGGCCTACCATGAGCAGGACATCGAGATCGATCCGTTCCCGCGCACGCCGGATGCGGGCGGACGGTCCGCGGGACGGGAGCGACATGACGCCGCTGTTCGCGGGCCTCTGTTCCCCCTATACCACCGCCTTCGCCGGGATCGATGTCGCCGTGGCCACCCTGGGCGACCCGTTCGGCTCCGAGACCCTCTGCGCCAGCGGAGCCGACGCCGGCCGCATCACCGAGATGCAGATCGACCTGGGCGAGGGCCCGTCCTGGGACGCCATCGCCACCGGGGCGCCTGTCCTCGAGCCGTGGATGCACGGGGCGCCCACAGGAAGCTGGCCAGGACTCGGCGACGGCATCCGTGCCACCACGGTGCGCTCCCTCTACGCCTTCCCGCTCGCGATCGGGAAGCTCGGCATCGGGGCCGTCATGCTCTCGGCCGGAACGTCCGATGCGCTCACCGCCACCAACATCCGCCAGGCCACGGAGATCTCCCACGCAACGGCCGCCGACGTGCTCCGCATCGCGATGGCACGATCGGTGACGTACAGCGATGACTCCGATGCCCCGTACTCGCGGCGCGAGGTCCACCAGGCCGCGGGGATGATCATCGCCCAGATGGGCATCCCCGCCGACGAGGCGATGCTGGTGCTGCGCGCACACGCGTTCGCGACGGGGCGCACCGTCCGCGAGACGGCGGCGGAGGTCACCGCGAGACGCCTGGCCTTCGATCGATGACAGCATCCACCCACGCTCGTAGACTGGGAAGACCATGAGCCGTTCCCGCGAGCGCCGACTCGTCGAGGCCTTCGTGAGCCTTGCCGACAGCCTCGTCGTGGGCTACGACGTCGTCGATCTGCTGCACACCCTGGTGGACGAATGCAAGGACATCTTCGAGGCGACGGATGCCGGCATCATCCTCGCCGATGAGGCGGGGGCGCTCGAGGTCATCGCGTCGACGAGCGAACGCAGCTCCCTCATCGGCCTCATGCAGCTCGGCAACGGTGAAGGACCGTGCGTCGAGGCGTATGAGACCGGCGAGACGGTGAGCGTGTCCGACCTCGCCTCCATCTACGCCCGCTGGCCGCGCTTCGCGCTGGAGGCGAAGGATCTCGGCTACATGTCCGTGCACGCCGTCCCGCTCCGACTCCGCGGAGACACGCTCGGCTCATTGAACCTGTTCCGCGACGTCCCCGGCGAGTTCACCACCGAGGATGTCGTCGCCGCCCGCGGCCTGGCCGATGTCGCCACCGTCAGCATCCTGCACGAGCGCGCGTTGCGCGAGAGTTCCGTCGCCCGCGACCAGCTCCAGCATGCGCTGTCGAGCAGGGTCATCATCGAACAGGCGAAAGGCGTGATCTCCCAGACCGACAGCGTCGACATGGACGAGGCCTTCCGCCGGATGCGCGACCGCGCGCGACGCACCAATCGACGCCTGTCGGATGTCGCCAGGGACGTGGTCGACTCCGCCATCGAGGCGCGGCGCTCCAGCTCAGCTGAAGCCTGAACAGCACAACGACCGAAGACGATGGTCTTGAGGAGACGTCATGGGCATTCTCCTGGACGGCGGATCGTCCGCCACACGACATCTTCGCCCTGCGACGCGGTGCTGACATGGGAGCGCTCGTCTACAGCGCCGGCACGTCCTACGAGATGGACGACCGGACTCTGGCGCACGTGAAGGTGGCTGTCGGGCTGCGCCTGCGACGACACGAGTCCTTCTATCTCACCTGGATGGTGCCGCCCGGTCACGGTTCGGGCCGGATCAGCATCTGGGTCTCGCCGGCGATTCCGCTGGAGTTCCGGTTCGCGTCCGGACGGGTCCTCGAACTGAACCGGCAGTGGTTGCAGGCGATGAACACCTCGGCCGAGGGGGAGGCGGGGATGCTGATCATGCACGAGGACGAGGCGGCGCGGTTCGTCGCGGCGACGGGTGCGCCGGACGGCCCCCCTGTGCACTAGGCGCATGGAGCCGCCGTAGGAACTCGATCCGCCATCGAGCCCGGTCGGCCACGTCGTGCTGTCAACCCCCTGCCAGCGCGCCGCAGGCGGAGGTTCACTGGGGATATGAAAGCTCTGACATGGCAGGCGACCGGCAAGGTGAGCGTCGACGAGGTTCCGGATCCTCGGATCGAGGAACCGACGGATGTGATCATCCGCGTCACGTCGACCGCGATCTGCGGATCCGATCTGCACCTGTA
>JBEVEO010000012.1:0-18084 GCA_040512695.1 Leifsonia sp. | reverse complement strand
CTGCGGCGCCGGCTCCGATGATCCGGTTGCGTCTGGTGCGGGGGCTGGTGGTGCGGGTGTGACGGTGCACGGGGGTCCAATGCTCGTTCTTTCCCTGCTGCGGGTGAGGCATCCGGGGACCGGTTGCTCTCGGCCGCTGCGGCATCCGTCGGGTGGGGCTGCCACGCAGGCTGGTCGGCGCACGGGGGCACGCCTGTCGACGTCAGCGGCCATCGATCGCTCCCGTCGGCGAGCGCACGACAGCGACAGCGGACGCGGTGGGGGCCACCACGGCCGGCGCGACATCGGCACGTTCGCCAGCGATCCGGGCAGTCCGTCCGGGCCGTTCACCGATGGAGTCGATGACCGCGGAACTGCGACGCTGACCTCTGCCACCGGCACGCGGAACGGGCCAGTGGCAGAGTCGTACCGCCGGTAGGGGGGACCGACGGACTGGGGCAACGATACGGAGCAGCCCTGTACGACTACTGTGCTGGGCCTGCCATATCCCTGTGAGGGCGAACGACGCGCCAGCGGGCTCGCATCCGGGAAGGAGAGGGAAGCGGACAGGCTGTGCTGCTGCCGCGGCGACCGCCGCGCGTGTACCCCGGAAGTCAAGCCCTGCCATCCATCCCGTCCCGGACGTAGGTTGGCGGGGAGGGCCACGGAGGACCACGGAGATGTCAGACCAGATCGAGCGGACGGCCGAGTCCATCGCCGAACGGGCGCTGGCGCTGGGGATCAGGATCGGCTGCGCGGAAACGTTCACCTCCGGCCTGATCGCCTCCTACCTCGGGCGGGCATCCCGGGCCGACGAGTGGTTCGCCGGCGGGATCGTGGCGTTCGGCGACGATGTCAAGTGCCAGCTCCTCAAGGTGGCGAACGGTCGGATGATCACAGCGAAGTGCGCGAGTGCGATGGCCACGGGAACCACCTCGGCGCTCCGCGTGCAGCACGCCGTCGCCGTCGTCGGGGTCGGCGGCCCCGAGACCGTCGAGGGCAGGAGTCCGGGGACCGTCTTCATCGGCCTCGCCACCGGAACCCGGGGTCGAAGCCTGGAGTTCCACTTCTCCGGCGACCGCGCCGACGTGGTGGAGGAGGCTACCCACGTCGCGCTGCTGGCGCTCCTCGCCCGGATCGGCGGAGAGGGCTCGGCCACAGCTTCCGGCTCCGTTGCGAAGGTGGACGTGTCCCCCACTCGGCCGGGGTCCGGCGATCATCCATCACGCGGGTGACGGGCGGAAGCGGGCGCTGACACGAGGAGGGGCCTGCCGCTGACCCCTGTCGGCCGATGCGGCGCGGGTCAGTTCGAGGGCGCCGGCGGTGCCGGAGGGCTCGGTGGAGCCGGCGGGACCATCGGCGCCGTGGCCGGGGCTGCGGTCGGAGCCGGCTGGGTCGGCTGCGTCCAGTAGATGACCAGCACGATGATCCCGGCGATCGGCACCAGCAGCCAGAAGATGTTCCCCCAGCCGTGGCCCGCGTCGCGGAGCCGGCGAACCGCGACCGCGAGGTTCGGCAGCAGGACTCCGACGCTCCAGATGCCGGCGAGCACGGAGCCCAGGTAGGCGTTCTCGCCCACCGGGAAGACGTTCAGCACGTTGAGGGCACTCAGGACGAGGACGTTGAACAGCGTCCACCACCAGAACTCGGGGCGCCCGGCACGGCCGTCGAACTCCGCATACTTGCGCAGGACCGTCTGGATGGCTTCACCGAACGACATGCTCGAAGTGTAGACCGCGCGTCGCCCGACGTTCACGAACTCGCACTGGTGCGGGTCGGCCCATGGCGCGTAGCGTTCGGTGCAGTGTCTGCAGTCCTTCCCGAGATCGACATCCATCCAGCAAATCGATGTCCATTCAAGATCAGGAGAACCCATGTCAGATGAGACCAAGCCCACGATCGTCCTCGTCCACGGTGCCTGGGCCGACGGCTCAAGCTGGAACGCCGTGACCTCGGCCCTGCTGGAGCAGGGCTTCACCGTCCTCGTCCCCACCAATCCGCTGCGCGGGCTGACGGAGGACGCCGCCTACGTCGCCTCGTTCCTGGCCCAGCGCACCAGCGGTCCCGTGGTGCTGGCAGGCCACTCGTACGGCGGGGCGGTGATCACCAACGCCGGGCTCGGCGGAGGGGACGTCCGCGCCCTCGTCTACGTCGACGCCTTCATCCCCGATGAGGGAGACACCGTCGTCAGCCTGCTCGCGGGGTCGACCTCGGCGCTCGCCGTCGAGGACCCGACGACGGTGCTCGACCTCGCGGGTTACCCCGGCGCGCCGGAGGGCGCTGCCGAGGCCTTCCTCAAAGCCGACGTCGTGCACACGGCGTTCGCCCAGGACCTGCCCGAGGCGGACCGCGACCTGATCGTGGCGAGCCAGAAGCCGGCATCCCTCGTCGCGAACGTGACGCCGTCCGGGGTGCCGGCATGGAGGACGCTGCCCAGCTGGGCCGTGCTCGGCACCGACGACAGGACCATCCCGATCGATGTGCAGCGCCGCATGGCGGAGCGCGCCGGTGCCACGATCACGGAAGTGGACGCCTCGCACGTCTCGATGGTGTCGCAGCCGTCGCACGCGATCGACGCGATCCTCGCGGCAGCGGCGTCGGTCTGACCAGCGTGGCAGAACGGCGAGGAAACGCGAGAATCCCCGAGCAGAAAGGGCTTCTGATCGGGGATCGAGCGGAGACGGTGGGATTTGAACCCACGGTACCCGTTAGGGTACTCCACCTTAGCAGGGTGGTGCACTAGGCCGAACTATGCGACGTCTCCCTGTGCCCGCGAGCGAGCACACGTCAGCAATCATAACCGCACATCGGGCCACGTCAGAATCGCGTGGCCCGATGCGCAGTGCCGACTACTGGTCCTCGAGGCTGCGACCGTTGGAGCAGGTGTACTGGCCGGCGGTCTGTCCCTTGACCGTGCTCGGAAGAGCCGTGGTGGGCGCGGCCGTCGCGTTCGGGTCGGCCGGAGCAGCCGTCGCGTTCGGGTCGGCCGGGACCGCGGGGTCCGCCGGGGCATTCGGATCGGCGACGGAACCACCGGTGTCGCCGCTGAGCGAGATGGGCTGGTCGGCCAGCAGGGCGGCATCGAGGGCGTCTGCGGCCGCCGTCAGCGGCTGCACGCCGCCCTCGGTGGAACCCGTCGGGTACTGCACGAACACGATCTTGTTCAGGTCGATGTCCTTGAGGGCCAGCGCGATCGAGACCATGCGGTCGACGTTGGCCAGGCTGTCCGACAGGGTCATGTTGCCGAGGGCCGCCTTCGCGAGCGAGTAGAGCTTCACCGGGTTGGTGAGCGTCTCGGCGCTCTTGATGGTGCGCACCAGCGACGACAGGAAGACCTGCTGGTTCGAGATGCGGGTGAGGTCGCTGCCGTCGCCGACGCCATGGCGGGTGCGGAGGAACTGCAGGGCGTCGACCCCGGAGAGCGTGTGCTCTCCCGGCTCGAGGAACGTTCCGGTGTACTCGTCCTCGATCTTCTCGGCGACGCAGACGGGGACGCCTCCGACGGCGTTCGACATGGCGATGACGCCGCCGAACTGGATCTCAGCCGCGAACGGGATGGAGAGGCCGGTGAGCTTCTCGACGGTGAGGACGGTGCACGGAAGTCCGCCGTAGGTCAACGTCGTGTTGATCTTCTGCCGGCTCATCGAGTCGAAGGTGCCGCCGGACGGGTCAGGGCACTCGGGGATGGCGACGAACATGTCCCGGGGGAAGCTGATGACGCTCACGTTGGAGTGGTCCTGCGAGATGTGCAGGAGCATGGTCACGTCGTTGAGGTCCCCGGTCTCGTCCTCGCCACCGAATGCGGGGTCCTGGCCCTTGCGACTGTCGCTTCCGACGAGCAGGAGGTTGACTCCGCCGTCGATGGCGCCGATCTGCGGGATGGGGCCGGCCGTCTTCTCGCTCGCGAGGTGCACGGTGGGCTGCGCGGCGTCGGCGAGGCTGAAGGTGGCGATGCCGGCAACGGAGACCCCGCTGACGAACATCACGGCGAGCGCGCCGGCGAGCACCTTGGCGAGCGTCGTGAACGAGTTCGATCTCTTGAGCCTGCCGTGACGGGCCAGCGTGGGGCTGCGCAGAGACCGTCGGGAGTGGGGGCGCAGGTCGCTCACACAGATCCTCTCGGTAGTCGGATGCCTTGTCGCATGGGAGCGGAGGGCGTGGGATTCGAACCCACGAGACATTTCTGCCCACCAGTTTTCAAGACTGGCTCCATCGGCCGCTCGGACAGCCCTCCCGGTTCATTCCGGCGCATCCGCGGGTGCGGACGGGGTCGGCTGGAATCGAACAGAGCCCGATTCTAGCCGATGGCACTCTTCCCAGAATGGCAGGCGTAGCTGCGAAGGCGCTGGACGGGATGTGCGCACCCCGTCCGCGATGACCCCACGACCGGCGGGATCACTGGTCGTCGAGCGTCCGGCCGGCGCTGCAGGTCTGCTGAGCCGCGGTCTGTCCGGAGATGGACGGGGGCAGGGCGACGGGCGCGGTCGGCGTCGCCGGGTCTGCTGGCGCCGCCGTGCCGGGGTCGACCGGCGCCGGGGCCGGCGTGTCGGAGGCCTGACTTCCCTCGCCCGTCGCAGACGGGAGCACGGGCTGATCGGCGGCGATCGCATCCATGAGGATCGCGGCGTCGTCCTCACGTGCCTGGAGTCCGCTGCCATCGGAGGCCGTCGGGTACTGCACGAAGCTCACACGATCGAGGGGGATGTCCTTCAGGGCCTTGGCGATCGAGACCATGACGGTGACGTTGTTGAGCGACGTCGACAGGGTCATGTTCTCCGCGGCCGCCTTCGCGAGGCCGTAGAGCCTCACCGGGTTGGTGAGGGTGTCGTCGCTCTTGATGGTGCGGGCGAGCGACGCGAGGAAGACCTGCTGGTTGGAGATGCGGGCCGTGTCGCTCCCGGTGGCGATGCCGTGACGGGTGCGCAGGAACTGCAGGGCGTCGATGCCCTGCAGGGTGTGCTCCCCCGGATCGAGGAACGTTCCGGTGTACTCGTCCTCGATCTTCTCGGCGACGCAGACCGTGACCCCTCCGACGGCGTTCGACATCGCGACGACGCCGTTGAACTCGATGACCGCCGCGTAGGGGATCTCGAGGTTCGTGAGCTCGCTCACGGTGCGCACGGTGCAGGCGAGTCCGCCGTATGCGAGGGCGGTGTTGATCTTGTCGGTCCCGCCATCGGTGCCGTCGGCGTTCTCGGCCTCCGATGCGTCGCACTCCGGAATGCGCACGTACAGGTCGCGGGGGAAGCTCACCACGGTGGCGTTGGAATGGTCGTTCGCGATGTGCAGCAGGATCGTCACGTCGCCGAGGTGTTCGCCGCGCTCTCCGTATGCTTCGTCACCACCCCCGCTGTCGCTGCCGACGAGGAGCAGGTTCACTCCACCGGGGATCGCGCCGATGTCGGGGATGGGAAGGGGCGTCGGCGATCCGGTGACCGGGGCCAGGTCGATCGTCGGCTTGATGCTCGACGTCACACCGACGATGGCGATGGCCGCGACGGCGGTGGAGCTGACCAGGAGGACGGCCGCGATGATCCCCACGATCCGGGCGAGCGCCGGACCGGGCTTGGAGACTCTCAGGCGGCCGTGCCGAGCGATGGGGGTCAGCTGTCCGTCCTTCCGAACGCCTCGAGCACCCGCGCGAGGCCGTCCTCATGCACACTACCGGTCACTTCGGTTGCGGCATCCTTCACCTCGAGAGGCGCCTGGCCCATGGCGACGGCCCGCCCCTCCGCTCCCGCCCAGCGGAACATGTCGATGTCGTTGCGGCCGTCGCCGGCGGCCAGCACCCGCGAGAGCGGGATGCCGAGCGTCTCGCGCACCCGTTCGAGGCCCGTCGCCTTGTTCACGCCGTCGGGGGCGATGTCGAGCCACGCCGTCCACCCGATGGCGTAGGTCACCTGGTGCAGGCCCATTCCCTCGACGATGTGGAGGAACTCCTCGAGGTCGTGGTCCGGCGAGATGACGACGACGCGGGTCACGGGATGCGTGCCGAGCTCGTCGAACTCGACCTGGCGCGCGTTGTCGAGCGTCCAGTCGGTCATGCCCTCGGTGTAGAGCCGGAATCCGGTGGGGTCCTCGACCATGAACCGACCCGTCGGCAGGTGCTCCCGGATGCGCGCCAGCACGGGGGCGGGGTCGAAGGTCTCGACCCAGGCGCGGCGGTATCCGCTGTCCTCGGAATCGTCGCGCTCCATCACGAGCGCGCCGTTGGCGCACACCACGAACTCCGGCGCGAGGCCGAGCTCGTCGAGCACGGCCTTCGACGCCGCCCAGCTGCGTCCGGTCGCCAGGGTCACCTCGTGACCGAGTTCCTGCACGCGGGAGATCTCGTCGCGCACGGCGGCGCTCAGGGTCTCGTCCTCGTGGAGAACGGTCCCGTCGACGTCGAGCGCGATGAGCCACCGCTCCGAGGCGGCGACGGGCTCGATCGTGCTCGCGTCGGTCGTCATCGGCGCGCGACCGGCTCGAGCAGCTCGAGGCCGCCGAGGTAGGGCCGCAGCGGTTCTGGCACGCGGACGGAGCCGTCGGCCTGCTGGTGCGTCTCGAGGATCGCCACGATCCAGCGCGTGGTCGCGAGGGTGCCGTTCAGCGTGGCGACCGGGGCCGTCTTCCCGGTCTCGGTGCGGTAGCGCGTCTCGAGGCGGCGGGCCTGGAACGTCGTGCAGTTGCTCGTGGAGGTGAGCTCCCGGTACGCGCCCTGGGTGGGCACCCAGGCCTCGACGTCGAACTTGCGGGCTGCGCTCGAGCCGAGGTCCCCTGCCGCGGTGTCGATCACGCGGTAGCTGAGGCCGAGGGCCTGCAGCATCTCCTCCTGCAGGGCCAGCAGCTTCGCATGCTCGGCCTCCGCCTCATCGGGCTTGATGTAGCTGAACATCTCCAGCTTGTTGAACTGGTGCACGCGGATGATGCCGCGGGTGTCCTTGCCGTGGCTGCCGGCCTCGCTGCGGTAGCACGTGCTCCATCCGGCGTAGCGGAGGGGTCCGCCGTCGACGTCGACGATCTCGTCGGAGTGGTAGCCGGCGAGCGCGACCTCGCTCGTTCCGGTGAGGTACAGGTCCTCCTTCGGCAGGTGGTACACCTCGTCGGAGTGCGCGCCGAGGAAGCCGGTGCCCTGCATGATCTCCGGCTTGACCAGTGTGGGCGTGATGAGCGGCACGAAGCCGGCGGCGAGCGCGTGGTCGAGCGCCATGTTCATGAGGGCGATCTCGAGGCGGGCGCCGACGCCCTTGAGGTAGTAGAAGCGGGCCCCGCTCACCTTCGCGCCGCGGGTCATGTCGATCGCGTCGAGCAGCTCCCCGATCTCGAGGTGGTCGCGCGCGGGGAAGTCGAAGGCGGGGATCTCCCCCACCTCGCGCAGCGTCACGAAGTCGTCCTCACCGCCGGGCGGGACGCCGTCGATGATGACGTTGCCGATGCCGCGCACGATCTCGTCGAACCGCGCGGTCGCATCCGCCGCCGCCTGGCTCGCGGCCTTCACCCGGGCGGCGAGCTGCTGCACCTCGGCGACGAGAGCCTTCTTCTCATCGGGCGCCGCCTGGGCGACCCGCTTGCCGAAGGCGTTCTGCTCGGCACGCAGGTGCTCGAACTCCGAGATCGCCGCCCGACGGATGCCGTCGGCCGCGAGGGCCTCGTCGACGAGCGCGGGAGAGTCGCCGCGCGCCTCTTGCGATGCCTTGATGCGGGCCGGGTCTTCGCGGAGGAGTACGGGATCGATCACGGTCGCCAGTCTACAATCGCGCCGAACCGCGCAGCCGCTGGCCCGCGGGCATGGATTACGGTGATGGCATGACCCCAGCCGCCCCGCAGGACCGCCGGGCCGCGGTGATCGTCAACCCGACCAAGATCGACCCCGAGGTGCTGCGCACCCTGGTGGATGCCGCGGCGATGCGCGCCGGGTGGGGCAGCACCCTCTGGTACGAGACCACCGTCGAGGACACCGGTCACGGCGTCGGAGCCGAGGCGATCGCTGCCGGCGCCGCGGTCGTGCTCGCGGCCGGAGGAGACGGGACGGTGCGCGCCGTCGCCGCCGCACTGCGCGGCACCGGCGTCCCGCTGGCGCTCGTGCCGCAGGGCACGGGCAACCTCCTCGCCAGGAACCTCGGCCATCCGCTCGGGGATCCCGAGTTCTCGGTGATGCTCGCGTTCCACGGCGACACGCGCCCGATGGACGTGGGAGTCGCCTCGGTCGTGACCGATGACGGAACGGCGGAGGACCATGCCTTCGTCGTCATGGCCGGGATCGGCCTCGACGCCGACATGATCGGCAATGCCAATCCCGCGCTGAAGAGGAAGGTGGGCTGGCTCGCCTACGTGGATTCCGGGATGCGGGCGCTCCCGAAGGCGAAGCCGTTCCGCATCCGCTACGGCCTGGGGGACGCACATCGGCACCACGCCCACGTCAGTACCGTGCTGATCGGCAACTGCGGAATGCTGCCAGGCAACATCCTGCTGTTCCCCGAGGCGGAGATCGACGACGGCATCCTGGACATCGCCCTGATGCAGCCGCGCACCGTGTTCGGCTGGCTCGCCGTGTGGCGACGGGTGACGTGGGAGAACCGGGTGCTGCGCCGCTTCGCGGCCGGGCGACGGATGATCCGCTTCACCGACGAGGTCGGCCCCACCACGATGATCACGGTGCGCGGACCCCGGTTCACGGTCGAGCCCGACGAACCGCGGGTGTTCGAGCTCGACGGCGACCAGGTGGCGGTGGTTCAGTCGCTGTCGACGTGGGTCGACAGCTGCTCGCTGCTCGTCAAGGTGGAGGCCGCCGCCTGACGCCAGCGCGCCGCCCCGTAGGCCAGCAGCGCGAGTGCGCCGGCGAGCGCCAGTATCGCAGCAGCCGGGATGACGAGCACCTCGAGCGTGTTGATCATGCCCCAGTCGGTACCGGCGTAGTCGACCTCGGTCCGCCGCTGCGGCAGCAGAACGGAGAGCGCATAGCCGCCGCCGATCACCCCGACGACGCCGAGTGCCGTGGCGACCTGGAGCGCTCGCAGCCAGGGGTTCATCGGTCGTCTCCCGGGTGGCGCCGCAGCCAGCCCAGCGCGTGCACGAGCGTGAGGGCTATCAGGCCCAGGAGGCCGACGGTCACGCAGAGCGGCCCGATCGTCCAGGCCGTCCTGGCGAACACGTCACCGACGGCCAGCGACGCCACGAACAGCGTCGTCGGATTGCCTGCCGCCTGCACGACGATCCAGGTTCCGCCCAGCACGAGCACGGAGCACACGATCCAGAGGGCGATGACATAGGGGTTGCGACCCGATCGCACACCCTCCCGGGCGCCGACGGCCGGCTCGTCGGTGTCGACGTCCTCCGCCGGCGACCGGGGGTCCGGAGACCGAGGGTCGTCGGCCGCACCCGGCGGGTGCCCGGCATCGACCGGCGGTGCCGTGTCCTGCCCCAGGAGGGCCGGCTTCACGCTCGAGGAGTACGCCGGCCGGTCCTCGACGGCCGCCGCGCCCGGTCGACGGACCTGCTCGTGCCGTTCCGCGTCGTAACCGCGCTGGAACCGCGGATCGAAACGAGGATCGATCCGCGGGGTGCGGTGATCGTCGGCGGTGTCCTCGTGCTCGTCCGCCGCGGCCGGGTCCGGCGTGTAGCCGCGCTGGAATCGCGGGTCGAACCGGGGGTCGTACCCCGCGGCCGATCCGTCATCGACTCCGTCGTCGCCGCGGTCGCTCATCGCCGTCGCTCTCTATATTCCGGAAGGGGAATCCTCCGCGGCGTCGCCGAGCGGCTCACCGCTCACCAGGCCGCGAAGCCAGTCGCGGGCCTCGATGAAGACCTCGTCGTCGTAGCGCGAGGTGAACTCGATCGGCTGCTTGTCCGCTCGCGGGTAGGAGCCGAGGAAGATCACCTGCGGGCTGAAGCGGCGCAGTCCGAGCAGGGCGTCGGCCACGCGCTCGTCCAGGATGTGCCCATCCGCGTCGATGACGAACCGGTAGCGGCCGAGCGCGTCGCCGATCGGCCGGGACTCGAGGAGGCTGAGGTTGACGCCTCGGGTGGAGAACTGCTCGAGCATCTCGAGAAGTGCACCGGCGTGGTCGTCCGGCAGTTCGACGATGAGGCTGGTCTTGTCTGCACCGGTCGGGGCCGGGATGGACAGCTCGCGCCCGACCAGCACGAACCGGGTCACGGCGTTGGGGTTGTCGCCGATGTCCTCGGCGAGGACGTCGACGTCGTAGTGGTCGACGATCCCGGGAGGGGCGATGGCCGCATCCGCCTGCTCGCTGACGAACAGCTCGGTCGCGGCGGCGACGTTGCTCGTCGACGGGATGTGGCCGTGTTCGGGCAGTGCCGTCTCGAGCCAGGCCCTGCACTGCGCGTACGCGACCGGGTGGGCGTTCACGACGCGGACCTGGTCGATCGTGGTTCCGCGGCGGGCGACGAGCACGAAGTTCACCGGGACGAGGTACTCGCCGATGATGCGCAGTCCCGGAACGCTGGCCAGCGCATCCTGCGTGGCGGAGACACCGCCCTCGATGGAGTTCTCGATGGCGATCATGGCTGCGACGCTGCGCCCGCTCGTCACGTCGGCGAACGCCTCTCCCACATTGTTGACGGCGCGCCACGGCTTGCCGGCCGCCGCATGCACCTGGGCGAGGGCAGCCTCCGTGAAGGTGCCGGCCGGTCCCAGGTAGCTGTAGGTCTCGTGGGAATCGTCGGCGGCGGTGTCGTCGGGCATGGGCATAGCCTAGCCACGGCGAACCCGGCCCTCGATATCGGGCGGCGGGAAGCGCCGGGACTCTCGAAATGCGCCGCGTGCAATGCCAGACTGGTGACCATGACGGATCGCGCAGGAACGCCGGCCAAGAAGTCCGACCTCATCGACGTCGAGGCTCTCATCCACGCCTACTACGAGCTGAAGCCCGATCCATCGATCCCCGAGCAGCGCGTCGTGTTCGGGACGTCCGGACACCGGGGCAGCGCGTTCACGACCTCGTTCAACGACTGGCACATCGCCGCGACGACTCAGGCGATCGTGGAGTACCGGGCGAGCCAGGGCACCACCGGTCCGCTCTTCATCGGTGCGGACACCCATGCGCTGAGCGGCCCCGCGACGACGACGGCCCTCACGGTGCTCGTCGGGAACGGCGTGGAGGTGATGGTCGACGAGTTCGACGACTTCGTGCCGACCCCGGCCGTCTCGCACGCCATCATCGTCTGGAACCGCGACGCCGGGCACCGCGCGGCCGGTCAGATCGCCGACGGCATCGTCGTCACGCCGAGCCACAACCCTCCGGGGGACGGCGGCTTCAAGTACAACCCGCCGCACGGCGGACCCGCGGACACCGATGCCACGAGCTGGATCGCGAAGCGGGCCAACGAGATCATCGCCGACGGCCTGCGCGACGTGAAGATGGCCGAGCCCAGCGCGGTGCAGACGTATGACTTCCGCGGAATGTACGTGGACGACCTCGAGAACGTCATCGACTTCGACGCGATCAAGCGCAGCGGCATCCGGATCGGGGCCGATCCCCTCGGCGGCGCTTCCGTCAGCTATTGGGGTGCCATCCGCGACCGCTACGGGCTCGACCTCACCGTCGTGAATCCGACCGTCGACCCGACCTGGTCGTTCATGACCCTGGACTGGGACGGCAAGATCCGCATGGATCCGTCGAGCCCGTCGGCCATGGCATCCGTGCTCACCCATCAGCACGACTTCGACATCCTCACCGGCAACGACGCGGACGCCGACCGCCACGGCATCGTGACGCCGGACGGCGGCCTCATGAACCCCAACCACTACCTCGCGGTCGCCATCGACTACCTCTACAGTCACCGCGGCGGCTGGCGCAAGGATGCGGCGATCGGGAAGACCCTCGTCTCCTCGAGCATGATCGACCGCGTCGCCAAGCACCTCGGGCGGAGGCTGTGGGAGGTGCCGGTCGGCTTCAAGTGGTTCGTGCCCGGCCTCATGGACGGCTCGGTCGCGTTCGGCGGGGAGGAGAGCGCCGGGGCGAGCTTCCTGCGGTTCGACGGCACGGCGTGGACGACGGACAAGGACGGCATCCTGCTCGCCCTGCTCGCATCGGAGATCCGGGCCGTCACGGGACGGAGCCCGTCGCAGCTGTACGCGAAGCTCGTCGAGAAGCACGGCGATCCGGCGTACGAGCGCTCGGACGCTGCGGCGACCGGGGCGCAGAAGGCCGCGCTCGGCAAGCTCGACGGCGACGCCGTGACCGCGACGACGCTCGCCGGCGAGCCCATCACGGCCAAGCTCTCGAAGGCGCCAGGCAACGACGCGGCCGTCGGCGGCCTGAAGGTCGTGAGCGAGAACGCCTGGTTCGCGGCCCGCCCGAGCGGCACGGAGGACGTCTACAAGATCTACGCCGAGTCGTTCCTCGGCGAGGACCACCTGCGTCAGGTGCAGTCGGAGGCGCGCGACATCGTCGACGCCGCCATCGGCTAGCTCAGGGATCGGCTAGCCGGCGAGGGTCTTGATGCTCCAGAAGACGGCGGTGCCTCCGCCGGTGGCGAGCGCCTCGTCGACGTCCCAGAAGTCCGAGTCCTTGGTGTGGCCCGCGACGTAGACCTTCACTCCGTTGTCGGTGTGGTCGACGCGGGTGACCGTCGTCGTGTGGTCGAGGTCGCCTGAGCGGTCCCAGTCGAACTGCACGACGTCGCCGACCTTGACATCGACACGGTTGTCGCCGAGATAGGTGGCACGCTCGGGGTGTGCGGAGAGGTAGGCGGAGAAGGCCGTCGAGCTGACCCACGGCGCGCTCGTGGCGCCGGCGTTGTACCACCACTCGCCATCCATCGTCCAGCCGCGGGCGAGCAGACCCTGGCTGGTGAAGTTCACGCAGTCGTTGCCGTCGAGCGAGATGAAGTCGGGGTTGTAGTCCGTCCAATGGCTGAGGACGTAGGCGGTCTGGGCGACGATGTGCTCGTCGGGGAGGTAGCTGAACGTCAGGGCCGGGGCGACGGCGCCCGGAGCGCCGAGATCGGCGAGGGTCGTCGCCGGCGTGAGGTCGACGGGCACGGGCGTCCCGTCGGCGGTGAACACGTCGATCGCGACCGTTCCCTCCGCGTAGCGCGGGGCGGCCGGTGCCGCGATCGTGACGGAATCGGGCGTCGTGCTCACGACGACCGCCGGCTGGCCTCCGACGGTCGCCGAGGCGACACCGGCCAGGTTGGCGCCTGCGATGGTGATGTTGGTCCCGCCGGAGGCAGGACCGGATGCGACGGCGGGCAGCGCCTCGATCACGGGAGCGGTGTCTGCGACGCGGGCGGGAGCGGAGGAGATCGTCGCCGTGCGGGTGGGCTGCTCCACGGTGGCCGATGCGGCCGATGCCGCCCCACCGGTCGTCGATCCGACGGTGAGCGCAGCGGTCGTCACCGCGAGCGCGAGGCCGCAGGCGACGAGGGCGGTGCCGATCGTGAAGGGCGACCGCCGGGCGTGGGCGCCGCGGCGGTGCTGCTGCGATACGGCGAGCACGATGATCGATGGGACGGTGGGCAGAGAGGTATCACGGGGGGAACTGTGGAGCACGGAGGAGTATTTCGGGTCGGAGGCAGAAGACCAGTCACTCCATCACACCGCCTTGGCAGGGTTCTGGACGAATCCTCAACATTCCATGGGAATGCATGAATCCTGGGGCGTTCGCTCAGGCGCTGCTCAGGCGTAGCCGGGGGCGGCGGGGAGCCCGAAGAACTCCTCCAGCGTCGTGACGCCGGTGTCGTGCATCTCGGTCGCGAGGTCGATGCCGATGTAGCGGTAGTGCCACGGCTCGAACTCGAACCCCGTCACGGCCACCTTGTCGGCCGGATAGCGCAGGAGGAACCCGAACCGGTAGGCGTTCGCGGCGAGCCACTGCCCTTCCGGGGTGCCGGCGAAGCACGCGTCGAGCGAGCAGTCGCCCGATGCGGCCCCGATGTCCATGGCGAGTCCGGTCTGGTGCTCGCTGTGGCCGGGTCGGGCGGTGCTCATGTCGGCCGCAGCCTGTCCGTTCGATGCCACGTCGTTCTCGTACACCCTGGTCTGCGACGAGAAGCTGCGGTACGCGCTGTTGGATGCGAGCGTGAGTCCCGCCTCCGTCGACGCCGCCTGGAACATGCCGACGATCGCGGCAGCGGCCTCCGCGCGCAGCACGGGGTCCCAGGTGTGCGGCACCGGAACGTCGACCAGGTCGGACGGGACGTAGTCGATCGGCGAGAGCGGGCGCTGCTTGTTGCTCACCACCCAGATGCTGGCCGGGTCGTCGATGGAGCGGGCGTGCCTGTCGAAGGTCGGCACCGCCGTCGGAGCCGACTCGACCGCCGGGGCCGGGCGCGTCGGCGTCGGGGTCGCAGTGGTCGTCGGGTCCGGTGCGGCGGCTCCGGACCCGCCGCCATCCGCCCCATGCGCCCCCGAGAGCGCTCCGGCTCCCATGGCGCAGGAGACGAGCACGATCCCGACGATCACGGCGATCACACGGTTGCGTCGCACACGGTGCGACGGGCCGATGGCGCGGGACTCAGACACCTGTCCAGCGTACGCGCGCGACCCGGGTAAAGCGCTCAGCGGCGCAGCCCGATCAGCCGATGATGTGCCAGTAGTACGCGGTGCCGCCCGGGTGGTCCACCGTGATCGCGGTGTCGACGCTGCGGTAGTCGGAATCGAGGGTGTGGCCGGCGAAGTACACCTGGGTCGAGCCGCCGTCGTGCGTGACGCGCGTCACGACGCCCGTGTGGTCGCGGTCGCCTGACCCGTCCCAGTCGAACTGCACGATGTCGCCGACCGCGACCTGATCGCGCTGCGAGTCGTCGAGTGCCCTCGCCAGGTCGGGGCGGCCCTGGAGCCAGTTGCGGAACGCCGTCGAGCTGCGCCACGAGCTGCTCGATGCGTAGACGTCGTCGTTGTGGAACCAGTTGCCGTCCTGCTGCCAGCCGCGGGCGATGAGGGTCTGGCTGGCGAAGTTGACGCAGTCGTTGTCGCCCAGCACGCCGTACTCGGCCGAGTTGTAGTTCTCCCAGTAGGTCAGCGCGTAGTCGATCTGGGCCTGCACAGCCGCCGAGAGCGGGCCGGTCTCCTTGGGTGCAGGCGCTGGAGCCGGCTCAGGGGCTGGGAGCGGGGCCGCGACGGCCGGTGCTGCGGCAGCGGGCGTCGGCCTCGCCGGTGACGCGGCCTTCGTCGAGCTGACGTGGGCGTCGGCCCGTGCGGATTCGTCAGCGGCTGGACCCGCGCAGGCCGCGAGGGCGAGCACGGATGCCGCTGCCGCGGCCAGGACGGACAGACGGGTGGCGAGGGTGCGGCTGGAGGGGGGCATCCCCGCGAACCTAGCAAGCCAGTATCCGAAGAACCTCCGAAGATCCCCAGAACGTCGACGTCGCGTCCGCCGTCGACCGGAATGGGCCGGATCGTTGTCCGCGGCAACCATCCGCACTACCGTTGGCACGTGGCGAACGCACCGGAAGTTCCAGCATCCAAGCCGCTCATGACGCACCGCGAGATCCTCCTGGTGATCGTCGGGCTCATGGCAGGCATGTTCCTCTCGGCCCTCGACCAGACGATCGTCGGCACGTCGATGCGCACCATCGCCGACGACCTCGACGGCATGTCGCTGCAGGCCTGGGTGACGACCGCCTACCTGATCTGCGCGACGATATCGACGCCGCTCTACGGCAAGCTGAGCGACATCTTCGGCCGACGGCCGTTGTTCATCATCGCGATCGTCATCTTCCTGGTGGGCTCCCTGCTCGCGGGGATGGCGAACTCGATGTACATGCTGGCGGTCTTCCGGGCGATCCAGGGCCTGGGAGCCGGCGGCCTCATGGCGCTTCCGCTGGCCATCATGGGCGACATGCTCGCCCCGCGCGAGCGCGCCAAGTACCAGGGTTACTTCCTGGCCGTCTTCGGCGTCTCGAGCGTCATCGGACCGCTCATCGGCGGCATCCTGTCGGGATCCGAGGAGATCCTCGGCATCACCGGGTGGCGCTGGGTGTTCCTCATCAACATCCCGATCGGCATCGTCGCCCTCGCGATCGTGCTGCGCTTCCTGCACATCCCGCACTTCAAGCACTCGGTGCGCATCGACTGGTGGGGTGCCGCCCTCGTCGTCGTCGCCGTCGTCCCCCTGCTGCTCGTCGCGGAGCAGGGACGCGAATGGGGCTGGTGGTCGGTGGCGTCGATCGCCTGCTACGTCGTCGGAGTCGCCGGCATCATCGGGTTCATCCTCGCCGAGCGGGCGATGGGCGATGACGCCCTGATCCCGCTCAAGCTGTTCCGCAACGCCACCTTCCGGGTCGCCACGTTGCTCGGCGTGCTCGTCGGCTTCGGGATGTTCGGCGCCATGATGACGGTGCCGCTCTACCTCCAGCTGGTGAACGGTGCGACTCCGACGGAGAGCGGCTTCCTCATGCTCCCGATGATCGTCGGCCTCATGATCTCGTCGATCGTCAGCGGGCAGCTGATCGCGCGCACCGGCCGCTACGCCATGTTCCCCCGCATCGGGACGGCGCTGCTGGCTGCCGGCTTCTTCTGGTTCACCTTCGCCCAGGCCGACCGCGGCGTCTGGTTCATGATGGTCGGCATGCTGCTCGTCGGCCTCGGACTGGGCCAGCTCATGCAGACCCTCACGATCGCCTCTCAGAACTCCGTGCAGGCACGGGACATCGGGGTCGCGACATCGTCGTCCACGTTCTTCCGCTCCATCGGCGGAACCCTCGGAACGGCCGTGCTGTTCTCGGTGCTGTTCACCCGGATCCCCACGACCATCGCCGACGCGTTCGCCGACAGCGCGATCGTGAAGGCCGTCCAGGCGGCCATCACGGATCCCGCCGTCGCCGCCGATCCCGGCAACGCACAGATCCTCGGACTCCTGAAGCAGGGGCAGTCGAACCCGTCGGCGGTCGGAGGTGCGCTGGACGGCGACACTTCCTTCCTCACGACGAGCGATCCGCGACTGTCCGAGCCGTTCCTGGTCGGGTTCAACAATGCGGCAGTCACGGTGTTCTGGGTCTGCCTCGTGGTCGCGCTGTGCGCCTTCGTACTGAGCTTCTTCCTGAAGGCGGCTCCGCTGCGGAAGACATCGGGGATGCAGGAGTCGGCCGACGAGAAGGCTGCGGCCGACCGTGCACTGCTGGAGCAGGAGGAGCAGGACGGCGAGCTCGAGACCGGCCTGATCGCCCAGCACGCGGCCGATCTGTCGGGGGCGCTCATCGAGCCCGGGACGCGCACCGGCTCGGTCCCTGCCCAGAAGCCATAGGGCTCGCGAGCGCCGGAATGGTCACGGTTCCGTAACGTCGGCCGCGCGTGAGAGCGCTCTCTTGACAATGCGCCATTCCGCTGTCTAGCATCGGGAACGCAATCGTGAGAGCGCTCTCACGCTGGAGTGAGAGAGCGCTCTCAAACATCCAATCCATCCACGCACAAAGGAGTGACCGTGAAGCTTTCACGACGCACCAAGGCGATCGCAGCCGTTGCAGGCGCCGCATCCATCGCCATCATCGCCGCCGGCTGTTCGTCGGCCGGATCGGGCTCCGGCTCGACCGACGAGAAGATCGAACTCTCCGTCGCCACCTTCAACGACTTCGGCTACACCGATGAACTCCTCCAGGAGTACATGGACGCCAACCCCAACGTCACCGTCGTGCAGAACAAGGCTGCGACGTCGAACGACGCGCGCGCCAACTACTTCCAGAAGCTCGGCAAGAAGGGCCTCGCCGATGTCGAGGCGATCGAGGTCGACTGGCTCCCCGAGGTCATGAAGTACTCCGACCTCCTCGCCGAGGTTCCCGAGGACACCAAGAGCCGCTGGCTGGACTGGAAGACCGATGCCGCGACCGACGGTGACGGCCGCCTCATCGGCTACGGCACCGACATCGGCCCCGAGGGCGTCTGCTACCGCTCCGACCTGTTCGCCGCAGCCGGTCTCCCGACCGACCGCGAAGAGGTCGCCGCCCTCCTCGAGGGCGACTGGGACAAGTACTTCGAGGTCGGCGCCCAGTACACCGCCGCGACCGGCAAGGCGTGGTTCGACTCCGCCGGCAGCACCTACCAGGGCATGATCAACCAGGTCGAGGCCGCCTACGAGGACCCCGACTCCGGTGACATCACCGCGACCGAGAACGCCGACGTCGAGGACGTCTACAACGCGGTGCTCGACGCCAGCGCGACGC
>JBEVEO010000269.1:0-2563 GCA_040512695.1 Leifsonia sp. | reverse complement strand
CGCGGCCCTGGTCGCCACGCCCTTCGGGTCCGGCTCCCAGGACGGCAGCCCGTCCGCCCAGCCATCGGGCAGTTCCCTGGCGGAAATGCGGTCGAACAGCGCCTTGCGCTCCGGGTTCGCGGCGGCCCATGCGTCGAACGACGCCTGCCACTCGGCCTTGGCCGCAGCACCGCGTTCGTGCGCGCCGCGGGTGTGCTCGATGACGTCTTCAGCGACGACGAAGGTCTGCTCGGGGTCGAAGCCGAGCACCTCCTTGGTGGCGGCCAGCTCGGCGGCGCCGAGGGCGGAGCCGTGGATCTTGCCGGTGTTCTGCTTGCCGGGGCTCGGCCAGCCGATGATCGTCTTCAGGATGATGATCGACGGCTTGGATGTCTCGCCACGGGCGGCCTCGATCGCGCGGTGGAGCTCGGCGACATCCTCGACGTACTGGCCGGTCTTCTTCCAGTCGACGGTCTGCACATGCCAGCCGTACGCGTCGTAGCGCTTCGCAACGTCCTCGGTGAAGGCGATGTTCGTGTCGTCCTCGATGGAGATCTGGTTCGAGTCGTAGATCACGACGAGGTTGCCGAGCTGCTGGTGGCCGGCGAGGGAGGAGGCCTCGCTCGTCACGCCCTCCTGCAGGTCGCCGTCGCCGGCGACCACGTAGACGAAGTGGTCGAACGGGCTCGTGCCGGGCGCGGCATCGGGATCGAACAGGCCGCGCTCGAAGCGCGACGCGTAGGCGAAGCCCACGGCCGACGAGAGGCCCTGCCCGAGCGGGCCGGTGGTGATCTCGACGCCGTCGGTGTGGCCGTACTCGGGGTGTCCGGGGGTGAGCGAGCCCCAGGTGCGAAGCGCCTTGAGGTCGTCGAGCTCGAGGCCGTAGCCGCCGAAGTAGAGCTGCACGTACTGGGTCAGCGAGCTGTGGCCGGCCGAGAGGATGAAGCGGTCGCGACCGATCCATTCGTTGTCGGACGGGTCACGGCGCATGACCTTCTGGAAGAGCAGGTAGGCCGCGGGGGCGAGGCTCATGGCCGTCCCGGGGTGGCCATTGCCCACCTTCTCGACCGCGTCCGCTGCGAGGATTCGCGCGGTGTCGACGGCCTTGTCGTCGATGGGTTCCCATTGCAGAGCTGGCACTGGTAACTGACCCTTCTCAATGCGTCAGGAGCCACCGCAGTTGCAGGGCTCCGTTGTTATCGGAGCACGCCGTCGTCATCCTTGGCACACAGCACGTGAACGCGGGGGAGCGAGTCGTTCGACGAGGATCGGCTCACGCCGGGCGCACAGGCTGATAGGCGAGCCTTCCCAGTATAGAGACAGCGTCTTTGTCTATTACGGACGAAGAGGCAGGGCGCCGTTACAGTCCGGTTGCATGATCCCCACAGTCGGCCGACCTCGCTGTGAGGTGGCTGTGGGGCTCCGTCGCGCGCCGATGGCCTAGACTGGCAGCAGCATTCCCGGGCCGACTATTCCCGGATTATGGGGAGTAATGAACGTCGCACTTGAGACACGATCCGCCGCGTCCTCCATCGGAGTCCGACGCAAGCTGAATGCGTACATCTCATTGACGAAGCCGCGCGTGGTCGAGCTGCTTCTCGTCGTCACCGCCCCGACGATGATCCTCGCGCAGGGCGGCATCCCGTCCCTGGGGCTCGTGCTCGCGACCCTGATCGGCGGCGCCATGAGCGCCGGATCCGCCGGAGCCTTCAACTGCTACATCGACCGCGACATCGATCGCCTGATGAAGCGCACGAAGAACCGGCCCCTCGTGACCGGCGACCTGACCGACCGCGAGGCGCTCGTCTTCGCGTGGGGGCTCGGCATCGCCTCCATCGTCTGGCTCTGGGCATTCACCAACTGGCTCGCCGCGGTGCTGTCGCTGGGGGCGATCCTGCTCTACGTGGTGTTCTACAGCCTGATCCTCAAGCGCCGTACCTCGCAGAACATCGTCTGGGGCGGCGTGGCCGGCTGCATGCCCGTCCTCATCGGCTGGGCGGCCGTCACGGGCAGCCTGTCGTGGACGCCGTTCATCCTGTTCGCGATCATCTTCCTGTGGACGCCCCCGCACTACTGGCCGCTGTCGATGAAGTACCGCGATGACTACAAGGCCGCAGGCGTGCCGATGCTCGCCGTCGTCCGCGGTCGTGCCCAGGTCGGCCTCCAGGTCATCCTGTACGCGTGGGCCACCGTTGCGTGCTCGCTGCTGCTCATCCCCGTCGCAGGCATGGGACTCGTCTACTCCGCCGTGGCCCTGGTCGTCGGCGGCTGGTTCCTGTACGAGTCGCACCGCCTCTACGACCTCGCCATCCGTCACGTCGACGTGTCGCCGATGCGGGTGTTCCACGGGTCGATCGCCTACCTGTCGCTGCTGTTCCTCGCCATCGGCATCGACCCCCTGCTGCCCTTCTGACGTTCCCGCGCCGCAGCGCCCCGCGCGCCACCTGGCGTGGCAGACCCCACGAGAGGGCGCTCGGGATCAGTCGATCACGGCGGCCGCGAGCAGCAGGGCGAGCGGATTCGTCTCGTCGACATTGCTCACCCCGAATCGGGTGCGCGCCCATCCCGGATCGAGCCGGTCGAA
>JBEVEO010000249.1:0-41762 GCA_040512695.1 Leifsonia sp. | reverse complement strand
CCGTCGCGTGCGGGCCGGGTACGGGAATCGTCATGGGTCCACCTTGCACCCTCCCGTGGAGCATCCGGGGATCCGTAGTCTGGTGCCATGCCTGCCGCCATCGAGGATCCTCGCGCCGAACTCGTGGCGCTGTGCGAACGCGGACTCGAGTGGCGCGCCGACATGCAACGGGCCATGCTCGGTTCCGCCGCACTCCGACCGGCTGCCGTGCTCGTGCTGTTCGGCGTGCTCGATTCGGAGCCGGCGCGGGAGACCGGACCGGTACGCTCCGACCTCGACGTGCTGCTGCTGCGGCGATCCGCGACACTCGGCAGCCATCCGGGCCAGATCGCGTTCCCCGGCGGCCGGCTCGAGGCGACCGATGAGAACGCGACGGCCGGGGCGCTGCGTGAGGCGGTCGAGGAGACCGGGCTCGACCCGACCGGCATCGAGCCGCTCGGCACGCTGCCGGTGTTCCCCGTGCCGGTGAGCAGGCACCTCGTCACGCCGGTCGCCGCGTGGTGGACGCATCCCAGCGAGGTGGCGGCCGTCGACCACGGCGAATCCGTCGAGGTGTTCCGAGTGCCCGTCGCCGACCTGCTGTCACCGGCCAATCGCGGCAACACGGAGCACACGATCGGCGACCGCACCTACCGATCCCCGGCCTTCAGCGTCGGCGGACGACTCGTGTGGGGCTTCACCGCCCTCGTGCTGTCCCGGATGTTCGACGAACTCGGCTGGGTGGAACCATGGGACCCGGAGCGGATCGTCGTGCCCGATGACATCGGCGCCTGAGCTTCGGAGCATGGTCGGCGGATGGCTTCGGCGGGCGGCTTCGAGGAATCATCCCGGTCATGTCGATTCCCCGTCGCGCCGTTCGACCTGTGGGTGAGAAGGTCGAGAGACGACCGTCCACAACGAAGGAGTACGAGATGGCCAAGTACATGCTGATCATGCGGGCGACCGACGAGTCGCTCGCGAAGTTCGCGAACGCCGACTTCGCCGACCTGCTCGATGCGATGGGCAGGTTCAACGACGAGCTCATCCGCGCGGGCGTGCTGCTCGCCGCCGAGGGCCTGGACGACCCGAGCAACGGCGTGGTCGTCGACTTCACCGGTGAGACCCCGGTGGTCACGGATGGCCCGTACGGGGAGACGAAGGAGCTGTTCGGCGGCTATTACATCCTCGACGTCGCGTCGCAGCAGGAGGCCGTGGAGTGGGCCAAGCGCGCACCGTACACGGCGGGCACCAAGACCGAGATCCGTCGGGTGCCGTCCATCGACGAGTTCCCGCAGGACAACGAGTGGATCCAGAAGGAACGCGCCTGGCGCGAGCAGACCGGGCAGCTCTGATCCCGCGGTGACCATGACCGAGGCGCGGGGCGCCGTCGAAGCGGTGTGGCGCATGGAGTCCGCGCGCATCGTCGGCGCCCTCGCCCGCTACACCGGCGACTTCTCGCTGGCCGAGGACCTCGCTCAAGAGGCGCTCGCCGAGGCGCTCGTGTCGTGGTCCGTCGACGGCGTGCCCGACCAGCCGACCGGGTGGCTGCTCACCACCGGCCGACGCCGGGCCATCGACGCCTTCCGACGCCGGTCGGCGCGGGACGAGCGGTACGCCGTGCTGGCCCGAGACCTCGACGAGGCCGCGCCGGGGGCGGACGCGCTGTTCGACCCCGACGCGATCGACGACGACGTGCTCGCGTTGATGTTCATCTCCTGTCATCCGGTGCTGTCGAAGGAGTCCCGGATCGCGCTCACGCTGCGCGTGGTCGCCGGGCTCACGAGCGACGAGATCGCCACGGCGTTCCTCGTGCCCGTTCCGACCATCCAGGCCCGCATCACGCGTGCCAAGAAGACCCTGGCCGCCGCCCACGTTCCGTTCGCCGTGCCCGAACCTCGTGAGGTGCCCGAGCGGCTCGGCTCGGTGCTGCAGGTGGTCTATCTCATCTTCACCGAGGGCTCGTTCGCGTCGGGCGGCGACGAGTGGATCCGCACCGACCTCGCCCGCGAGGCCCTCCGGTTGGCCCGAGTTCTCATCCGGCTCGAGCCCGAGCCCGAGGCATTCGGGCTGCTGGCCCTGATGGAACTCACCGCGGCGCGGTTCCCGGCGCGCATCGACACCTCCGGCCGGCCGGTGACGCTCGAGTTCCAGGACCGGCGGCTGTGGGATCAGGCCGCGATCAGACGGGGGCGGGCCGCGCTGGCGCGGGCGATCGCGTCGGGCAGGGGACTCGGGGCGTTCGGGCTGCAGGCCTCCATCGCCGAATGCCATGCCGTGGCGCACTCCGTCGGCGAGACGGACTGGGCGCGCATCGTCATCCTGTACGAGGCCCTCGGACGGCTGACGCCGTCGCCCGTCATCGAGCTCAATCGTGCCGTCGCCGTCGCGATGGCCTCGGGGCCGGCGGATGGCCTGGCGCTCGTCGACGCCATCGCGGCCAGGGGCGAACTGGCCGGGTCGCACCTGGTGCCCACCGTGCGCGGCGAGCTGCTGGCGCGGCTCGGCCGGCGGGATGACGCACTGGGGGAGTACCGGAGGGCGATCGAGCTGTGCGGGAACGCGGCGGAGCGGGCGACGCTGGAACGCAAGGTGACGGAGCTCGCGCGGGGGTAGCGGTCTCGATACGCGTCGCGCTGCGTCGGGTGCTACTCGACCGGCGGGCTGGCGGGGTTCGTCGCGGCGCCGTCGAGCCAGAGGGTGTCGCTCGGGTCGCTGTGGGCGGTGCCGGTGCCGACGTGCTTCTGGCTGATCTGCGGACCCTTGGTGATGACGTGCACGAGTGCCATCCCGTGGCCCTTGCCGAGGCCGTAGTCCTCGGCCAGCCAGGCCAGGATCGGCGCGGCCTTCGTGCCCTCGCCGAAGCCCTTCTCGTGAGCGAGCTCGATGAACTGGCGCGGGGTGAGGCCGGTCTTCGCCTCGATGTTGTCGAGGTAGGCCTGGAACGTCATGGGTGGGGCTCCTTCGGAGGTCGGCGGGTCGGCGCTGCACCTGCGGTGGTCTCGTCGGCCCAGGTCTGGATGATCGTGTCCGATGCGTGGATGCAGATTACCCGCAAGCGACCGTCTCCGACGTTCTTGAAGCCGTGCCACACCCCGGCCGGCACGGTGGCGGTGTCGTCGGCGGTCGCCGTCAGGGTGTCTGTGCCGATCGTGATGCGCGCGGTGCCCTCGATCACGAACCAGGTCTCGGTGTACGGATGCCAGTGCAGGTCGGGCCCCTGGCCCGGTTCGGCATCCACGAGGAAGTAGGAGATGCCGGCTCCGTGCTCGCGGCCGACGAAGCGCCTCGTTCGATTGCTGCCGATGACGAGCGACTCCGCGCTGATGATGGCGGGCGTGACCGGTGCCGTCTCGATGGGCTCCATGGTGATCTCGGCTGCGCTGGTGGACGTGGGCATCGGTGACCTCGTTTCGGCTGTGGATTGCTGCGAGGGTGCATCGGCTCCGGTCGGAGCGCTTCGCACTGGAGACAGCTTCTCGTTCCATCCGGCTGCGGACAAGCATCGATTGACAAACGATAGATAATTGGCGATAGTCGATGCATGCAGAGAATCGATCGAGTGGTCGTCCCCCTCAGAGCGCTGCTCGTGCTCGTCTTCATCGGTCTGGTCGTCGCGCAGGTGCTGAGCCTGCCCGGTCAGTTCTCGCACATGGCATCGGAGAACCCCGAGCTCGGAGCCGTCCCCTGGCTGCTGCTGCTCGTCGCGATCCTCGAAGCGGTGTGCCTCCAGATCGTGATCGTCTGCATCTGGCGGCTGCTCACGCTGGTCAGGTCGGACCGCATCTTCAGCACGGAGTCCTTCGTCTGGGTCGACGCGATCGCCTGGGCGGTGGTCGCCGGATGGGTGCTCCTGGCGGGTCTCTCGGCCTACCTCGTCGCCGTCATCTACTTCACGCCGGAGCTGCGCGACCCCGGGCTGCCGATCCTGCTGACGGGGATGGTGCTGATCGGCGGGGTGTTCGTGCTCACGATGATCGTGATGCGCGCCCTGCTGCGACAGGCGACGGTGCTCCAGACCGATCTGGCAGACGTGATCTGATGCCGATCGTGGTGCGGATCGACGTCGAGCTGGCCAAGCGCAAGATGAGTGTGGGGGAGTTCGCCGAGCGGGTCGGGCTCACGGCGGCGAACGTGGCCGTGCTGAAGAACGGCCGCGCCAAGGCGGTGCGATTCAGCACGCTCGACGCCATGTGCTCCGTGCTCGAGTGCCAGCCCGGCGACCTGTTGGAGTGGGTGGAGGAGGCCGGCGACTGACGCTGCGCGCGATCGAGTCGCCAGTCGTGGTCGTTCCGCGGGATCGAGACGCCCGTTGTGGCCGCCATCGGCGCGGCGAAGCGGCCGGAAGTGGCGATTCGGCGGGAGCCGGGCGCCCCCCCGCGCGCGGCCGCCCGCGGCGGCCGGAGCGCCGCGGCCGGGGAGGTACCGTGGAGGGTCTCGCCAGCGCGCGGCAGCCTTCCCCTGAACCCCGAGGACACCGTGAGCCTGATCCGCCTGAACGACGTGAGCATCGAGTTCGACGGGAGGCCCGTCATCCGGGAGGCGTTCCTCAAGCTCCGTGCGGGCGATCGCGTCGGCCTCATCGGCAAGAACGGCACCGGCAAGACGACCTTCCTCGAGCTGATGCTCGGGCGCACCGAGCCGTCGGGCGGCACCGTGGACGTCACCCGCGGCACCACCATCGGCTACTTCTCGCAGTTCTCCGAGCTCGACGGTGAGCTGAGCATCCAGGAGACGCTGAGCGGGCACTTCGCCTCCGTGCACGAGACCCAGGCGCGGCTCGACGCGATCGGCGAACTCCTCGCCCATCCGATGGACGAGGACGCCATGACCGCCCTCCTCGCCGAGCAGGGCGAACTGTTCGAGCGCATGGACGCGATCGACGGCTGGTCGTACGAGAACACGATCGACACCGTTCTGACGAGCCTCGGCTTCGACGACGAGCGCCGCGGCCTTCCCGTCGACCGGCTCTCCGGCGGATGGCGCAACCGTGCCGCGCTCGCGCAGATCCTCATCCAGCACCCCGACGTGCTGCTGCTCGACGAGCCGACCAACTTCCTCGACCTCGACGGCGTGCGCTGGATCGAGAACTGGCTCGCCCGGTACACCGGCGCCGTGCTCGTGGTCTCGCACGACCGCCAGTTCCTCGACGGGGTCGTGACCCGCATCGTCGAGATCGAGAACTACCGACTGCAGGAGTACGAGGGGGACTACTCCGCCTACGTGCACGCCAAGCAGTCGCGCCTGAAGATGCTCGAGAAGCAGTTCGCCCACGAGGAGGAACTGCTCGCCTACGAGCAGGCGGCGAGCACCGCTCGCCGGGAGGCCGCGCGCAATCCGTCGAACGCGGTCGCCCGCCGGCTCGCCGACATCAAGAAGCGCCAGGCCCCGCGGCCCATCGACCAGATCATCACCGACATCTACGGCGGCCTGCGGGTCAGCAACGACCTGCTCGAGGTCGTGGGTCTCACCAAGAGCTTCGGCGGTGACCCGCTGTTCGAGAACCTGAGCTTCAGCCTGCACCGCGGCGACCGGGTGGCCGTGCTCGGATCGAACGGATCGGGCAAGTCCACCCTGCTCGACGTGCTCACCGGCGACACCGAGGCGGATGCCGGCCAGGTGCGCTGGGCGAAGGGCGTGCGCTTCGCCTCGTACAACCGCGTGTACGCCGAGCTCGACCTGAACGACACGGTGGGGCACGCCGTGAACGCCTACCCCGACTCGCTCGCGTTCACCGCGACGAAGAAGAGCGTCGGCCGGTTCCTCGCGATGCTGCAGTTCTCGGAGTCCGACCTGCAGCAGAAGATCGGCACGCTCTCGGGCGGCCAGCGCGCCCGGGTGGCGATCGCGCAGTGCCTGCTGTCCGGAGCCGCCGTCATCGTGCTCGACGAGCCGACGAACCACCTCGACATCACGAGCACCCAGGTGATGGAGCGGGCGCTCACGCACTTCCCGGGAGCCGTGATCGTGGTGAGCCACGACCGCTTCTTCGTCGACAAGCTCGCCGACCGGCTGCTGGTGTTCGACGGCACGGCGAGCGTCGTCGAGACGGCGGCGACCGGCGCGCTCTGATCGCGGGTCCGCTCCATCCGATGGGCTCGCCGTTCGGCCCGACCGGCATGCGGTCCCGCCCGCCGGCAGCGGTTCCCTGCGTGGGCGGCTCCGCCTGATTGCTGAGTGCCATCAATGAACCAGCAGTGAGTCGACCGGGCAAGAGCTGGATGAACGTCGAATACAGCCTGAATGGTGAAGGGGTCCGTGTAGCTTTGCTCCGGCGGCTGACCGGCGCACCTTCGGGTGGTGCTGCTGGAGGCCCATCGGCTCCCATGGGGAGTGCCCGGCAAGGCCGTCGCGTGGCACCCCCCTGTCCTGCGACGGCCTTGTTCGACTGTCGCATCGTCGCGCTCCGATCCGGTCGATGACAGGCCTGCCGGGCAGGCGGACAATGGAGGCGGATGCGGCCATCCGACGCCCGGCTGATCGGGTGCCGAGCCGGTCGCCGAGGAGGTCCGATGGACGTCGTCATCGAGAAGCTGATCGCGGCCGTCAACGCCCACGATCTCGACGCCATGGTCGCCCTCTTCGACCCGCACTACGACAGCCGTCAGCCGGCGCATCCGGGCCGCGCCTTCGTCGGGCGGTCTCAGGTGCGCGCCAACTGGGCGGCGATGTTCGCCGGCGTCCCGGACTTCCGCTGCGAGACCGGTCGGATCGTCGAGGACGGCGACACGACCTGGTGCGAGTGGGCGTGGCTCGGAACGCACGCCGACGGACGGCCGTTCGAGATGCGGGGAGTGGCGCTGTTCCTGATCGTCGACCGACTCATCGCCGCCGGAACGCTGTACGTCGAGGAGGTCGAGGCCGAGGAGGTCGGGATCGACGAGGCCGTCGAGAGTCTGGCGGGCCGCCGGCCGGAGGTCCGCGACGATGTCGACCCGCGGGATCCCTTGACGTGACGAGGGGCCGGGCGTATATTCACCCGCATGGGTGAATATCAGATGGATGCCGTGCTCAGCGCGGTCGCCGATCCGACCAGGCGGGCGATCCTCGATCGTCTGCTGGTCTCGGATGCCCGGGTGACCGACATCGCGAGTGCCTTCCCGATCTCGCTGAACTCCACGAGCAAGCACATCAAGGTGCTGGAACGCGCCGAGCTCGTGCAGCGCTCCGTGCGCGGAAGGGACCACGTGCTGTCGCTGCGGGCCGAGGGCCTCGCCGAGTCGGTCGCGTGGATGCAGCAGTACCGGGAGTTCTGGGACCAGCGGCTCGCGGCCCTCGATGCCTTCGTCACGCAGGGGGTCGATGAGGCGACGGCTGCCGATTCCGAATCCGGAACCGAACCGGACACGGAAGGGGAAGACCGATGACCGCCGTCGTGACCGTGAACCGGCGCATCGCCGCGCCAGCCGAGCGCCTCTTCGATGCCTGGCTGGACCCTGCCAGCCTCAGCGTGTGGATGCGCCGGGAGGGAAGCGACACGACGGACGTCGTCGCGGATCCCCGGGTCGGGGGATCGTTCTCCTTCGTGATGAACGACGCCACCGGATCGTTCATGCACGCGGGCACGTACACGGTGATCGATCGCCCGCGCGTGCTCGAGTTCACGTGGCGCTCGCACGCGACCCTCTCGATCGAGTCGATCGTGCGCGTCACCTTCGAGCCGGATGGTGACGCCACCGTCGTCGAGG
Source organism: Leifsonia sp. (assembly GCA_040512695.1). Taxonomy (GTDB): domain Bacteria; phylum Actinomycetota; class Actinomycetes; order Actinomycetales; family Microbacteriaceae; genus Orlajensenia. The sequence goes on along the minus strand of JBEVEO010000249.1, from coordinate 34,098 downwards.
TGCGGCACGAGAGACTGCCGGATGCCGATGCGATCGCCAAGCACACCGAGGGCTGGATCGACATCCTCGGCAGTCTCGATCGCACCTTCGCGCCGGTGCCGACACCGGGGGAGGAGTCATGATGCTGCTGGAGGGGAAGGTCGCCGTGATCCATGGCGGCGGGGGATCGATCGGAGCGGCTGCGGCCCGCGTGTTCGCGCGGGAAGGCGCCCGCCTGTATCTCGCCGGCCGCAGCCTGCCGCGACTCGAAGCGGCGGCGGTCGCCGTCCGGGCCGAGGGGGCCGAGGTCGACATCGCCGTGGTCGACGCGATGGACCAGGACGCCGTGGATCGCCACATCGACAGCATCGCCGAGGCGGCCGGGCACATCGACATCGCGTTGAACGCCGTCGGCTTCGACCACGTGCAGGGCCTGGGCATCGCCGACACCTCGCTCGCCGACTACCTGCATCCCGTCACGGGATACCTGCAGACCAACTTCGTGACGGCGAAGGCCGCCGCACGGCACATGAGCGCGCGCGGCAGGGGCGTGATCCTCACCATCTCGACGCCGGGCGCACGGCTGAGCGGCCGGGGCCTCATCGGCAACGCCGCGCAGAGCGCCGGGCTCGAGGGATTCTCCCGGGCGCTCGCCGGGGAGCTCGGCCCGACGGGGGTGCGTGTCGTCTGCGTGCGCCCGCACGCGATGGCGGATGCCTACGACACTTCGTACACGGGCACGATGTTCGGGCGCATCGCCGACCTGAGCGGAACCTCCCGCGAGGACTGGCTTGCCGGGCTCGCCGGCACCACCGTCCTCGGGCACCTGCCGACGCTCGACGACGTGGCGGAGTACCTCGCGTTCGCGGCCTCCGACCGGGCCGGATCGATGACGGGCGCCATCGCGAACCTCACCGCGGGAGCGCTCGTCGACTGAGTTCCGCTACCGTGACGGGGTGACCGATCAATCCTGGGACCGTGTTCCGATCGAGCCTCAGAGCGTGCTCGCACCCCTGTCGCAGTCGGCGATCTTCCTCGTCGTCACCATCCGCGACGGCGGGCAGGCGGCCGGTCTCGCCCGGGACACGATCGTCGACATCGCCGACCTGGTCAAGACCGTCGGATTCCGCGACCTCGATGCGCGGCTCAGCTGCGTGGTCGGCATCGGAGCCGTGGCGTGGCCACGGCTCACCACGAGCAGCGCCCCCGCCGAGCTGCGGCCGTTCACGCCGATCGTCGGACCCGTGCACACGGCAGTCGCGACCCCCGGCGACCTGTTCTTCCACATCCGCTCCGACCGGTTCGACCTGTGCTTCGAGTTCGAGCGCCTGCTCCTCGCGGCGCTCGACGGCGCGGTCGACGTCGCCGACGAGGTGACCGGATTCCGCTACTTCGATGCCCGGGATCTGCTCGGATTCGTCGACGGTACGGCCAATCCGGTCGGGGGCGAGCTCGCCGACGACGTGCTCATCGGCGACGAGGACCCCGCCCACGCGTACGGCAGCTATGTCACGGTGCAGAAGTACGTGCACGACATGGCGGGGTGGCGCGGGCTGTCCACCTCAGACCAGGAGGCGATCATCGGGCGCGCGAAGGCCGACAACGTCGAGCTCGACGACGCGCCGGCCGGCACGCAGTCGGCGCACAAGACCCTCGCGACGATCACCGACGCCGACGGGACGGAGCACGGCATCCTGCGCGACAACATGCCGTTCGGGAGGCCGGGCGCCGGCGAGTTCGGAACCTACTTCACGGGTTACGCGCGATCCCCCCAGACCATCGAACGGATGCTCCGGCGCATGTTCATCGGCGAGCCGGTCGGCCTGCACGATCGACTGCTGGACTTCTCCACGGCGCTGACCGGGTCGAGCTACTTCGTACCGAGCCTGCCGGTGCTCGAGGCGCTCGGGGACGACCGCCCGTCCTGAGCCGTCACCGGAGCGGCATCCACCGGGTCAGCCGGCTGTGCCGCTCCGACTCATCCACAGCTCCGGATCGGCCAGAGGCGCGAACCCGAACCTCTCGTACAGGCCGTGGGCGTCCGCGGTCGCCAGGGCGATGCGCCTGAGCCCGAGCGGCGCGAGGTCGGAGACGACGAACTCGATGAGCGCGACGCCGATCCCGCGCCCGCGCGCATCGGGGTCGACGAACACGTCGCACAACCACGCGAACGTCACGCCATCCGTCACGACACGGGCGTAACCGAGCTGCGTGCCGGTCTCGTCGTCGAAGACCCCGAAGTTCCGCGAGCCGTCGATGGCGGCATCCTGCACAGCTCGGGAGCGGCCGAGCGCCCAGTAGGCGTCCTCGCTCAGCCAGCGATGGATGCGCTCGCGATCCATCGCATCGCGGTCGGAGGAGAGACGGAGGTCGGCGCGCATCCCGCCATTCTGGCAGGGCGCCGGCACCCGAGAACTCACCGCGTCACGGCGTGTGCCGGCGCGTCGAGGGCTGCGCGCGCGAGCATCGTGGAGCCGGCCACCGCCGCGGGCATCGTGATGACAGCGCCGAGCGGGATCATGAACAGCAGCTGGGTCGCGACGCCGAAGCCGAGCACCTGCGCCCGCCGCGGGCGGAGCCGGGCGCGGCGATCGTCGCTGTCGAGACCGCGCGCCTCGAACGCGCGCGACGTCAGTTCGCGCGCCAGGAGGCGGCCCGAGAGGACGACGCCCAGGACCGGCGCTGCCACGGCACCGACGACGGGGACGAATCCGACGACCGCGACGACGAGCGCGGCGAGCACCCCGAGCACGAGGAGGGTGGCGGAATCCCGGGTCGCCTTCCAGAAGCCGGCACCGCGGTCGGGGACCTCCCCGCCGAGGTCGAGTTCGACGGCCCGCCAGATGCGCTCGTAGAACGGGTCCCCGATCGCCAGGGTGAGCGCGGTGAAGGTGACGGCGGCCAGCACGACGGCGGCGCCGAGCGTCACGGTGCCGATGGTGACGCGGATGACGGCCGCCCACGGGTCGGTCCAGGAATCGGCGAACGGCGTCAGCCATTCCACGAGCGGCACGAGGCCGAATCCGAGTCCCACGAGGGCGGCCACCATGACGACGAACACGATCACCGCGGGGACGAGTCCGAGGAGCATGACTCCCGGGCGGCGGCGCCAGAAGCCGAAGCCCCGCACCAGGTAGGCCACGCCCGTCAGGAATCCGCTCACCACGACCTCAGCCTAGGTGCCGTGCATGGCGGCTGCCTGTCAGCCCAGGTCGAGGCGCATGAGGATGCGCGGGAAGCCGTTCAGAACGGAGTCGGTGTCCGCGGCCTTCGTGAACCCCGCCTGCGTGAACAGCTTCCGCGTGCCGACGTACGCCATCGTGAGGTCGACCTTCACCCCCTTGTTGTCGACGGGGTAGCCCTCGATGGCCGGGGCGCCGTGATCGCGGGCGAACGCCACGGCGCCGTCGAGCAGATGGTGCGAGATGCCCTGGCCACGGTGGCCGGGCCGCACCCGGATGCACCACACCGACCAGACGTCGAGGTCGTCGACATGCGGGATCCTGCGGTTCGTGGCGAACCCGGTGTCGGCGCGCGGATGCACGCCGGCCCAGCCCACCACGTCGTCGCCGTCGTAGGCGAGGACTCCCGGCGGCGTGCTCTGCCTGACGAGCTGCGCGACCCGCTCACCGCGCGCCGGACCACTGAGGGACAGATTCTCCTTGGACGGGATGCGGTAGCTCAGGCACCAGCACACGTTCGCATCGGGCCGCTTGGGCCCGACCATGGTCTTCACATCGGCGAACACCGTCGCCGGACGAACCTCGATCGCCATGCCGTCACCCTGCCACCGACATCCGACACCGGCAACCCGGGCGCCGTGCGGCGCCTCGCGTAGGGTGTCGCCATGCCCACCCCCGACTTCGTGCTCGAACTGCGCCGCCACATCGGCACGGCGCCGCTGTCTCTCGTCGGCGTGACGGCGGTCATCCTCCGGGGCGACGATGTGCTGCTCGGACGACGATCGGACACCGGCGCACTGACACCGATCAGCGGCATCGTCGACCCGGGCGAGGAGCCGGCGGATGCGGCACGTCGCGAGGCGCTCGAGGAGGCCGGGGTGCGCATCCGCGTGGACGGCCTCGCGTGGGTGCATCAGATCCCGCGGATCACGTATGTCAACGGCGACCAGGCCGACTACCTCGATCTCACGTTCCGCTGCACCTGGCTCGACGGCGACCCGTATCCGGCCGATGGCGAGATGACCGATCTGCGCTGGCAGCCCGTCACCGACCTCGGTGCCGTCGCGGAGCGCCATCGGCGCGGCATCGAGCTCGCGCTCGACGGCATCGCCGTGGCGCGTTTCGAGGGCGGGAGCTGAGCCTCGCGCTCAGGCGGAGGGCTCGAAGGCCGGCCAGGCGCGTACGACATCGATGATCGCCGTCGTCGTGTCATCCGATGCGGCCGGCTCCGGTCGGACGTCAGGGCGCTAGGGTCGATCCGTGCCTGCCGTCCCCGAGCTGATCGCCATTCCCGCCGGCACGATCGGACTGCGTGATGCCCGGACCGACTCGATCCGGGAGGTCGCACTCCGGGCGTTCTCGATCGGGCGGACCCCGATCACACGGGCGGAGTACGCCGCGGTGACCGCCGGCGGGGTGGACGCCGGCCGGTCGCAGGAGCCGGCGCATCCGCTGACCTGGTTCGACGCCGTGCGCTGGTGCAACGCGGCGTCCGCCGCGGCCGGCCTCGATCCCGCCTACGAGCTGCAGGGGCGCGACGCCGAGTGGGATGTCGCGGCGGACGGCTATCGCCTCCCCACCGAAGCCGAGTGGGAGTGGGCCTGCCGAGCCGGATCGACGGGCCCGACGTACGGTCCGCTGTCGGACATCGCCTGGACGGCCGCCGACCAGGCCGATGGCCCGCAGCCGGTGGCCCTGAAGGCGGCGAACGACTTCGGCGTGTTCGACATGCTCGGCAACGTCTGGGAGTGGTGCTGGGACTACGCCGACCCCGCCCGCTACGCCGATTACCGCAGCCTGCGCGGCGGTGGCTGGGCTGATCGCGACTGGAGCGTGCGGGCATCCGTCCGCCGCGGCAGCGCTCCCGATGCCGTGCTCGAGGACGTGGGCTTCCGGGTCGTGCGCGGACAGGTCGGCGACCCGGGCTCCCAGGCTGCGCAGGGCTGGTCGGCGGCGGCCGATCGACGACGAGCCGACGTGCGCGGGCCGCTCCCCGTCGGCTGGACGCCGCTGCGCTGAGCGCCGTGGAATCCTGAGCGCCCGCACCCGGTTGCACCCAGCATGAGAGCCATCGTCTACAACCGCACGGGGGACTCCTCGGTGCTCGAACTCACCGACCGCGCGATCGTCGAGCCGGGGCCGGGCGAGATCCGGGTGCGAGTGGTCGTCTCCGGGGTGAACCCGACGGACTGGAAGTCGCGGCGTGGAACCGGAGCGGGCGCCGCTGCCGGCGAGAGCGTGCCCAACCAGGACGGAGCGGGCGTCGTCGACGCGGTCGGGCCCGATGTCACCGGGTTCGCCGTCGGCGACCGCGTCTGGCTGGCCATCTCGGGATGGAAGCGTCCCGCATCCGGGACCGCCCAGGAGTACACCGTCACACGCGCCGACCGCGCCTTCCCGCTGCCCGACGGCGTCTCGTTCGACGCCGGAGCGAACCTCGGAGTCCCCGCGATCACCGCGCACCGCGCCCTCACGGTCTCCGAGGACGGACCGGCTCGCCTGCATCCCGGCGCGCTCTCCGGCTCGACCGTGCTCGTGGCCGGTGGGGCCGGCGCCGTGGGGCACGCAGCGATCCAGCTCGCCCGCTGGGCAGGAGCGACGGTCGTCACGACGGTGAGCGGCGCCGAGAAGGCCGCACTCGCCGCAGCGGCCGGCGCCCACCACGTCGTGCTCTACCGCGACCCGGATGCGGTCGCCCAGATCCGGGCGGTCGCCCCGGACGGCGTCGACATCGTGGTGGAGGTCGCCGCCGGAGCGAACGCGGAGCTCGACCAGGCCGTGACCCATGCACGCTCGACGATCGCCAGCTACGGCAACGACGGCGGCGTGCCGCTGACCATCGACTTCGGCCGGGCGATCTCCCAGAACCTCCGGTACCAGTTCGTGCTGATCTACACGATGGGTGCGGAGGCCTGGGCCGCAGCTGGCGAGGACGTCACGACGGCCGCCGGCGCCGGCGCCCTCGCGATCGGCGAAGCGGCCGGACTGCCGCTGCACCGGTATCCCCTCGAGGAGACGGCGGCGGCCCACGATGCGGTCGAGGCCGGCGTGGTGGGGAAGGTGCTCATCGACGTCGCCCGCGACGCGGACTAGCGCAGCAGCTCAGGCTTCTGCGCCCTCGTACCAGCGCAGCACGCGCAGCGCTCGGAGGGTGTTCCAACGGCTCGGTTCGTCCTCGGCCGCGTCGACCGCGAAGTAGGGCTCGCCCGGCCACGGCTGGCCGGCCGGCCAGCGGCCGTCCTCCCCGCGCTGGGCGAGCAGCCGGTCGATCGCCGGCGCCACTCGCGGGTCGGGGGCGTCGCCCGTGCTCCGGAAGTAGTCGAGGGCGCGGAGGATGTCGTAGAACCAGTACGGCGGGAACGAGAGATTGCCGTAGCGGGGGTTCGCGACCTCGCCCGTGGAGAGTCGGCGGAACAGATTGCGTTCGAGGAGGAAGTTCTCGGCGCGCAGACGGGCGACCGCGAGAGCGGCGTCGGCATCCGTCGCCCCGCTGCCATCGCGCCGGCGTCGGTACTCGACGATGCCCTCCAGCACGCACAGCGTGGTGTCGAACGACGAGCGCTTCGACTCCGGTGCATCGCAGTTCCAACCGCCGTCATCGAGCTGTTCGGCGAGCAGACGTTCGATGATGCGATCACTGCCGGCCCCGAGCTGGTCGAAGTAGGCGGCAGACGCGAGCACCCCGCCGTTGATGCACGGCTCGACCTCGCCCGCGAAGTACGGCAGGTCGTCCCAGTACTGCCACACGACGTTCTCGCGCACCCGGTCCACGGCCGTGCGCGCTGCGGCGGAGTCCGGGTCGAGGCCGAGGCGGCGCAGCAGCTGCAGCGTCCAGTGCACGCTCCTGCGGTCCTCGCCGTACTCGTCGCCGCCCCAGTAGCCGTCGTCGGGCTGCAGGCTGAGCAGGCGGGCGCCCCAGCCGTCCGTGGCCACGCGCGCACGTTCGGCGTCGACGGTGGCGCGGGGTTCAGCGGTGAGGTCGTCCATGACCTGCCAACGGATCGCGGGATCGGAATCGAGAAGCCAGTCGACGACATCCATGGGCACCATCTTCGCCGGAACGCCTCGCAGCGCACCACCCCCTCCCGCGTCGACCAGATGTTCACTGGACGCGGGAGGCGATCCGGGGGAGGGTGGAAAGGCGACCTCCTCCGGCGCCGATGCGCTGCTCGCATCCGGGCGGGGTGGTCGACAGGATCACGAGGAGGAAATCTGCATGCCCTACATCACCACTCCCGATGGAACCGAGATCTACTACACCGACTGGGGAACCGGGCAGCCGGTGATCCTGAGCCACGGCTGGCCGCTGAGCTCGGATGCCTGGGCCGTGGAGCTCAAGCTCCTCGCCGACAACGGCTACCGTGCCATCGCGCACGACCGCCGCGGACACGGCAAGTCCTCACAGCCATGGGAGGGCAACGACATGGACACCTATGCCGCCGACCTCGCCGCCCTCGTCGAGGCGCTCGACCTGAAGGACATCATCCTCATCGGCCACTCCACCGGAGGCGGCGAAGTGGTGCGGTACGCGGCGAGGCACGGCGCCGGCCGCGTCGCCAAGATCATCACAGCCGGCGCCGTGCCGCCCATCATGGTGAAGTCGGACGCGAACCCGGAGGGCACCCCCATCGAAGCGTTCGACGGCATCCGTGAAGGAGTGCTCACGGACCGTTCGCAGTTCTACCAGGACCTCACGCTGCCGTTCTTCGGCGCCAATCGCGAGGGTTCGACGGTGTCGCAGGGTGCACGAGACGACTTCTGGCGACAGGGCATGCTCGTGGGTCTCAAGGGAGCCTACGACTGCGTGAAGGCGTTCTCCGAGACGGACTTCACCGAGGACCTCAAGGCCCTCGACGTGCCGATCTTCATCGCTCACGGCGACGACGACCAGATCGTGCCGATCGCCGCGGCGGCGGAGAAGTCGATCAACCTGGTCAAGCACGGCACCCTCAAGGTCTACCCCGGAGCGCCGCACGGCATCTACGGCGCGTACCAGGAGGAGCTCGACCGGGACATCCTGGCGTTCATCAAGGGCTGACCCGGGTCCGCACGACGACGGCCGCACTCCTCCGGGTGCGGCCGTCGCGGTCTCAACCCGATCCCTCGATCGCGCGGAGGTAGCGGCGCGCGACCCGATCGAGGTGGGGGAGGAGCTCGGCCGGCGACTCGACCGTGAAGTCCATGCCGAGCATGCCGATGTAGGCCGCGATGGTATCGAGCGTGTCTGCGCCGGTGACGAGCACCGAGTGCCGGTCGTCGATCGCCTCGACCACGCCGACGGTGGCATTGATACGGGCGAGCACCGTCTCGGCCGGTGCCTCGATGCGGAGGCGCGCGTGCACCTTCCAGCCGCTCGCCGCGATGGAGCGCATGGCGAAGGTGGTGTGATCGCCGCCGGGGACGGACTGCGGATCGAAGCGGCGCCTGGTGGGCATCCGCGGCTCGATCCAGTCCGCGCGGAAGGTGCCCCACTCGCCGGAGTCGACGTCGCGGCCGACGAGGTACCACCGGCGTTCCCACGACAGCAGTCGATACGGCTCGACGAGCCTGGCCACGCCGTGGTAGTCGAAGCGGAACCACTCCACGCCCCGCACGGCGGCGGCGACCGCGGCGATGACCGCCGGCTCCACGGCCGGATCCGGGGCGTCCGTGCCATTGTTCTCGGGAGCGCGGTCGATCACGGAGGTGAGCGACTCGACGGTCGAGCGCAGCCGCGACGGCAGCACCTGCTCGAGCTTCGCCAGGGCGCGCCCGCCGGACTCCTCCACGCCGGCGAGGCCGACGGCCGCGCGCAGGCCCACGGCGACCGCGATGGCCTCCTCCTCGTCGAGCAGCAGGGGCGGAAGCCGGCCTCCTGCTCCGAGGTGATAGGCGCCGGCGGAACCACGGGTCGCCTCGATCGGGTAGTCGAGGGCCCGGAGGCGCTCGATGTCGTTACGGATGGTGCGGGTCGAGACGCCGAGACGGACGGCCAGTTCCGGGCCCGTCCACGCGGGTCTCGACTGCAGCAGGGAGAGGAGGGCGAGGAGGCGTGCCGAGGTGTCGAGCATGCGTCAATCCTGTCGAACGAACAGGAACCGAACGTTCCTGTATGGACCATAGCGTGAGCGTCATGAACACCACCACTGCCACCGAGACCACCATCCGTCCCTTCACCGTCCACATCCCGCAGGCCGACATCGACGACCTGATGCAGCGCATCGCCCGTACCCGCCTGCCCGAGGCCGTCCCCGGCGACGACTGGGACTACGGAACGCCCAACGCGTACCTGCGCGACGCGATCGAGCGTTGGAGCACCGGCTACGACTGGCGTGCCGCCGAGGAGCGCATGAACGCGTTCCCCCACTTCCTCACGGAGATCGACGGCCAGACGATCCACTTCATCCACGTGAAGTCGCCGCATCCCGACGCCACCCCGCTCATCCTCGGGCACACCTACCCGGGTTCGTTCGTGGACTACCTCGACATGATCGAGCCGCTCGTCGACCCCGTCGCGCACGGCGGTGACGCTGCCGACGCGTTCGACGTCGTGGTTCCGTCGATGCCTGGCTTCGGTTTCAGCATGCCGGTCGTCGACCGCGGCTGGACGATGGCCAGGGTGGCGCGCACCTGGGACACGCTGATGCGACGCCTCGGCTACGACTCCTACGGCATCCACGGCAGCGACGGGGGTGCCCTCGTGGCCCGCGAGCTCGGGCTGCTGAACCCCGACGGCTTCCTCGGGCTGCACGTGCTGCACCTGTTCGCGTTCCCCTCGGGCGACCCCGCCGAGTTCGAGCGTCTCGAGCCGGGCGACTACGCCGGCCTCGAGCACATGAAGTGGTTCCAGTCGGTGGGCGGCTACAACGCCATCAACGCCTCCCGGCCGCAGACCGTGGCGGTTGGACTCTCGGACTCGCCGGTCGGGCAGCTCGCCTGGAGCGAACTGTTCAACTCCTTCGGCAACGGCACGTCGCTCGTGCCGCTCGACGCGATCCTCACCGAGGTCTCGCTCGAGTGGTTCACCAACACCTCGGCGACGCAGGGCCGCTATCACCTCGAGGAGGCGCGCGCGGCCGGGGAGACCGTCGTCAACGACGCCCCGACCGGTGTTGCCGTGTTCGCGGACGACTTCCAGACCATCCGCGTCTTCGCCGAGCGCGACAACTCCCGCATCGTGCACTGGAGCCGGTTCGAGAAGGGCGGCCACTACGCCGCGCTCGAGGTTCCGGATGACGTCGTCGGCGACATCCGCGCGTTCTTCGCCACCCTCCGCGGGTAGCGCCGGACGGTCGGTGTCGCTCATGCTTGAGCCATGGGCAGCGCGGGCGCGGCGGGACCGTCGCGGAGGATCATCCGCATCACGGAGCCCGTCGCGCGGGCCATCGCCGGGCGGCGCTGGTTCCCGTTGTGGGCGGTCGTGCACCACCGGGGCCGGTCGAGCGGTACGGAGTACGCGACGCCGATCGCCGTGGTGCCGAGCGTCGAACCCGGCACGCTGCTCATCGGCCTCCCGTGGGGAGCGAGGACCAACTGGGCGATGAACGTGGTTGCCGCCGGGGGCGCGCGGCTCACCTGGAAGGGCCGCGAGCACGCGTTCACGGCGCCGCGGATCGTCCAGGCCGCCGAAGCCGCGGACCTGGCCAGGCCCGCGTTCCGATCGGTCGTGGCACGGATGCCGGCAGCGATCGTCCTCAGCCGGGTCGACGACCCCCGCAGCTGACGCTGAGGGGACGGAAACGGACAGTGCGGGCGGCTCCGGACTGTACGTTCGCGTCCCCTCACGCTCCGCCTCCTGTCACACACCGGCCTCGGTCGGTGTCTTCATGTCGACAGCACGACACGCGAAGCGTTGGAGGAGACATGAACGACAGTGCGCGGGTTCCCGCGATCGAGGTCACGGGCGCCTACGGTGCGGTGGTGAAGCTGGTCATGCGCCGCATGGTGGGAAGCGTTCCGGAGTCGCTGGGAGTGATGTGGAACCATCCCGCCGTGTTCAAGGACCTGATGGGGTTCAACCGCAAGGCGGAGAAGTGGGACCGCCTCGACCCCGGCCTCGTCTCGCTGGCGCACATGGCAGCGGCCGGCGCGGTCGGGTGCAGCTTCTGCCTCGACCTCAACTACTTCATGGCCCACCACCGCGGCCTCGACGAGGCCAAGGCGCGGGAGGTTCCGCGCTGGCGGTCGTCCGACGTCTTCACGCCGGTGGAGCGGAAGGTCATGGAGTACGCCGAGGCGATGAGCCTGACCCCGGTGGCCGTCACCGATGAGTTGTCAGCCGACCTGCTCGCGGAGCTCGGAGCGCCCGCCCTGGTCGAGCTGACCGCCTGCGTCGCCGTGATGAACGTGAGCGCCAGGATGAACATCGCCCTCGGCATCCATTCGGCCGAGTTCGCCGCCGCGTGCGGGATGCCACCGCTGGCGAGTCCTGATGCGGTGGACGTAGTGTCGACCCCATGAGCGACGACCCGTTCATCACCCACCGGCGGCTGCTGTTCACGGTGGCCTACGAGATGCTCGGCTCGGCGGCGGATGCGGAGGACGTGCTGCAGGAGTCCTGGCTGCGCTGGGCGGAGGTGGACCAGGCGCAGGTCCGTGAGCCGCGGGCGTACCTCGTGCGGATCGTGACACGGCAGGCCCTCAACCACGTGCGCTCCCGGTCCCGCCGGCGCGAGGACTACATCGGGGAGTGGCTGCCGGAGCCGTTGCTCACCAGTCCGGATGTCGCAGAGGACGTCGAGCTCGCCGAGAGCGTCTCGATCGCGATGCTCACCGTGCTCGAGACGCTCGCGCCCACGGAACGGGCGGTGTTCGTGCTGCGCGAGGTCTTCGACGTGCCCTACGAGGAGATCGCCGCGGCGCTCGACAAGACGCCGGCGACGGTGCGGCAGATCGCCCACCGCGCCAGGGATCACGTCGCCGCCCGTCGTCCGCGCATCCGGGTGGATCGGGCGGAGCAGGAGGAGGTGGTGCAACGATTCGTCGACGCGCTCAACACGGGCGACCTGCCCGGCCTCCTCGCGGTCCTGGCCCCGGACGTCGTGCTCGTCGCCGACGGCAACGGGCTGGTCGGGGCCGCGCGCAAGCCGATCATCGGGGCGGAACGACTCGCCACCTACCTCATCAACGGGGCAGCGCGAGTGCAGCTCTCCGGCGTGCCCGTGGCCATCAACGGGGGAGCGGGGGCACTGTTCCACGTCGACGGCAGCCTCACCGCAGCCCTCAGCGTCGTCGTGGCCGATGGTCGGATCGCCCGCCTCTACTCCGTCGTCAATCCCGACAAGCTCGAGCGGCTCGACGCCGAGGTGATGCTCGCGCGGTGAGGGCAGCCTCCATGCCATCACCGGTGCCGACGATGACCGGCTGCCAGCAGCCGGACGACATCGACATAGCTCTGTGCACGTCGCAGGGGAAGCCGTGCAGGAGGATGACGCCGTTCCGAGGCCAGCCGCGGGAGCGCGGTGCTCACCGGATGGTGCGCAATCCGAGGGCCACGGCGGACGCGTCGATGGCTCCGCCGGCGGCGAGCCAGTCCACGAATCGCGTCGGCGCGAGTGTCGCATCCGGTCCCGGGAGCAGCTCGTCCTCCTCGAGGTGCGTTCCGAAGTAGTCGGCGAGCGGGTCGGCGACCACCTCGCGCGGGTCCTGGTTGATGCGCAAGCCTCGCCGCACGATCTCGGCGAGGCGGAACCGCTCGGGACCGGCGAACTCCACGACGCCATGCGCCGGTTCGCCGAGCGCGACGGCGCCGGTCGCGGCGGCGACATCGTCGGCGGCCATCGGCTGGATGAACGCGTTCGACAGCCGGACGGCGCCGCGCACGTGCGCCGCATCCGCGATGCTCTGGATGAACTCGAAGAACTGAGTGGCGTGCACGATCGAGTACGGGCGCCCCGACGCGCGGATGAGCTTCTCCTGGGCGGCCTTCGCCGCGAAGTAGCCGCCCTCGGTGCCGGCGAGCCGATCGGTGCCGACCACGGACAGCGCCACGTGGTGGCGCACCCCGGCCGCGGCTCCGTAGCTGAGCAGGTTGAGGGTCGAGGCGTAGAAGAACTCGTTCGCGCCGCGTTCGTCGAGGTAACCGGAGTTCGAGACGTCGATCAGTGTCTCCACTCCGGCGAGGGCCTCAGCGAGACCCTCGCCGGAGTAGGAGTCGACCCCCGTCGCACGTGACGCGGCGACCACGTCGTGGCCGAGGCCCCCGAGGTGGGTGACGAGGCGGCTGCCGATGAGGCCGGTTCCGCCGATGACCGCGATGCGCACGGCGGACCTACTTCACCGGCGTCGACTGAGCGGCGAGCCAGTCGGCGTAGGACGTCGCCGAAAGCCGGGCATCCGGGCCGGGGGTGAGTTCACCGCCTGTGAGCTTCGCGCCGAAGTAGTGGGCCTCCGGGTCGGAGATCACCTCGCGAGTGTCGCCCGTCGCGGCCAGGGTGGTGCGGACGAGTTCGTCCTGGCCGATGCGATCCGGCCCGCCGATCTCGAGGGTGCCGTTGAGGGGATCGCCGGCGGCGACCCGTGCGACGTCGATCGCGACATCCGCCGCGGCGATCGGCTGCATGAGGCCGGTCGACACCCTGGCCACGCCATCGGTGGTGGCCTCGTCGGCGATGCGGCCCAGGAACTCGTAGAACTGGGTGGCTCGCACGATCGAGTACGGCAGGCCGGACTCCTCGATGAGCCTCTCCTGGGCGACCTTGGCGCGCAGGTACCCGCTGTCCGGCAGGCGATCGGCTCCCACGATGGACAGCGCGACGTGATGGGTGACGCCGGCCTCGCGCTCGGCGGCGAGCAGGTTGCCGGTCGAGGTCGTGAAGAAGGCGAGCACGTCGTCGTCGGCGAACGACGGCGAGTTCGACACGTCCACGACGACGTTCGCGCCGGCCAGCACCTCGGCGAGACCTTCGCCCGTGATGGTGTTCACGCCGGAGTTGGGCGACGCGGGGACGGCTTCGTGGCCGTGGTCGGTGAGGTGCTGGACGACCTGGGATCCGATGAGGCCGGTGCCTCCGATGACGACGATCTTCATGACTGGGTGCCTTCCGTCGGGGCCGCGGCGATTCCGCTGCCTACAGGAAGCTCTGACCGGGCGGAGCCGGCGATTGTGACGGATGGGCTGCAATCCGTTCGTCGCTCTCGACCGCAGATGCAGGATGACAGCGGACATGGGACGCATAGGGCGGCCATGACCGCTCTCGTCCTGCAGATGCGTCAGCGCAATGGGCAGCGGGCAGCGTCAGGGCAGCCGGGGCCCCGGGTTCCACGAGCCGAGCTTTCCGGGTGCCGTGCACAACCACACCTGTCCGATCGCAGCACCGTCGAGGTCGATCCCGAGCACGCCGACCACCTCGCCGCCGCCGCGGCGCAACGCGAGCCCCGGACCGCCGTTCACGTTCACGGTCTCGAGGGCGGCATCCGGATGCGCGGCCGTCAGTTCCTGCAGGGCGCGACCGACCTGTGTGCGGCCACGCAGGTCGCCGCCCGTCTGGTCGCCGGAGTCGACGACCATGCGGACGTCGGGGTGGATGATCGCCGCGAGCGCGAGCTCGTCGTGCCGGTCGAGCGCGAGGAGGAGGCTGACGGCGATGTCGTCATGCCGCACGGGGCGCCACGGCGGCCAGCTTGTGCGGGTTCATCATCCACAGCACCTGGTCGATCCCATCGGCGGAGGCCACGACGGTGAGTACGGCGATCGTGGCGCCGTCCTTGGCGAGGAGCACGGCCGGCTGCCCGTTGATCTCGGCATCCGTGGTCGTCACGCCCTCCCAGAAGTGGGTGTGGAAGGCGCGCACGAACTTCGCGACGGTGACCCGGCCGTGCACCGGGAACTTCGAGGCGCGCACCACGCCGCCGCCATCGGAGTACGACACCACGTCCTCGGCGAAGAGACGCTCGAGCTCGCCGAGGTCGCCGGTCTGCGCGGCGGCCAGGAAGGCGGTGAGAAGGCGGCGCTGCTCCGAGGGGGCCACGTCCCGTTTGCGCTCGCCGGCGAGATGCCTGCGCGCACGGCTGACGAGCTGGCGGACGGCGGCTTCGGAGCCCTGCACGATGTCGGCGATCTGGTCGTACGGGTAGGCGAACGCCTCGCGCAGCACGTAGGCGGCCCGTTCCGTGGGGGTCAGGCGTTCGAGCATGACGAGCACGGCGAAGCCGAGCGCCTCCGAACGCTCTGCACCGAGCGTCGGATCGGCGCTGGTGTCGACGGGTTCGGGCAGCCACGGGCCGATGTAGGTCTCGCGACGTGCGCGAGCGGACTGCAGGGCGTTGATCGCCAGGCGCGTTGTGGTCGTGGCGAGGAACGCCCCCGGATTCTCCACGGTCCCGCGGTCCGTCCCCTGCCAGCGCAGCCAGGCGTCCTGCACGATGTCCTCCGCCTCGGAGGCGCTGCCGAGCATCCGATAGGCGATTCCGAAGAGCCGCGGACGCACGGTCGTGAAGACGTCGAGTGCGTCGTCGAGGTCGGCATCCATGTCGTGATCCTGTCGGTCGGCGGACGGGACCACGGCGGCCCCTACCGACTGTGACCGGACGGACCGCCGGATTGTGACGGCATTCGGCGGATTCGTTCCGGATGCTCGGACGATACTCCGGATGGGATGCGGCGCGCGAGCGCTGCACGGGCGTCTCCGACGGCGGCCGTTCCGGCGGTGGTGGGACCAGCCGCGGTCTGCTCGGCGCAGACCTCCACGTGTGGAGGCCGCTGAAACCCGGTGCTCCAGCTCCTACCTCACGACTCGACCGGACCGATCCGCCGACCTGCGCTATTACGCGGCCGCCCGCCGCTCGCCGACGGAACGCACCGCCTCGGCGATCGTCTCGGCCACCGCGTCCGGCTGCGACACGCTCGTCGCGTGCGATGCGCCTGCGATCTCGGTCGTTCCGCGCGATGCGGCCCGCTCCGCCCCGGCCCGCAGCACGGCGGCCGGGATGTTGCGGTCATCGGCGCCGAACACGTGCCACGACGGACGGTCCTTCCAGCCGGGCGTGGTCGCCTCGACCGCGGCCCTGAGCGCCGCCTCCGTCACCGGGCGCTGGGTCGCACCCATGAGCTCTGCGACGGGTACGGGCACGTCCGCGGCGAACTGGCCGTGGAACCGGTCGCGGCGGATCACGAACTCCACGCCGCCGGTCGAGAGCGGATGGGCTTCGAGCGCATCGCCGAGCGTGGAGCCCGGCGCACTCGCCGACAGGGAGAACGCGCTGTCGCCCGGCTCCGGCACGAAGGCGGAGACGTAGACGAGTGCGCCCACCTGGTCGTTGCCGGCCGATGCCTCGCTGATGACGAGGCCACCGTAGGAGTGGCCGACGAGCACGACGGGCCCGTCGACGGTTGCGACCGCATCGCGCACGTAGGCCGCGTCGCCGGCGAGGTCGCGCAGCGGATTCGCGACGGCGACGGAGGTGATCCCTCTGGCGTACAGGCGCTCGATGACGCCGTTCCAACTCGCTGATTCCGCGAAAGCGCCGTGCACGAGCACGACGGTCGGTTGCTGATCTGACATTGCGGTGTTCCCTTCGCTGGTCGACTCCCGCGGTGTGCGGGGTTCGAACAGCTCAGACCGGGCAGCCGGACGTGCTGTGACGCATCGGCCGTCACTCCGGCCGGTTCCCCACATCGCCGTTGATCGTGAAGGGCGTCGTCACGCCCTCGTACATGAGGTGGGCGATGAGCCCGTCGACCGCGTGCGGGAGGGTGTGGCAGTGGTCGGCCCAGATGCCGGGATTGTCGGCGACGAACGCGATGTCGTACGACTCTCCCGGGTGCAGGTCGAGCGAGTCGACCCACCACGGACTGCCGGATGCCGCGACGTCGTCGCGGGAGAGCACGACGACGTGATGGCCGTGCAGGTGCATGGGGTGCACATCGCCGGATTCGTTCCGGAGGTGCATCACGACGACGTCGCCCTCGCGCACATGGAACATGGGAACGTCGGGGAACATGTGCCCGTTGATGGTCCAGAAGTTGCCTGGGCGGCCGTCGATGATGCCGAAGCGGCGGCCGATGACGTAGTCGAACACGTCGTCGGGGCTGCTCGGGTCGAATCCGAGCGGGACAGGGGTGCCGTAGGCGAGCAGGTCCAGGGTCTCCGGCGGCTGGGCGACCCGCGGTGCGGATGCGGACGGGTCGCCGATCAGGACGCTGCGCGCACCTCCCACCTGCAGGCGCACGCTGCCGCGGCGCGGCGCCGATACGGCGACGTCCGCGCGCCCGCCGGCGGGGATGAGCAGCCGCTCGCCCTGGACGGGCGACGGATCGTTCACGTCGTGGCCGTCGGTCGCGACGACCCGGAACGGGGCGGCGGACCACACGGCTGCGGTGCCCTGGTCGGTGTTGATGACGCGCACGCGCACCGTCGACCCCGGCTCGGCGTGGACCTGCTCGTCCCCGGCCCGCCCGTTCAGTGTGTGCTGTCCGCCGTACACGTGCAGGAGGGCGGTCACGTCCGCGGCGGCGGGGGAGGTGGTCCCGGCCGGTTCGATGACGACGGCGCCGAGCAGTCCGCGCTCGACCTGCACGTGCGACACCTGGTGCGAGTGGTACCAGTACGTGCCGGCATCCGTCGCGACGAACCGGTAGACGTGGCTGCCGCCCACGGGAACCGCGTCCTGCGTGATGCCCGCCACGCCGTCCGCGGCGTTCGGCACGTCGATGCCGTGCCAGTGCAGGGTCGCGCCGTCCGTGACCGACTCGTTCACGAGCTCGACCTCGACGAGGTCGCCCTGCGTGGCCCGGATCTCGGGACCGGGGGAGGCGCCATTCAGGGTGTAGCCGTCCACGGGATGGCCACCCGGCACGGGGATGGCCTGCTGCCTGGCGACGAGCTCGACCCTGACGTCGGCCGGACGGCCGGGGTCGGCGATGAGCGAGGTGACGCTCACCCCGGTGCTGCCGGACCCCGCGGATGCGCCGGTCGCGCCCGCCGCGTGCCCGTCGTGGGCACCGTGTCCGTCATCGCCGTGCCCGCCCATGTCCATCACGGAGTACTCGCCCAGCAGTGTGGAGCTCCACGCGAGGGCGCCGGCCCCGAGCGCGGTCGTGACCACGACACCGACGACGGCGCAGCGCAGCAGGTCACGCCGTGACGGCATCTGAGCTCGCCTCGCTCTGCTCCGTCTCCGCCGTCCCGGGACGGAACGGGCGGCGGGAGCGGAGCGCCGCCAGCGCGGCGACGACCACGATGGCCAGGGCGTTCGCACCATGGATGAGCCCGAGGTAGGGCAGTCCGACGAGCGCGAAGCCGAGCGTGACCTGGAGCACCACCAGACCGAGCGTCATGGCTGCCCAGAGTCGTGCCCCGCGTGCGCGCACGAAGAACGAGACGATGAGCAGCGCGACCGCGAGCAGCGGGATGATGACCCCTCCCACGATCCCGTGGATCCAGAAGCCGGCTTCGCCGACGCCGCCGGACTCCCGGCTCTCGAGGAGGGCCTTGTCGACGACGTCGCCGTTGGAGACCCGGTTCAGCAGCCCGCCGAACGCGAATGCGATGGCGGCGGCCTGCACGACGACGCTGCCGGCGATGGTCCAGGCCAGGCCTGCGTAGATCCTGCGCATGATGTCCGCTCCCTGTTCGTGCGGTGCGCTGAACGTGGCATCCGCTCTGCCCCACGTTCGTCGCGTGTGGATGCGGCCGGAACAGGGCAGGCCTGACGGGGTGCGACGGCCAGCCGTGGAGCTGCACGACGGTCAGCCGCGGATCCGATGGAGGCTGCCCGCCAGCACGCGTGGAGGGAGACCCTCTCCCGCTGATCGCGCCACAGGAGGACGATGGAGTCGTGGTCCGCAGATGGGTGTGCCTCGTGACGCTCGGCCCGATCGGGGTCGCCGCCCTGGTCTACATCGTCTCCATCCGCGTGTTCGTCGAAGGGGATGCCGACCACGGCCTCGCCTGGCCGCTGCTCGGCGCACTGCCGCTGTTCGTGTTCGGCATCTGGCTGCTGACCGTGACGGCATCGAGGACGGCCGTCCTCGTGGCACTGGCCTCAACCGCCATGCTCGTCGGAGCGGCCTACGAGATCTTCGTGCAGCGCAACTTCCTCATCCTGACGGAGCCGTGGTTCCCGCTGTTCAACGTCATCGGACTGACGGCGGATGCCACCGCGACGTCCGCGCTGCTCGTGGTGTTCGCGACCTTCCCGAGCGGCACCGTGGAGCACCGCTGGCAGCGCATCGCGGTCGTGTTCCTCTGGTCGCCGATGCTCGTCGGGCCGCTCACCCTGCTCACGACGCCACATGTGGTGATGAGCCAGTACATCGGATTCAGCGGCGACGGGATCCCCAACCCGTTCGCCGTGCCGTGGCTGGAGTGGGCGGCACCTGCGGTGGAGTACCTCATCTACCAGCCGTGGCCGGCTGTCGCGGCCGGTGTGAGCGTGCTCGGATCGCGGGCGTTGTTCGGGTCGCCCGCGGTGCGCGCCAGCACCCGGGTCATGGCGCTGACGGTGACCGGCAGCATGGTCGCGTTCGCACTGTGGGGGCTCGTCCCCGGCCTCTGGGGGATCGAGCTGCTCGTGTACGCGTCGATCATCGCGATCCCCATCGCGGCGATCCACGGCATCTTCCGCTACGGAGCGTTCGACATCGCGCCGGGCGATCGCGGTCGCCTCGTCGCGCGCTCGTCGAACCTGCTCATCACCGTCGTCTACGCGGTCGGCGTCGCGACCCCGGCCGTGCTGCTCGCCGTCCGGCTGCGGGTGGTGCCGGCCGTACTGCTCACCACGGTCGTCGCCGTGTGCCTCCTCCCCGCGCGCACCTGGATGCAGCAGCGGATCCACCGGGCGCTCTTCGGCGATCGCGAGCGTCAGCTTGCGGTCCTCGGCGACCTCGGCGTGCAGCTCGAGCAGACCATCGAGCCGCGCCAGCTCATCACCCGCCTCGCGGAGGCGGTGCGCGACGGACTGGATGCCACGTGGGCGCGAGTCCTGCTGGTGTCGCCGGATGGCACCCTCGAATCGCCGCCGTCCGGCGTGGCCGGCGATGCGGCAGGGCCGGGGGAGCCGCCGCAGGCCGTCGAGACCTGCGACCTCGTCCACGGCGATGAGGTCCTGGGGCGCATCGAGGTCGGTCCGCGCCATCGGGGCGAGTACACCGAGGCCGAGCGGATGCTCCTGCGCACGGTGGCCGGGCAGGCCGCGGCATCCGTCGCCAACGTGCGCCTGACTGCGCGACTGGCCGAGCAGCTCGACGAGCTGACGGCGTCGCGGGAACGGCTCGTGGCCGCGCAGGACGACGAGCGGCGCCGTCTCGAGCGCGACCTGCACGACGGCATCCAGCAGACCGTCGTCGCGCAGATCGCGGGGCTGCGGCTCGCGCGGAACCGGCTCGAGCGCGGTGAACTGACGCCGGCGGAGCTCACGGTGCTGCAGGACCAGGCGCGCGACACGCTCACCGACCTCCGCGAGCTCGCGAGCGGCATCCACCCGCCCGTCCTGAGCGACAACGGGCTGGTCGCAGCCGTCGAGTCCGGCGTCGCACGGTACCCCATCCCGTTGATCGTCGAAGCCGATCCCGCCGTGCGGGAGCGGCGATTCCCCGATGACGTGGAGACGACCGCGTACTACGTCGTGCGCGAAGCGCTCGCCAACACCGCCAAGCATGCGAACGCGACCAGGGTCTCGGTCGCGCTGGCGCGCCGGAACGGCCACCTGAGCATCGCGATCAGCGACGACGGCTGCGGCATCGGCGACGTCTCGCCGGCGACCAGGCCCTACGGCGGGCTGGCGAACATCCGGGACCGGGTCGCCGCGCTGCGTGGCACCGTGCGCGTCTCGGCGAACGAGCCGACGGGCACGGTCATGCTCGTCGAGCTGCCGGTCGACGGGGTCGCGCGGGCGGTGACGCCCGGTGGATGATGCGGCGGTGCTGCGGGTCGTGATCGCGGAGGACAACTACCTCGTGCGCGAGGGCGTACGGCGCCTCCTCGAGGATTCCGGTGTCGTCGACGTCGTCGCCTCCGTCGGGAACGCGACCGAACTGCTCGACGCGGTGCGCCGCCTCGCCCCCGACGCGGTGCTGACCG
Organism: Leifsonia sp.; assembly: GCA_040512695.1. Lineage (GTDB taxonomy): Bacteria > Actinomycetota > Actinomycetes > Actinomycetales > Microbacteriaceae > Orlajensenia. The sequence continues at coordinate 12,938 of JBEVEO010000249.1, read as the reverse complement.
ACATCCGGATGCCGCCCGGGCACCACATGGAGGGCATCGAGGCCGCGCAGGCCATCCGTGCGTCGTCTCCGCAGACCGGCGTGGTGGTGCTGTCGCAGCACGCGGACGAGAGCTATGCCCTCGCCCTGTTCTCCGACGGCTCGGCCGGTCTCGGCTACCTGCTGAAGGACCGCATCGGCGACCTGGAGGACCTCGTGCACGCCCTGCGCGAAGTGTGCGCAGGAGGATCGGTGATCGACCCGCAGATCGTCGACACCCTGGTGCGCCGCCGGAGTGCCGGGGGAGCGGAGAGTCCGCTCGGTGCCCTCTCGCCGCGCGAGCTCGAGGTGCTACGCGAGATGGCGGCCGGACGGACCAACGCGGGGATCGAGCAGTCGCTGTTCCTCTCCACGTCGACGGTGGAGAAGCATGTGAACGCGATCTTCACGAAGCTGCGCCTTCCCGACACCGGAGTCCATCGCCGGGTCGCGGCGGTGCTGGCCTTCCTCCAGAACGACGGGGCCTAGGCGGGCCATCGGTCGGGAGCCGACGGCCTCCGGTCACCGGCTCGCTTCAGCGGCACGGCGCCGTTCGAGTCCCTCGATCAGCAGGTCGAGCCCGAACTCGAACTCGGTCTGGTCGTCGCACCAGCCGAGCGTCGAATCCGGATCGTCGTGCACCACCTCTGCGAGCATGGCGGCGAGATTCGGTGCGAATGCCGCCAGTGCGTCGACGGCGGCCGGAGGAGGTGCCTGCGAGTCGTCGCCGAGCTCCTGCACGTAACCGAACAGCCTGCTGCCCGTCGCGTGCAGACTGTGGTGGATGAGGTCGTGCGACATCCCGCCAGCACGCATGATGCCCACGATGCCGTCGACGTGACGGATGGCATTCGGCCCCGGTGCGCCTCGCACGTTCATGACGGCGGGTGCCCACGGGTGCCGCAGCAGCACGCGTCGGGCGCCGAGGATCCGGCCGCGGAGCGCGAGCGGCCATGTGGAGGCATCCGTCGACGGCGGAACACCGAACCCGCCGACCTCCTCCTCGACCTCCGCGTACACCGCCTCGACGAGGCCGTCGAGGATCGCGTCCTTGTTCGGCAGGTGGTAGTAGATCGACATCGCCTCCACGCCGAGGTCCTCGGCAAGGGCCCGCATCGTGAGGGCCTCGATGCCGTCGCGGTCGGCGAGGCGGAGGGCGGTCTGCAGCACCGCGTCGCGATTGAGCGGAGAGCGCTCCGCGATTCTCGACGGCATGCGTCCACCTTACAACGTCAGATTGAGGACGTCCGGCTCTGGACAGCGGGCCGGGACCGGCGTATCTTACGACGTAAGTCTTACGTTGTAAGGGAGTCGAGATGTCCACCGAGGCACGTCATGCGCACGAAGCACCAGTCACCCGAACCACGATGCGCGCTGCGCTGGTCGACCGGTTCGGCCCGCCGGAGATCGTGCACGTCGGTGCCGTGCCCAAGCCCGACCCCGGGCCGGGCGAGATCCTCGTCCGGGTCATGGCGTCGACGGTGAGCATCGCCGACCACCGACTGCGCAGCCACCGTGTGCCGCGCGGACTCGCGCTGGTCGTCGCCCCCACCATCGGCCTGTTCCGGCCGAGGAGGCACATCCTCGGCATGGAGGCCGCGGGCGTCGTCGAATCCGTCGGCGCCGGCGTCACCCGCTTCGCCCCCGGCGACGAGGTGATCGTCATGCGCGGCGGGCGCATGGGGTGTCATGCCGAGTACGTCACCATCGAGGAGGACGGCCAGGTCGCCCGGATGCCTCTCGGCCTCTCCTTCGCGGAGGCCGCCGCGGTGATCTTCGGCGGACACACCGCGGTGCGGTACCTCGACCGGGTGGAGATCGGTCCGGGCAGCGAGGTGCTGGTCAACGGCGCCTCCGGGGCGGTCGGGTCCGCGGTGGTGCAACTCGCGTCGCGTCGGGGTGCGCGCGTGACCGCGGTGACGAGCGGAGGGAACGCCGGACTGGTCCGCGGACTCGGAGCCGAGCGCGTCATCGACTACACCGTGGAGGACTTCGCCGGCGCAGGCTCGGCGCCGGGCGATGCTCGTGCGCGCTACGACGTGATCGTGGACTGCGTCGGCAACGCCTCCTTCCGACGGGTCGCCCACCTCCTGCGCCCGGGCGGAGCCCTGCTCCTGGTCATCACCGACCTGCCGGGGATGATGTCCGCCGGCCTGCAGGCGCGCCGGAGCGGCCTCGTCGTGGACTTCCGGGGCGGCGAGATGGGGCCCGACGGCATGGCCCGCCTGGCCGCAGCAGCCGAGTCCGGCGAACTGCGACCGGTCATCGACCGCACCTACGGCCTCGACGACATCGTCGAGGCGCATCGCTACGTCGACACCGGCCGGAAGCGCGGGAGCGTCGTGCTCGACGTCGGCTAGGCGCCGCCTGCGGCGGTGCGTTCGTCGCCACGGCGAAGGGTCGGACCGGCGCCATCCGCGGGATGATGGAGGAATGATCGTCGCCGGGAAGGGGGACGAGACCATGGCCTTCGACACACCCAACGGAACACGAGGCGCGCGCCAGCCCGGCCGCAGCAGGATCGAGCAGTGGGCGAACCGGATGATGGTGGACCGCGTCAGGCGGAAGGGGTCGTTCGATGCCGCGAAGTCGATCGTCCTGGTGAGCATCGGCAGCCGGACCGGCGCCGAGCGGCGCAACCCCGTGGCCTGGTTCCCCGCGGGCGACGACACCGGCCTGGTCGTGGCGTCGGCATCCGGAGCCGCCCGCAACCCCTCCTGGTACTACAACCTCGCGGCGCATCCCGACCTGGCGCACATCGAGGTCGGCGGAGAGCGCATCGCCGTCACGGCCGCGCAGCTGCACGGCGCGGAACGGGAGGACGCCTGGCGGTCGATCACCACCCGATCGCCGGGGTTCGCCCGGTACGAGTCGATCACCGACCGGGTGATGCCCGTCATCCGGCTCACGCGCCGTCGTGACGCCGAGCGCTGATCAGCGCCGATCCAGCTCTCGTCAGTCGCCGGGCATCGTGCGGCGCTCGCCGACCGGGCCATCGGCGCGGGGGAAGGCGAGGGACCCGGCTGCGACCCACCACTCCATGACGTCATAGGCGAGCCGGCCCGCCACGACGGACGGGTCGTCGTCCGACAGGCGTGCCGCCTCGGCCGGGTCGCAGGCGAAGATCGACATCCCCCGATAGGCGGGGTCGCTCTGCCGGTCGAACGGACCGTTCGCCACGAGGACGCCCCGTCGGCGCAGTTCGGCACGGTAGGCGAGGTGGCGCGCCTGGAGTGCGTCGAGTTCCGCATCGGGCAACTCCGGCGCATCCGCCGGGCGACGCAGGACCACGAGCGTGTACACGTCGAAGGCGTCGGGGATGTCGGGGTCGTGCGCCATCCACCGAGTCTAGAACCGCCCCTGGCGTGGGAGATCCGGTGTCAGGCGTTCTCGAGCTCGGCGATCACGATCTTCTTCTGCCGCATCATCACCTGGATCTGCTCGGGCCTGCGCGTGAGTTCGGCCATGTTCGCCGGGACGACCTGCCAGCTGACCCCGAACCGGTCCCTGCACCAGCCGCACTGCTCCGACTCCGGCACGTGGGAGAGCGCCGACCAGTAGCGGTCGATCTCGTCCTGGTCATCGCACGACACGATGAACGAGATCGACTCGTTGAACCTGAAGAGCGGGCCGCCGTCGAGGCAGACGAAGTGCATCCCGTTGAGGACGAACTGGCCGTTCAGCACCTTGCCCGCCATCCCGGTGAAGTGCTCGTCCAGCGATTCGTCCGGATACGTGTCGATCGAGGTGATGCTCGAGTTCGGGAACACCTCCACGTAGTAGTCCATCGCCTCACGGGCCTGATCGTCGAACCACAGGCACGGCTGGATGGGTGAGAGCTCGGCCACGGGAACCTCCTAGTTCGGCTGTCGCTTCGCCGCCAACGCTACGCGGATGCACCGGCGGGCGCGAGGGCCGCTGGATTGCCGGCGGCCGCCCCACGGGCACGCCCGGCGAGACGGCCGGTGCTCCTACGCGGAGCCGTCCCTCGGCCACGCCCGCGAGATCAGCAGCCGCAACCCGATGCGCGCGAGCATGAGCACGACGATGAGCAGTGTGACGGAGAAGAAGCCGCCGAGCTGCACCGCGTCGCCGAAGAGCAGGTCGGTCAGCCAGAGGATGAGGAACTTGCTTCCGGCGCCCAGGAGGAGCAGCAAAGCGGAGTTCAGCGTCCTGCCGAGGCCGCTGCGAGCCGCCCGCACCCGCGCGATGATGCGCGTCTTCAGGATCGCGATGACCTCCAGCGCGAGCTTGAACAGCACGGCGGTCAGCAGCGAGACGGCGAAGGACTCGGTGATGACGTTCGGGAGGAACTGGGTGAACAGGCCGAGCACGACGAGATAGATGAAGACGTCGACGATGTCGACGGCGCGGATGCGCACGGATTCCTCCCTCGATCGGTGCATCACCAGAGCGCATCGGTTGCGGTGGCGCGTTCGCAGGCTACACCGACGGGGCCGAGCGGTGACGCGGCCGGGCGAGGCTCGTAGCATGGTGCCATCCCTGCACGCGAAGGAGCCTGCACATGTCACTGGAGTCGACTGACCGCATCCGGGTGGCCGTCGTCGGCGCCGGCACGTGGGGGGAACAGCACGCACGCGTCTTCTCCAGACGCGCCGACACCGAACTCGTGGGCATCGTCGGACGTGACCCTGTGCGAACCGCTGCCCGCGCCGGCGCGTACGCGGCACCGGCATTCACCGACCTCGACGAGATGCTCCGGGTCGCGGCGCCCGACCTGGTCTCGGTCTGTCTGCCGAACGAGGCGCACTTCGCGCCGACGCTCGAGCTCATTCGCGCCGGGGTGCCGCTCCTGGTCGAGAAGCCGTTGGTGTTCGATCGTGCTGAAGCAGATGAGCTCATCGACGAGGCGGCGCGGAGGGACTTGTTCTTCGCGATCGACTTCAATCACCGGTACGCGGAGGCCGTCATCCGCGCGAAGGCGGCGATCGATGCCGGGGACCTCGGCGACCCGGTCTTCGCGACCTGGCGGTTCGGAGGCGAGGCCAATCACGGGACGTCCCGCCACGCGAACCTCATCGAGACCCAGTGCCACGGATTCGACATGCTGGAGCACCTCGTCGGCCCGATCGCCACGGTCGCCGCCCAGATGACCGACAAGACCTATGGCGATTGGAGCACGATCGCGCTGGCGCTGGAGTTCGAGAACGGCGCCGTCGGAACGATGCTGGGCAGCTACGACTCGTCGTACGCCTACCCCGATTCGCAGCTGATCGAGGTGAACGGGACGGAGGGGCGTCTGGTCGTGCGCGACACCGTTCGGGAACTCAGCATCCATCGGTCCGGCGACGAGACGGCGTCCCTCTGGCGGGCCGGATACTTCAACGACGAGGCACGGTCCTTCCACGGAACCTTCGATCGCCACGTCGATGCCGTGCTGCGCGCCCTGCGTGCGGGGCAGGAGCCGCCGGTCCATGCCAGGGCGGGGCGCCGGGCGCTGGTGATCGCGCTCGCGGCGATCGAGTCGCACGAGACCGGGCGGCGAGTGCGAGTGGATTCCGACGGTCAGCGAGTGGATTTCCGACCCTGACAGGGCGCGAGGGAATACGAGGGCCCCGGGGGCGTTGAAGTTGAGTGCAACACACTCAAGTTTCCAACCAGGAGGGTTCGTGCCCGAAGACTTCACACCCGACAGCGGCGACCAGAACAACTCGTTCGACGAGTTCCTCGCCCGCTATCTCGACGGCGAGCGCGCCCGCAGTGCGCGCTCGATCGACCTCAGCCGGTTCCTGACCGCGCGCACGCAGGAGATCCTGCAGCAGGCCGGCCGGTTCGCGCTGGAGCGCGGCCAGAACGAGCTCGACGCGCTGCACATCCTGCGCGTGATCATCGGCGAGGACGCGGCGAAGGACGCCGTGAAGCGGCTCGGCGTCGACCCCGGCGCCATCGCCACCGCCGCCGAGAAGCGGCTTCCCGGGCCGACGGGCGAGGCATCCGTCAACGCCGCCACCATCACCAACTCGGCTCAGCGCGCCCTGTTCCACGCCTACCAGGTGGCCCGAGCATCCGGATCGACGTACATCGAGCCCGAGCACCTGTTCTTCGCTCTCGTGCTCAACCAGGACACCCCTGCCGGGCAGGTGCTGGCGAACGCCGGCGTCACGGCTGAGGCGCTCACCCAGGGCATGCGCGAGACCGTCGCGCCCGATGGCAGCCCCGAGTTCGCGGCCGAGGAGCCCGAGTCGGACACCCCGATGCTCGACAAGTTCGGCACCGACCTCACGGAGCTCGCCGAGCTGGGCGACCTCGACCCAGTGATCGGCCGGACCGACGAGATCGAGCAGACCATCGAGATCCTGTCCCGCCGCACCAAGAACAACCCGGTGCTGGTCGGCGAGGCCGGAGTGGGCAAGACCGCGATCGTCGAGGGCCTGGCCAGCGCGATCGTCGAGGGCAGTGTGCCCGAGCAGCTGCGCGACAAGCGCGTCATCTCGCTCGACCTGCCCGGCATGCTCGCCGGCACCCGGTACCGCGGCGACTTCGAGGAGCGCCTCACGAAGACGATGGACGAGATCGCCGCCCACAAGGGCGAGCTGATCGTGTTCGTCGACGAGGTGCACACCGTGGTCGGCGCCGGAGGGGCCGGCGACGGCGGAATGGACGCGGGCAACATCCTGAAGCCCCGCCTCGCGCGCGGCGACCTGCACCTCATCGGTGCGACGACGCTCAAGGAGTACCGCACCATCGAGAAGGACCCGGCGCTCGAACGCCGCTTCCAGCCGGTGCGCATCGGCGAGCCGTCGATCGAGGACGCCGTGCTCATCCGGCACGGCCTGAAGCCCGCGTACGAGGAGCAGCACGGTGTGAGCTACACGGATGAGGCGCTGCGCGCCTCGGTGGAGCTGTCGGCGCGCTACCTCACCGACCGCGTGCTGCCCGACAAGGCCATCGACCTGATCGACCAGGCCGGGGCGCGGCTGCGCCTGCGGCTCGGCGTGAAGGTCGACGTCTCGGCGCTGATCGCCCGACTCGCCGAGCTGGAGGCGGACAAGAACGCGGCCGTCTCGGCGGAGCACTACGAGGAGGCGTCGCGCATCCGTGACGAGATCTCGAAGGTGCAGGGCAAGCTGGACGAGGCGACCAACCGCTCGTCCGCAGACGACCGGACGGCGTCCACGTCCGACGCGCGTCGCAACGACGAGCCCGTCATCGACGAAGCCGAGATCGCCGCGGTGATCTCGCGGGCCACCGGCATCCCCGTGAACCGGCTCACCGAGGGAGAGCGCGACCGCCTGGCCGTGCTCGAGAGCGAGCTGCACGGCCGCGTCATCGGGCAGGACGACGCGGTCACCGCGGTCGCGAAGTCCGTGCGCCGCAACCGCACCGGCATGGGCGACTCCAACCGTCCCGTGGGCAGCTTCCTGTTCCTCGGCCCCACCGGCGTGGGCAAGACCGAGCTGGCCAAGTCGCTGGCGGACGCGCTGTACGCACCGTCGACGGGCTCGGGGAGCGGCTCCAACGTGATCCGCTTCGACATGAGCGAATTCGGTGAGCGGCACACCGTGTCGCGTCTCGTCGGCGCCCCTCCCGGCTACGTCGGCTACGACGAGGCCGGACAGCTCACCGAGCGGGTGCGGCGCAACCCATACTCGATCGTGCTGTTCGATGAGATCGAGAAGGCCCACCCCGACGTGTTCAACCTGCTGCTGCAGGTGCTCGACGACGGACGCCTCACCGACGGCCAGGGCCGCACGGTCGACTTCCGCAACACGGTGATCATCATGACCTCGAACCTCGGCAGCGAGTTCCTCGCGTCGCGGTCGGGTGCGATGGGCTTCGTGGGCGGATCAGATGCGTCGGGCTTCAGCTCCGAGCAGGACCTGCGCGACCGCGTCATGGGCAAGGTGCGCGAGGCCATGCGCCCCGAGTTCCTCAACCGCATCGACGAGATCGTGCTGTTCCGGAAGCTCGAGCAGGAGCAGCTCCGCGACATCGTGCGCCTCATGCTCGGCACGACGTCCGACAGGCTCGCGAAGCGCGAGGTGAGCATCGAGGTGACGGATGCCGCAGTCGACTGGATCGCCGAGCACGGCTACGAGCCGCAGTACGGCGCCCGACCGCTGCGTCGCCTCATCCAGCGCGAGGTCGACGACCGCATCGCCGACCTGTTCGTGAGCGGGGCGGTCGCGGACGGCGGCGCGGTGCAGGTCGATGCCCGAGACGGCGCACTCGTCGTGCACGCGGCATCCGCACGGATGCCGCAGGCCGCCTGACCCGCTGGTCCCCATCGCACATCGGAATGCCGGTTGCGGCCGCTCTCACCTCGGTGAAGCGGCCGGAACCGGCATTTCGGCGTCCCGGGCACCGGAGCGCCCGCTGACCGGGGTCAACGCCCGCGGCGCTCGTGCTCCCAGATCGCGAGCTCGACGCGATTCCGCACGGCGAGCTTGGCCATGAGGCTCGCGATATGCGTCTTGACCGTGCTCAGCGAGATGTGCAGCTCCCGGCCGATCTCGGTGTTTCCGAGACCGCGCGCCACCGCCGAGAGCACATCCTGCTCCCGCTCGGTCAGCGGCGTCGATGGATCGGTCGCGGGTTCGCGCCTCGACGGGGCGAACGCCTCGATCAGCCGCACGGTGACGTTCGGGTCGATGAGGGCATCGCCGCGTGCGGCCGCGTGCACGGCCTCGGCGAGGAGCACCGCTCCGGCGTTCTTGAGCAGGAATCCGCGCGCACCGGCGCGGAGCGCCGCGTAGACGTACTCGTCCAGGTCGAAGGTGGTGATCACGACCACGGGGATGGGGTCGGCCACGTCGGGCCCGGCGAGGATCCTCGTCGCCGCGATGCCGTCGAGCACCGGCATCCGGATGTCCATGAGGCACACGTCCGGCCGGACGCTCCGGGCGAGCGCCACCGCTTCGGCTCCGTCGGACGCCTCGGCGACGACCTCGATTCCGGCCTGCGCGTCGAGGATCATCCGCAGCCCCGTTCTGACGAGTTCCTGATCGTCGGCGATGAGGACGCGCACGCTCATGCGGACCATCCTGCCCGGGGCAGCACGGCCTCGACCGCCCACCCGCCGTCCGGGAGCGGACCCGCGCGCCAGGTCCCGCCCAGCAGCGCGACGCGCTCGGACATCCCGGTCATCCCGAAGCCGGGAACGGCGATCGCGGCCGGGGCGCCGTCATCGCGCACGTCGAGTCGCACCCCTGCGGTGCTGACGACGACGTCCACGTCGACGCGGGTGGCTCCGACGGCGTGCCGCCGGGCGTTCGTCACGGCCTCCTGGGCGATGCGGAACACGGCCGCGCCCACGGCCGGCGGCACGTCATCGACGGCGCCGGTCGTGCGGACCGCGACCCTCGGTCCGTCGGTGCCCATTCGTGCCAGCCGATGCAGTTCGCGAAGACCCGTGATCGGCGCGAGCTCCGCCGTGTCATCGTGCCGGAGGATGCGGACCATCGAGCGCATCTCGTCGAGGGTGCGCGAGGCCTCGCCCTCGATCACGCGGAGCACCTCGGCAGCGGCAGCCGGATCGCTCGCCGCCACGGCCGTGCCGGCCTGCGCCTGGATCGCGATCGCCGAGACGTGGTGAGCCACCGTGTCGTGCAGGTCCCGCGCGAGCTGCTCGCGTTCGAGCAGCCGGATGCCGTCGAGCTCGCGGGCCCTGGCCGACGCCCTCAGCCGGAACACCAGCCCGAGCGTGCTCGTCGTGACGACGACGGCGATGGAGCCGATGAGGTCGGCGATCGTCGGGGCCTTGAACAGCAGGGACGACAGCACGCCGACGGCGAGGATCAGCACGCCGACCAGCGCGGCGCGGCCGGTGCCCCAGCGCATCACGGCGTAGACGAGGACGAGGAAGTAGGCGGTCGTGAACAGCTCGGGCTCTCCGCCCAGCGCCAGGCTCAGCACCGTGCCGGCCCCGAAGGCGATCGCGAGCATCCCGAGCGGATGCGTGCGCCGCCACAGCAGCGTCGGAACGAGCGCGATGAGCATCACCGCCCAGAGCCAGCGCCACGGGACGTCAGGGCGCAGGGCGGCCTCGAGCACCGCGAGCGGGGGCAGGATTCCGACGAGCACCCAGTCGCGCCAGACGCGGCGGGGCGGCGGCGGGGACGCTGCCGGCGCTTCCCACAGCGCGCGGACGGGGCTCGTCATGCCCTCAGGATAGAGGGGTGGCCGCGGCGGCGGATCGGCCGAAGGTACCGGATCGCGGGCGGGACCCGCGGTCCCGGCGCCGGATGACGACTTCCGCCACGGTGAGATTGACGGCCCAGCCCGCGCCCATGAGCAGCGAGTAGGTGAGCGGGTCCGGCGTGCCGAGCAGCAGGGTCCATGGCAGCAGGGTGAACACCTGCGTTCCGGCCCCGAGGCCGATCGCGTATGCCCGGGTCATCCAGGCGCTGTGCGTGCGCACGTCGCCGCGCCGGATGGCGAGGAACGCGTAGACGATCGCCGCGGCCATCGCCGTTGCGAGCACGATGCGCATCACGAAGAGCACCGGCCCGTAGACGGCCGGCATCGTGTAGAAGAGCGTCATCCAGAGGGCCGACAGTGCGGAGAGCAGGCCGGCGGGTGCGACGATGCGGCCGGCGATGCGATGCCAGCGCCGGCGGCGCAACGACGGGGCGAACTGCAGTGCCCCGAGCACGAGGAACACGCTCGAGCCCACGATGTGCACGATCACCGGCACCGGAGACGCGAAGAACCGGGCGTTCTCGGCGGTGACGGTTGCCCCGAGGCTGAGTTCCGTGAGGCGCATCGACCCGGCCAGGATCGGCACCAGACTGAGGGCGATGAGTCCGGCGGGTGCCAGCCACTCGGGGCGACGCCTGGACGGATGGCGCGTGGAGGGCGGCGCGGCGGTTTCGGTCATGGCTCGATGTTGGCGCGCGGCATCCGGACGCCGCATCGGCCGGTCGGTCCGATCGCATCGGCCGTTCGGCCGAGGGACCCCGGTCGGGCCGGATCGCGTCCTGCACCCCGCCGAGATGCCGGTTGCGGCCGCGAAAACCGTGCTGAAGCGGCCGGAACCGGCATATCGCGCCGGCGCGGAACCTGCTTGGATGAGCGTGATGGTCGACGGGAGCGGCATCCGGCCGCGTGCCGACCACACCGATGGAGGGTGGAGCGATGGACGACCTGACCGGATCGGCGACGGAGCGGCTGCAGAGGCTGGCGCTGATCGACGCGAGCGACCGGGACCCGGCCTGGCTCGACGCGCAGCTCACGGCTGCCCTCGTGGCCTGGCAGGCCACGGAGGACGAACTGCGACTGCTGCTGGAGGGCCGAGAGGACTACTGAGCCGCGGAGCGCGCCCGTTCCCTCCCGTCACATCCGTCTGCAGTGACGCCCGTGACGAGACCGGCTACATGTCCCGCAGTTCGACCTCACCTGCGCGCTCGTAGACCAGTGAGACAGCCCCCTTCGGGAAGGTGCGCGCCGGCTCCGCCAGACGGAACGTGGCGGGGATCGTTCCGGCGTCGAACAGGCGCTTGCCCTGCCCGAGCGTCACCGGATAGAGCCACAGGTGCAGGCGGTCGATCACGTCGGCCGCCAGCAGCGAGCGGATGAGGGCGCCGCTGCCGAACATGTGCACCTCGTCGTACTCCTCCCGGAGCCGGCCGGCGGCAGCGGCATCCGGCAACACGGTCGTGCCCGCCCAGCTCGGATCCGTCAGCGACCCGGACACGACGTACTTGGGCACGCGGTTGAGCGTGCCGCCGATGTCGTCCGACTGGTGCGGCCAGTAGGCCGCGAAGATGTCGTACGTCCTCCGGCCGAGGAGCAGGGCGTCGATGCGCTCGATCTCGGCGCCGATGGCTGCGCCGGCCTCGTCGTCGGTGACGGGTGCCTGCCAGCCGCCGAAGGGGAACCCGTCCGACGAGTCCTCGTCGCGGCCGCCCGGCGCCTGGTAGACGCCGTCGAGGGTGATGAACAGGTTCGCGACGATGACTCCCATGGGTCCATCCTCCGACACGAGCCGAGGAGTGTCCATGGCCTCGCGGGTCAGCCGCCGGCTGCGGCCGCAGGCACGGCGGCGGTGTAGCTGGTCTCGACGAGGATCGGCAGGTGATCGGATGAACCGCGCGGCAGGGTCTCGACGCGCTCGATGTCGAAGCCCACCGATGTGGCGAGGTCGAAGTGGCCACGGAACACCTTGTAGCGCGTGTAGGTGCGGCTGTCGCTCAGCGTGAGGTCGTAGCCGACGTCGCGGATGTGATCGGCCAGGTTCCCCTTGAACACCGGGTAGTTGTAGTCGCCGACCATGAGCGTCGGCAGGCCGGGCCCGAGCAGCTGGAGCTCCGCCAGCGCGGCCTTGATCTGATGCCGGCGCAGCGAGTTCAGCGCGGTGAGCGGAGCGGCGTGGAACGAGGCGACGACCAGTTCGCGCTCCTCGAGCCGATCGAACAGCCTCACGCCGACGAGACGCTCGTGGGCGGGACGCGCGATGCGGTCGTGCAGCGACTTCTTCAGCGAGACGGCCCGCATCGTGCGGAACTCGTACCGGTCGGAGCGGTAGTAGACCGAGAGCCCCAGGCGATTGCCCGTCGTGGACGACGCGTGCTCCAGCCGGCCGAAGTGCTCCGGCAGGTCCTTCGTGTCGGCCTCCTGGAGACAGATGACGTCGGGGGAGTAGCGCTCGTCGATCGTGGCGATCTCATCGACGGCCCGATGCTTCCGGAGGTTGTAGCTGACCACCTTCATCCGGCCAGCCTACGCACCTGCGGCGGGACTTCGGGGCCGGTCAGCGGCGCTGGATGCCTTCCCGGCCGGCTGCTGCGCTCGTCCATGACGCCGCAGCCCGGTCCCGCCGCGCATCGACCGTCGCCGCACGGCCCGGAGCGGGTCAGGCCGAGTGGCGCCAGACGATCTCGGACTCCAGGAGCACCACGGTCGGCGCGTCGACGCCGCGGATCTGGTCGAGCACGAGCCTCGCGGCCTCCCGCCCGAGCC
>JBEVEO010000132.1:0-2757 GCA_040512695.1 Leifsonia sp. | reverse complement strand
CCCGGCGCGACGGTCGTGATGGGCAGCACCGCCACGGCGCTCGGCGCGAGACCCCACTCGGAGCGCCATCCGCTGATCTGGCCGGCGGATGCCGCATACACGATGCGACCGAGCCCGACCCAGGCATGCGCCGCCGAGCACATCGGGCAGTGCTCACCCGAGGTGTAGACGACGGCCAGCGCCCGCTCGTCGGGGGCGAGGTTGTTCGCGGCCCATCGAGCGATCTCGAACTCCGGATGCAGGGTCTCGTCGCCACCCGAGGTGCGGTTCCGATCCTCGAACAGGGTCCTGCCGGAGGCATCCGTCAGCACCGAGCCGAAGGGCTCGTCACCGGCGTCGATCGCCTCGCGTGCCAGCTCGACCGCGCGGGCCAGCACCCGGCGGTCGGCATCCGTCACCGGCACGGCCGGTCAGTCCTCGAGCCTGAAGCCGACCTTGAGGGTGACCTGGAAGTGCGCGACGGCACCGTCTGCGACCTCGCCCCGCGTCGAGACGACCTCGAACCAGTCGATGTTGCGCAGGGTCTGGGCGGCACGGGCGATGCCGTTGCGGATGGCGGTGTCGGTGCTCTCCGGCGAGGTTCCGACGATCTCGGTGACGCGATAGGTGTGGTTGCTCATGATGCTCCCGTCGGCCCGCGACCGCGGCGGTGCGGGGTGATTCCGAGGCTACTCCGGCGCAGGGGGGTCGCGCCGGAACATGTCACCGCGGCGTCACGGAACCCGTCAGCCGAGGTCGCGACGGATGCCGAGGGCGGCGTCGACGGCCTCGCTGATGTCGTCGTAGCGGCATCCGCCCGGGCAGTCGTAGTCGACCACGGCGAGACCGGAGTCCCCCATGGTCGGCACGACGGCGACGCCGACGTTCGCCGTCGACGCGCAGCGTGGACAGGCGAGCGTGAGGCGGCGTTCCGTCATGCCTCAGTGTCGCGCATCACGTCTCGAACGCGCAGGGAAAGTTCGCGAGTCACTCAGGATGCCTTCAGCGGCAGCAGTTCGCCCCCGGTCTGGCAGCTCGGGCAGTACTGCGCCGTCGTGCTGGCGAAGCTGAAGTCATGGATGGTGCCGCCGCACACCGGGCAGGTCTCCCCCGATCGCCCGTGCACGCTCATGGCCGCGACCTTGGTCTCTTTCAGCTTCGCGATCGGCACGCCCCGGCGGTCGGAGATCGCGCCGGTGATGGTCGCGACAGTCGCGTCGAAGAGGCGGTCGAGCGCGTCGGCGTCGAGGCTGGCCGCGTGCACGACGGGAGACACCTTCGCAGCGTGCAGGATCTCGTCGGAGTAGGCGTTGCCGATGCCGGCCAACGACTCCTGCTCCTGCAGCACCGCCTTCACCTGCTTGCGGCGGCCGACCACGGCGCCGTCGAAGTCCTCGCGAGTGAAGGTCGGATCGGCCGGATCGGGTCCGAGCTTCGCCACGGCCGGCACCTCGGCCGGGTCGTCGACGACCCAGAGACCGAGCGAGACCCAGTCACCGGCGTCGGTGAACTCGAGCACCGGCGCGTCGTCGAAGGCGAGAGTCACCAGGGCGGGAGGCGGCGCGGGTGCGTCCGTCTGCACGGCTGCCGCTCCCGGCGCGGATCCGCTCGGTGGCGCTGCAGCGTCGTCGATGGCGGCATCCGCCCCGCCCCACCGGGCCCAGCCGTGTCTGCCGAGCGACACCACGAGATGGTGCGCCCCGAAGGCCAGATCGAGGAGCTTGCCGTGGCGGGTCACCGCGGTGACACGTTCGCCCACGAGCGACTCCGGCGCACGGGAACGGGTCTTCGTGGTGCGGAACTCGAGCACGTCGACCCCGGTCAACGCGTGGCCGGTCAACCGCGCGCCGAGTTCTTCGGCGAGCGCCTGCACCTCCGGTGACTCGGGCATGACGCCAGCCTCCCATATGCCGCCGACATGCGGCCAGCGGGGTGCCGAACGGGCGGCATCCGCCTGAGGGATGCCGGACAGCGGGCGCATCCATCTGCGGGATGCCGAACGGGCGGCATCCGTCTGCCGGATGCCGCCCTCCGGCGCCCTACTCCGTGGCGAAGTCGAGCATCGAGTCGGCGACGGCGATGACCGACCAGGTGCCGCCCTCGGCATCCGTGAGCTCGTAGGCGGGCACGACGACCACGCTTCCGTCGGGCTGCCACTGGCTCGCGAGCCCGAGCCTGGCGCTCACGATGTCGACCTGGTTCACCGGCCACGACAGCGCGGCTCCGGCCGTGGGCGTCGCCGGCGGCTCCGTGGGCGGCACCCACTCGACCGGGGCGTCGCCTGCGGCGGCGTCGGCGGTCGTGCGCAACGCGATCGGGAGGTTCGTCATCTGGGCGCCGAAGCGCGGGTCGGAGAGCCGCTCGAACGCCTCCTGCTCACTGACGACCTCGTAGTCGCCCAGGGGAACGATCGACGCCAGCCCACCGTAGGAGTTGACGATGCCCTCGGTCGCCAGCTCCAGGGTCCACGGCTGGTCGACGCGCTGACCGTCGATGACGGGCCAGGCTTGGGCGGTACGGGTGAGAGCGCCCTCCCAGGTCTCCGAGCTGTACTGGTACGCCTCCGGGTCTCGCCCGGTCGCAGCGATCACGGAGCGCAGGGATTCGATGGCGGCTTCCTCCCCCGGGACGGTGCCGTCGCCTGTGGGCACGCAGGCCCCGGTCTCGTCGGTGTCCTTGCAGTTCCAGGGGTTGATGACCGGGTTCGAGTACGAGAACGAGAGCGTGCCGTCGAGCGACACCGTGAGTTGCGGGGCGGTCCCGTCCTGACTGCCGACG
>JBEVEO010000242.1:0-4071 GCA_040512695.1 Leifsonia sp. | reverse complement strand
ACGATGCCCGGCTTCACGATCGCGAACGCGGCATCCGCGGCCTCCCGCACGGTCTCGTAGACGAGACGCTGCTCCACGCTGAACTCGCCGCTGATGGGGAGGGTGCGGGTGATGTCGGCGGTGTACAGGCTGTCGAGTTCGATGCCGGCGTCGAGGAGGATGAGCTCGCCCGGCTTCACCGGACCGTCGTTGCGGGTCCAGTGCAGGATCGTCGCGTGGACGCCGGATGCGGCGATGGTGTCGTAGCCCACCGTGTTGCCGTCCAGCCGGGCGCGGGTGTTGAAGACGCCCTCGACGACTCGCTCGCCGCGTTCGACGGCGATCGCCCGCTCGAGCCCGCCCAGCACGTCGTCGAAGCCGCGCCCGGTGGCGTCGACCGCGAGGCGCATCTGCGCGATCTCGTACGCGTCCTTGACGAGGCGCATCTCGCTGAGGACCTCGGCGAGCTTGGCGTCCGGCTCGTGCTGGTCGCCCACCTCGATGCTGAACGGGCTGTCGCTCGCGTTGGTCGAGAGCGCGCGCTCTGCGGCGAACCGGATGCGGGCGTTGTCGATCTTGTCGGTCACCCCGCTGTCGGCCTCGCGCACGATGAGGGTCGCGGTGTCCGTGGCGTCCACGACGGCGGAGAGATCGGCGATGCCGGCCGTGGCGAGGCCGAGGTCGCCGGCGACCTGGGCGAGGGACGGCCGCGGTCCGATCCAGAACTCCCCGATCTCGGGGTTCGCGTAGAACTCGTCGGAGTCCCGGCCGGCGCGCTCGCGGAAGTACAGGGTGGCGTCGTGGCCCGCTGACGACGGCTCGAAGACGAGGACGCTTCCCGGCTCGGAATCCGATCCCCACCCGGTCAGGTAGGAGAAGGCCGAGTGGGCGCGGAAGGCGTAGTCGGTGTCGTTGGAACGCTGCTTGGGGCTGCCGGCCGGCACGATGAGCCGCTGTCCGGGGAAGGCTGCCGAGAGGCGGGCACGGCGGTCGGCGGCGAAGGACGCCTGCTCACGCGGCGCGGGGACGCTCTCCACGCGGTCCGCCCATCCGTGTCCGATGTAGTCCTTGAAGCCGTCGGAGCTCGGGGTCGTGGAGCGATTCGTCGTCGCGCGGGGCGCTTCGGTCGTCTCCATCGGGGTGGGCGCCTCGACTGCGTCGGCGGGGCGTGCGGATACGGAGGTGTCGGTGCTGCTGGCCATGCCATCCATTGTCGCACCGCTCCGCGGCGGCGACGACGGATCCGGCGGGAGGATCAGCCTCGGGTGAGGGTCGTGACGATCGGCCGGTGGTCGCTGCCGAGGTCGTCGAGAGACGTGATGACCTCGAACGCGCTGGGCGTCCAGTCGGCTGTCGCCATGACATGGTCGATCGGGGCTCCGAGCAGGGCGGGAGTGCTGCTCGGCCAGGTGCCGATGGCGGCCGCACCCTCCTGCAGCGCCGCGTCGGCGCACTCGCCGAGCTGGCCGCCATCCGTTCCCCGTCCGGCCATGTGGTCGATCGTGGCGTTGAAGTCGCCGGCCATGATCACGCTGCCGCCGTCGCACTGCTGGGCGAGCCAGTCGAGGTCGCTGCGCCAGTTGCCCATCTCGCCGCGCAGGGGCGAGACGGCGTGCACGGCGACGATCGTCGGTCCCTCGCCCGAGATGGGCGCTGCGACGACGGTCGGCGAGACGTTCGTGTTGCCGGGAGGACCCGTGCCGCCCGCGGACTGCAGGGTGTAGTCGCCGAGATCCGGACTGATGAGCAGGGCGGTCGACCTGGCCTCGTAGATCTCGCTGAAGGAGAGCCCGTACGCCCACATCGGACTGCCGCCCGCCCGCATGAGCTCGGCGACCTCGGTGGCGAAGGCATCGGTCGTCTCGGGGAGCGAGACGATGTCGGCACCGTGCTCGAGGGCGAGGTCCGCGACGACATCGGCACCGGGCTGGCCGCCGAGGGTGTTCCAGCTCAGCACCGTGACGGTCTCGCCCGTCGTCGTCTGCTCGGTGGACGCCGTCGCGCTCGCCGGGTCGGCGCCGGAGCCCGCGAGTCCGCGCCCGGCCAGGATGGCGACGTTCGCGGCCGCGAAGAGCACCACGACCACGCCGAGGGCCGCCGCGAGGGGGCGGAGCGGCCGCACCAGCAGGAGGAGCGCCAGCACGACGGCGATGCCGATGGCGGAGAGGGCCAGCACGGCACGGAAGGCCACGAGCTGGGCGAACACGATCTGGTCCTGCAGGCCGACCAGTTGCGGCCAGGCCAGCACGATGGCGCCGATCGCCGCCACGAGAGCGACGAGTGACACGAGGAGGCGACGGGACATGGCCCGTTCACCCTAGGCGAGAACCCTGAGCGGATGCCGTCGCCGTGCGCACCGCGCCCTAGCATGGGGGGATGCAGCGCTTCCGGGGTCCCATCGACCTGCACGCGCATTCGAGCGTCTCAGACGGTACGGAGACGCCGGCCGATCTGGTGCGTTCCGCGGCGGAGGCGGGACTCGGGACGGTCGCGATCACCGACCACGACGCCACAGCCGGGTGGGAGCCCGCGAGCGACGAGGCCCGTCGGGTCGGCGTGACGCTCATCCCGGGCATGGAGCTCTCCACCCGCCTCGAGTACGCGAGCGTGCACATGCTCGCCTACCTCTTCGATCCGGCGGACAGCGCCCTGCTGGCCGAGACCGCGCGCATCCGTGCAGCCAGGCTCACTCGCGCCGAGGAGATCGTCAGACGGATCTCGCGGGACTACGACATCACATGGGACGACGTGCTCGCCCAGACGACACCCGACTCCACCGTCGGTCGCCCGCACATCGCCGACGCCCTCGTGGCACGCGGGCACGCGCCGGACCGCTCGGACGCCTTCGCCGGCATCCTGCACTGGCGGCGGGGGTACTACCAGCCGCACTACGCCCCCGACCCGCTCACCGGCGTGCGCCTCATCCGCGCCGCCGGGGGAGTACCGGTGCTCGCGCATCCGGGAACCCGCGGCGTGGAGTCGGTGATCCCCGCGTCGCGGCTCGAGAAGCTCGTCGACGCCGGGCTGTTCGGACTCGAGATCGACCATCGGGAGAACACGCCGGATGCGAAGGTGCGGCTGCACGACCTGGCCAGCCGCTTCGGGCTCGTCGTCACCGGGTCCAGCGACTACCACGGCGACGGCAAGCCCAACCGCCTGGGGGAGAACACGACGACGCCAGAGGCCCTCGAGCGCATCATCGCCGAGGCGACGGGATCGGAACCGGTCTACGGCGGCTGAGGTCGACGGTCGCCCGACTGGTCTCGATTCGCCTGCCCGCTGCGCTCGCGGGCTACCCGGCCGACGAACAGCGCCGTCGGCCGCGTAGCGGGATCACAGCGACCGCGCAGTCAGGGCGGCGACCCCTACTTACTGCGGGGCGGACGTCCTTACTGCGGGGCGGACGTCGGGCGCGGGCCGCGGCGACGGCGGCGTCGCGGTGCGCTGTTGCCGTCGTGGTGCTCATGGCCCTGGCCGTCGTGCGTGCCGGCGGCGACGTTCGTCTCCGCGCCGGCGGCATCCGCGGGGGCGGCGTCACTCGACACGGCGACGGCCTCAGCCGAACCGGACGAGCCCTGGCCGCCGCGGGTGCGACGGCGGTTGCGTGAACCCGACGAGCCCTCGCCCGTTCCGGAGCCGGAACGCGCTGCGCTCTCGCTCGATCCTCCACGGCCGGAGGCGGAGCGACCGCCACGGCTCTCGGCTGCGGCACGCGGCGCGGTGTCCTTGACGGGGGTCGGCTTCAGCCGACCCTTCGAGCCGGCCGGGATGTCGAGGTCCTCGTAGAGGTGCGGCGACGACGAGTACGTCTCGACGGGATCCGGCTGCTCCATCTCGAGCGCGCGGTTGATGAGCGCCCACTTGTGCAGGTCGTCCCAGTCCACGAACGTGACCGCGATGCCGGTCTTGCCCGCACGACCCGTACGGCCGGCGCGGTGCAGGTAGGTGTCGTGGTCGTCGGGCACGGTGTGGTTGATCACGTGCGTGACGTCGTTGACGTCGATGCCGCGAGCCGCGACATCCGTGGCGATCAGGATGTCTTTTTTGCCGGCCTTGAACGCGGCCATGGCGCGCTCGCGCTGCTCCTGGTTG
>JBEVEO010000128.1:0-5667 GCA_040512695.1 Leifsonia sp. | reverse complement strand
CGTGGATTTGCAGCCACAATTCTCCTGTTCTGGGCCTGCGCCCGAACAGGGGCAGACCATTAAAGACGGACGGGTCTCATTTCGAGCCGCTCATTAGTTGTCACTCATTAGTGATCACTGTGCCGTTCAGCCTGTTCTCTAAAGGGGATGCATCCAGGTGCCCGCTCACCCGCAGTGCGCGCCCGAAGGCCCGTTTGCGGAGTGCGAGTTGGAAGCACGAGTCCGTCGGATGCAGCCACGCACCTCGGCCGGGCAGGACGGCGGTCTCATCGACCACGAGTTCTGATTCCCCGGCGACGATCCTCAGAAGTGAGGACCTCGGGGCGCGCGAACGGCATCCGATGCACGTTCTAACGGGTTCCACTTTACACCTATGGGCTGGGGGTCTGCCGTACCGGCTGGCGGCGGCGGCGCGAACGGGCGGTGGCGACTAGTCGCCTTCGAGGATCGAGTCGGGCTGGATGTCGATCTTCGCGCCCGTGAGCTTCGCCGCGAGGCGGGCGTTCTGGCCCTCCTTGCCGATCGCGAGCGAGAGCTGGTAGTCGGGGACCAGCGCGCGAACGGCCTTGAGCGAGGCGTCCACGACATAGGCACTGGTGACCTTCGCCGGGGACAGTGCGCTCGCGACGAATGTCGGAAGGTCGTCGGAGTAGTCGACGATGTCGATCTTCTCGTTGTTGAGCTCAGCCGTCACGGCACGCACGCGCTGGCCGAGTTCGCCGATGCACGCGCCCTTGGCGTTCACGCCGGGCTCGGTCGCGCGCACCGCGATCTTGCTGCGGTGGCCGGCCTCACGGGCGAGGGAGACGATCTCGACGACGCCGCTGGCGATCTCGGGCACCTCGAGTGCGAAGAGCTTGCGGACCAGGGCCGGGTGCGTGCGCGACACCGTGATCTGCGGACCCTTGAGGCCCTTCGAGACGCTCGTGACGTACACGCGGATGCGCGAGCCGTGCGAGTACTCCTCGCCGGGAACCTGCTCCTCCGGCGGGAGGATCGCCTCGACCGTTCCGAGGTCGACGTGGATCATCCGCGGGTTGGGGCCCTGCTGGATCACGCCGGCGACGATGTCGCCCTCGCGTCCGCGGAACTCGCCGAGCACGGCGTCATCCGCGATGTCGCGCAGGCGCTGGTTGATGACCTGCTTGGCCGCGAAAGCCCCGATGCGGCCGAAGTCGCTCGGCGTGTCCTCGGCCTCGCCGATGACGTTGCCCTCCTCATCCAGCTCGGGGATGAAGATCGAGACATGGCCGGTCTTGCGATTGAGTTCGACGCGCGCACCGGCGGGGTCGATGTGGCCGTGGGCGTTGGGGTTCACGTGCTTGAGATACGCCGTGAGGATCGCCTGCTCGATGATGTGGACCAGTTCGTCGAAGGGGATCTCCTTCTCACGTTCCATCAGACGCAGTACGCCGAGGTCGATGTCCATCTCCGGCCTCCTCTATTCAGATCTCGTATTAACTTGTCGCCGACGTGGGTGCGTCGAGCCGATCTTCTACGCTACCCGATACCGGAGGGGTGCGTCACCCGTCGCGCCGGTCCCCCGAGCCACTGGCGACCGTCCCGGGGCGTCTCCCCCATGAGTGCCATAACGCGCATGTCGACCCCGAAGTGCGCGTTAACGTGCCTCTCGTCGATGGCCCGCCGGTGCGGCCGCGCCTACGGGGTCCCACGGGTGCCATAACGCGCCTGTCGACCCCGAAATGCGCGTTATGGCGCACAGCCGAGGAAGCCCGCGCTCTCGCGCTCGTGGATGATGCGACGCAGCCGTCGCACGAAGTTCGCCGGGTCGACGAAGACGTCGTCGGCCGTCACCCGGACGACGCGCCACTCCGCCGTCTCGAAGAGCTCACGCCTCGAGATGTCTCCGCGCCAGCGGCTCTTGACGGTGCGGTGTCCGTCGCCCTCGTATTCGAGGACGATGCGCCACTGCGGGTACTTGAGATCAGGATGCAGGGTGAGCCGTCCGTCGTCCACAAGGGTCGGGTCGCCGATCAGCGGCTCGGGGAGCCCGACGGCGACGAGGAGGAGCCTGAGCAACGACTCCGGTCTCGAGTCGACCCCGGGACGCGTGCGTTCGAGTGCCCATGCGATGGCTGCCGAGCCCCGCTTGCCTCGATGCCGCTCAGCCGCAGCCGCGAGCTCGTCGAGCGTTGCGAGGGGAGGCTCTCTGCCCTCATCCGTGAGACGGCCGGAGATGAGGTAGTCACCCGCGGCGACCAGATCCTCCCGCGATATGAGTTCTGCCAACTGACACCAGGCGTCGGCGGGCGAGACGAGCGGGCGGTTCATCCGATGTCCGACGAGCACCCCGTCTATCGCGACCTTGTGGCCCACCACGCCGCGCGCACGCGGCGGAGTCCTCGGCGCGAACACCGAGACGTGCACGGGGGCCGATTGGCACCCCGGGGGCAGCGGAACACCGAACAACAGCGCGGCGGTGACGTGACTGAAATACTGACCGGGGAGCATCCGCACCGCATACGCGTCGCAGAGACCGGTGATGGTCGAGACGTCGATGCCGACCGAATTCACCCCGTGGAACGGATGGATCACATCGTGGCCGCGAAGTCTGCCGCGACCGGTTCCACTGCCATCGACGGCGGCTGTGCGGAAAGCACCTCGTGTGAGCGGGGGCGGAAGCTTGCGCGGAGTCATGCCGGCATTCTGAACGCATGCGCAAGACGGTCGAGGCGAGCCGCCGACGGATGTGGACGTCGCGGCCTGGGCTTCGCCCCGGGAGGACGTGCGCTATGTCGCGCATCTCGAGCTTGAGATGCGCGTTATCCCACCCCTCATCCCATAGGCCCAGCCGCGCTACACCGCGCGCACCGCGACGGGTGCCACAACGCGCACCTCGAGCTCGAAGTGCGCGTTATCGCACCCATGACCTACGAGATGCGGTTATGGCACCCATGGCCTACGACGTGCGCGTTATGGCACCCACGGGAGGCGGACTCGGGCACCGAGCCCGTCAGCCGAGGACGTCGGCGACCTCGGTGATCGCCACCGGGGTGCGCTCCCCCGTCGCCCGATCCCAGACCTCGACGACACCCTCTGCGACGCCGCGTCCGGCGATCACGATCTTGGGGATGCCGATGAGCTCGGCGTCGCCGAACTTGACCCCGGGCGAGACCTTGGGCCTGTCGTCGTAGAGCACAGACTTGCCTGCGGCCTCGAGCGCCGCGGCGACCTGCTCGGCAGCCGAGAACACGGCCTCGTCCCGGCCGGCCGCGAGCACGTGCACGTCGAACGGCGCGACGGCCGCGGGCCAGATGAGGCCCTTGTCGTCGTTGTTGCCCTCGGCGATGATCGCCAGGATGCGGGTGACGCCGATGCCGTACGAGCCCATCGTCACGGTGACGAGCTTGCCGTTCTCGTCGAGCACCTTGAGGCCGAGGACGTCGGCGTACTTGCGGCCGAGCTGGAACACGTGGCCGATCTCCATGCCGCGGGCGAGTTCGACAGGACCGGAGCCGTCCGGCGCCGGGTCGCCTGCGCGCACGTCGGCGACCTCGACGGTGCCGTCGGCCGTGAAGTCGCGGCCGGCGACGAGGCCGAAGACGTGCTTCCCGTGCACGTTGGCACCGGTGATCCAGCCGGATCCCTCGGAGACACGAGGATCGAGCAGGTAGCGGATGCCGGTGGCCGACTCCTCGCCGAGGACGGCTCCATCCGGCGACCACGGCCCGATGTAGCCCTTGACCAGGCCCGGGTGCTTGGCGAGGTCGGCCTCCGTCGCGGGCTCCGGCTCCGCCGGGGCGAACGCCACCTCGGCGCGCTTCATGTCCACGTCGCGGTCGCCCGGGAGGCCGACGACGACGATGTCCCGCGTTCCGTCGAGGTTCTTGAGGGCGATGACGATGTTCTTGAGCGTGTCGGCAGCGGTCCAGGCACGACCGTCGGGACGCGGATGCGCGCTGTTCGCGCGGTCGACCAGCGTCTGGATGGTCGGGGTGTCCGGGGTGTCGAGCACCTCGGCCGGCGTGAGTCCGTCGAAGCTCCGCGCCGGGGGCGCCTCGGTCACGTAGGCCTCGACGTTGGCGGCGTAGCCGCCGGCGGAACGCACGAAGGTGTCCTCTCCGACCGGGGTCGGGTGCAGGAACTCCTCGCTCTTCGAGCCGCCCATCGCGCCGGCGTCGGCCTTCACGATGACGTACTCGAGGCCGAGGCGCGTGAAGATGCGCTCGTAGGCGTCGCGCTGGGCCTGGTAGGAGGCGTCGAGGCCGGCATCCGTGTAGTCGAACGAGTAGGCGTCCTTCATGGTGAACTCGCGACCGCGCAGGAGTCCGGCGCGCGGCCTGGCCTCGTCGCGGTACTTGTCCTGGATCTGGTAGATCGACAGCGGCAGGTCCTTGTACGAGGAGTACAGGTCCTTCACGAGCAGCGTGAAGACCTCCTCGTGCGTCGGCGCGAGCAGGAAGTCGGCGCCCTTGCGGTCCTGCAGGCGGAACAGGCCGTCGCCGTACTCGGTCCAGCGGTTGGTGAGCTCGTAGGGCTCGCGGGGCAGGAGCGCCGGGAAGTGCACCTCGTGCGCACCGGCCGCCTCCATCTCCTCGCGGATGATCGCCTCGATCTTCGCCTTCACCCGCAGCCCGAGCGGCAGCCACGCGAAGACTCCCGGCGCCTGGCGTCGGATGTAGCCCGCACGCACGAGCAGGCGGTGGCTGGTCACCTCGGCATCTGACGGGTCTTCACGAAGGGTGCGGAGGAAGTAGTTGGAGAGGCGTGTAGGCACCCGGTCAGTTTACGCAGGGCGCGGGACGCCGAGCGGCACGGAGGCGTTCGTGCGGCGCCGACTCCGATCACCGCAGCACCGCCCGTAGGCTGGCGCCATGCAGAGACGCCGCGCCCACGTCACCCCGTCGGCCGGGCAGAGCGAGCTCGCCGACAGCCTCGCGGCACTCCGCCTCGCCCTCGGCCTGCCCGACGCGTTCCCCGAGGCCGTGCGGATCGAGGCGGAACGCGCGGCCGTGGCTCCCGACCCCGTGCCGCAGCGCAGTGACCTGCGGGAGCTGCCGTTCTGCACGATCGACCCTGCCGGCTCGAAGGACCTCGACCAGGCCCTGTTCATCGCGCGCAGCGGAGCCGGCTTCACGCTCCGCTACGCGATCGCCGACGTCGCGTCGTACGTCACGCCGGGAGGAGCCGTCGATGCCGAGTCGCGACGACGCGGGCAGACGCTCTACGCGCCGGACGCCCGCATCCCGCTGTACCCGCCCGTGCTCAGCGAGGGCGCGGCGTCGCTTCTGGCCGATGCCGATCGCCGTGCCATCGTCTGGACGTTCGCTCTCGATGCCGCGGCCATGGTGACGGATGTGTCCCTCGAGCGCGCGGTCATCCGCTCGGTCCGGCAGTGGAGCTATCCCGAGGCGCAGGCCGCCATCGACGCGGGCACGGCACCGGACTCCGTGGCCATGCTCGCCGAGATCGGGCCGGCGCGCATCGCGCTCGAGAGCGAGCGGGACGGCGCCAGCCTCGACCTGCCCGAGGAGGAGGTCATCCGCACCGAGCAGGGCTACGGCATCGAACGCCGCGTTCTCCTGCCCGTCGAGGCGTGGAACGCGCAGGTCTCCCTGCTCACCGGGATGGCCGCAGCGACGATCATGCTCGACGGCGGCATCGGCATCCTGCGCACCATGCCGCCGGCGGACCCCGACTCGATCG
>JBEVEO010000188.1:0-18050 GCA_040512695.1 Leifsonia sp. | reverse complement strand
GGGCTTCTGAGTTCGTGGAGCGTCGAGAGCTCAACCGACCTTGTGCAGCCAGACCACCGCTGCATCGTCGGAGGCGTGCCGGAACACGTCCAGCTCGTCGTCCCACGCCTGGCCGAGAGCGATGCGGAGCTCCCGGTGCAGCTCGAGCGCATTCGATCCCGCCGCCTCCATCGCCGCGCGCACGCGGTCCTCGGGGATCACGATGTTGCCAGCGGTGTCGGTCTGGGCGAAGAAGACGCCGAGGTCGGGCGTGTGCATCCAGCGGGACCCATCGGATCCGGGACCCGGGTCCTCCGTGATCTCGTAGCGCAGGTGCTCCCAGCCGCGGAGGGCGGAGGCGATGGCGGCTCCGGTGCCTGGGCCGCCCTCCCAGTAGAACTCGGCGCGCTGGGCGCCCTTCAGCACGGGCTGCTCGACCCAGGAGAAACTGACGGCCTCCCCGAGGGCACGACCGGTCGCCCACTCCACGTGCGGGCACAGCGCCCGCGGTGACGAGTGGACATACACAACGCCCCGCGCAGTCGGTGCCTGTCGGGCAGCTGTTGACGCCATGGTGTTCTCTCCGTTCATGTGAGGTACGTCTTCCCCAACGACCTCGCACGGAATTCCACGGCATCTGTCTGAAGTTGTGCGGCCCGAGAGCCGATACCGAGAATTATGCCGCACGAGCTGAGGTAATCACAACATTGTGATTCGGCCGGTCGCCGACGACCGGCCGCCCGCGCGGACATCGCTATGCTGGGTATGGTTTTATTCGCCCGGGAGGTGCTCGTGTCGGTACGTGACGGCCTGCTCGCCGTGCTCACGCTCGGCCCCGCCTACGGCGCCCAGTTGCACGCCGAACTGCTGGGGCGACTGGCTCATCGCCGAGCCGTGAACATCGGCCAGGTCTACTCGACCCTCGACCGCCTGGGCACGCAGGGGCTCGTCCGCGCCGCCGGCGTGACGGATGACGGCCTCCCGCTCTATCGGATCACGGCGGCGGGAGCCGAGGAGGCCGGCGCCTGGCTCACGGCAGCCTCCCCCGGGCCGGCGCCGGATTGGATCGAGATGCTCGACGCCGTGCTCATGGCGACCTCCCTGCCCGACGTGGACATCGCGCCGCTCGTTGCCTCGTACCGGGAACGCTGGAGCACGGAACCGTCATCGACGCTCGACGAGCCGCAGTCCGTCCTGGCCCGCCAGGCGTCGGCACTGCTCGCTGCCGCCGCCCTGGACTGGCTCACGAGCGTCGAGACGGCGGATGCCGAAGCGTCCGACGGCCTCGGCCGCGGCTACAGTGCCGAACGTCCTCGTCGCGGACGCCGCCCGGCTGCCTGAACGCCGTCACTTGGCCTCGGCGTAGTCGTCGACGATGGCGACGCCGAGCGGGAAGTCGACCGGGAAACCGCCGAACAGCAACCGCCCCGCCCTTTCGGCTGCTGCGGTGACGGCTGCCGCCGTCGCCTCGGCGATGGCGGCCGGCGCGTGCACGACGACCTCGTCATGGAGGAAGAAGACGAGGTGCGGCCGGCTCGCGAACACCGTGCCGTCGAGCACGCCGGGCGACGCTCCGTCGGCGGACAGCCCGGCGAGCGTCTTCCTGAGCTCCGCCATCCAGCACAGCGCCCACTCGGCGGCGGTCGACTGCACGACGAAGTTCCTGGTGAAGCGGCCCCAGTCCCTCGCCTGCGATCGCGCGCGCCTCTCATCCGCCTCCGACGCGTCCGCATCGCTGGCCCTGGCCTGGACGGCGTCCCACGCGGCGGAGGGCCTCGGCGATGACCGCCCGAGCCAGGAGGTGACGGACTCCCCCCGCTCCCCCGCCCGCGCCGCGTGTTCGACGAGGGCGATGGCGCGCGGATAGGCCCGTGCGAGACGCGGCAGCAGCTGCCCGCTCTCGCCCGTGGTCGCCCCGTACATCGCCCCGAGCATGGCGACCTTGGCGTGGGCCCTCGTGTCGACGACGCCGGTGGCCTGGATCCCGGCGTACAGGTCGGTTCCGCGGCCGGCTGCGGCCATCGCCTCGTCCGCGGAGAGCGCCGCGAGGATCCGCGGTTCGAGCTGCGCGGCATCTGCAACGACGAGCTTCCAGCCCGGATCGGCCCGCACGGCCGAGCGGACCTGACGCGGCAGCTGCAGGGCGCCGCCGCCGCTCGTCGCCCAGCGTCCGGTGGCCGCTCCGCCCGGCACGTATTCGGGCCGGAACCGGCCGTCGACGATCCACGTGTCCATCCAGGTCCAGCCGTTCGCCGACAGCAGCCGAGCGAGCTTCTTGTATTCGAGGAGGGGCTCGATCACCGGATGGTCGATCTCCTGGAGCTCCCAGGCTCGCGTGGAGGTCGCGAGGATGCCCGCGCGCCGGATGCTCCGCAGCAGGTCCTGCTGGGAGTCCGGGTTCACCTGCGGATCGTCGAGGATCACCCGGATCCGGTCGACGAGGTCCTGCATCCGACGCGGTCGTTCACCCGCGGCCACCCGCGGCCCGAGGGCATCCGTCAGCACGTCGCCGTGCCGCTCGGTGCTCCACGGCAGCCCGGCGGCATGCATCTCGGCGGCGATCAGGGCACCGGACGACTCGGCGGCGAGGAGCAGGCGCAGGCGCCCTCCGCCCGGCACCGCTGCGACCACGGCGAGCTGGCGCCGCAGTTCAGCCTCCGTCTCGACGAAATCCTCCGGAGCCACGGCGCTGCCCTCGTCCGCGGAGAACTCGTCGCCGAAGCCGAACAGCGGGGTGTCGCGTTCGGGTGGCCGCCCAGCCGCCGGCTGCTCGTCCCAGACGGAGCTCGGCGCCAGGGCGTAGCCGCTCCCGGCGGTGAGGGAGGACAGCCGGAGGATCGCACGGCTGAGCCGGAGGTCGTGGGCACGGGCGACCCGCACGCCGGCCCCGAGGAGCGCGGGATACCACCGGCCCGTGTCGTCCCACACCCACCGCGGTGCGACCGACGCCTCCTCGGCCGCGATCCGCGCCGCGACGGCATCGTCGGGGAGGTCGTCCGGTCCTTCGATGGGAGTCCCGTCGTCGTCGCAGCGCTGGAGTCGCGTCGTGCGCGGGGAGAGACGACCGACGACCATGAGCACGGGTCCATTCTCGCCTTCTCCGCAGACACCGAAGCCCGCCGCCCGGCGATGAGGGAATTCTCACCCCCGGGCCGATTCGGTGTCCGCAGCCGTCGTGACGACCGTCGACCGCCGCGGGATCTGTCCCCCGATGCCGGGAGAAAGTCCCGTTCACCGGGATGTTGCCGCACACGCTGAACGCGCAAGTCCTCATTTCTGCCCCGTCGTTCCGGGATGCGTCCGGCTTGTTTCGGGCGGGTAAACACCGTCACGACCCTCTTGCGGCACTCCCGAACGGGGGTCAACCTCAAGACATCCGAACAAGCTCCTCAACGTCGCGGATGACAACGTCGAACGAGGGGGACGGATGTTCATTTTCCTACTGCAGGTGCGCCACATGCTGGGTGGTCACCCCGAGCTGTACCTGTTCGCGGTCTACTCGGCCCTGATCTGGGGCCTGTGGCTGACGAAGCTGCTCATCAGTCAGCGCTATCGGCCGTATCTCGCCGAGCACCAGGCGACGACGAGCGTCGTCATCCCGGTGGTCGACGAACCGCTCGACCTGTTCCGGGACGTGCTCGCACGCATCGTCGAGCAGCATCCGACGGAGATCATCGTCGTCATCAACGGCGCCCGCAATGTGGGCCTCGAGGAGGTCTGCCGGGACTTCGCCCCGTTCGTCCAGTGGGTGCACACGCCCATCCCGGGCAAGCGCAACGCGGTCAAGATCGGCACCGAGCTGTCGAAGGGCGAGATCACCGTGCTCGTCGACTCGGACACGCTCTGGACCCCGAGCACCCTCTCCGAACTCGTGAAGCCGTTCGGGGACGATCGCGTCGGAGGTGCGACGACGCGCCAGCGCATCCTGGAACCGTCACGCACCTCGATCACGCGCTGGGCGGACTGGCTGGAGAACTCGCGATCGCTCTACTCGATGCCGGCCCAGAGCGTGCTCGGACAGGTGGGCTGCCTTCCCGGCCGCACCATCGCGTTCCGGCGGTCCATCCTGATGCGGGTCATGGACAAGTTCATGGGCCAGAAGTTCATGGGCGTGTTCCTGGAGATCTCCGACGACCGCACCCTGACGAACCTCACCCTGACCGAGGGCTACCGCACGGTCTACCAGCACACGAGCCTCGTCTACACCGATGCTCCGCTGCAGATGAAGAAGCTCGCCAAGCAGCAGCTGCGCTGGGCCCGCGGCAGCCAGTACAACACGCTGCGGATGCTGCCGTGGATGCTGGGCCACGCCCCCGTGCTCGCCCTGTTCATGTCGATGGACATCGTCCTGCCGTTCCTCCTGGCCGGGGTGATCGGCGGCTGGGTGTACCGCGCGGCGACGAGCCAGGGCGAGAACCTCTACGAGGGCATCCTGCACGACTACGGCCTGCAGACGGGCCTCATCTGGGTGGTCGCACTCGTCGTCATCTCCTCGGTGCTCAGCATGGCGATCCGGCAGCTGCGCCACCTGGCCGAGAAGCCGTCCGACTTCTGGCGGCTGCCGTTCTTCATCCTGTTCTCCACGCTGTTCCTGATGCCGATCCGCCTGCTCGGATTCTTCCGGATGGGCCACGTGGCCGGCTGGGGAACCCGGGCCGGCGCCTACACCGGCGGCGGGGACCCGGATGAGGACCTCATCGACGAACTGGCCGCGACGGCCCCGTCCGGCGGCCGTGCGCATCCGTTCGCCCCGGAACCGGACTCCGGGACGCGCTCGACGCCGTCCGGTCGCCGCGCTGCGTCGACGGACACGGGCTCAGCCGACCTGCACGAACTGTTCGGCGACCTGAGCCGATCCAGCGTGGTGGTGGCCGAGCGCCCCCGTCGCGAGACGGAGGAGCTCCTCGAACCGGAGAGCACCTCGACCCCGACCGCGCCGACCCGACGGCGACTCAATCCGAAAGCGGCCTGGCCCTACGTCATCGGCCTCGTGATCCTCGCCGGGGAGGCGATCCTCATTGTTTGATCCACACCGCAACTGGTGGGCCCAGAGCTCACGCAACGCCCGCCGGACCATGCTCGGCGCCTCCGTCCTCGTGATCGGCCTCGTCGCCGCGAGCACCGCCGTCTGGGCATCACCGGAGTCGAGTCCAGCACCGACGCCGACGGCGACCAGCAGCGATCAGGCCCTCGCCGACAGCTCGGCGAAGAACAAGCTCCTCGCATCGAAGATCGCCGGCCTCGAGAAGGACCTGGCCGATGCGAAGGCGAAGGCGAAGGCCAAGAGCAAGGCGACTCCGACGCCGGCCCCGAAGGCACCGGCCGCCCCGCCCGTGACCGACGACGATCCGCCGTCGGACGATCCCGATCCGTCGCCGTTGGTGATCTACCGGGACGTCGACTCGTCCGACGAATCGCAGCCCGCTCCCCCGGCCCCGGACCCCACGCCCGAGCCGGCACCGGCTGTGACGGCTCCCGCACGGGACACGCTCGTCTCGCCCGACCAGCGCTACTTCGGGATGTACACCGCCCAGGCCCCGTTCAACTTCGCCACTTTCGACGACACGTCGACGAAGGTCGGAGTGCAGCCGGGCATCGTCGGCTACTTCGGCGGCTGGGACCAGACGTTCCGGGCCGACGTCATCAAGAAGTCGTGGGCGCGCGGGATGCTTCCCCTGCTCACCTGGGAGTCACGGCCGATCAACGCGCCGAACAGCGAGGCGGTGAACCCCGAGTACTCGCTCCCGCGCATCATCGGGGATCCGGAGGCCGGGGTGCCTGGAGCCTTCGACGATTACCTGCACCAGTACGCCAGGGACATCGTCGCGAGCGGACTGCCTCTGGCCATCCGGCTCGACCACGAGATGAACGGCAGCTGGTACCCGTGGGGCGAGGAGACCTACGGCGGGAAGCCGCTGAACGGCAACCGCCCCGGCGACTACGTGAGGATGTGGCAGCACGTCCATGACATCTTCGAGGCCGAGGGCGCCAACGACCTGGTCATCTGGGTCTGGGCTCCGAACATCATCAACAACCTCAACACGAAGGCTCAGTCCGCCGAGTTCCTCGCCCGGCACTACCCCGGCGACGAATACGTCGACTGGGTGGGGCTCTCCGGCTACCTGCGGGCGCCGTTCCGAGCGGAGAACACCTTCAGCTTCGACTACATCTTCGGCAAGTCCCTCACCCAGCTCCGCGCGCTCACGAAGAAGCCGATCTTCCTCGCCGAGGTCGGAGCGACGGAGGTGGGCAATCACAAACCGGCCTACGTCGCCGACTTCATGCAGGCGTTCACGAGGCCGCAGAACGCCGACGTGATCGGGTTCGCCTGGTTCAACCTCACGGTCACCACGGTGAGCGGCGGCGACCGCGTGACGAACGACTGGCGGATCGAGTCCCGCGCGGACTCCCTCGCCGCCTTCACGAACGGCATCACGAATCCGGCAGCCGGGTTCGCGCTGACACCGTATCCGAAATGATCCACGGCCACCGACCACCGACCACCACGACCACTGACGCGCAAGGAGAACGACCATGACATCCGTACGCCAGCCGTCTCGCGGCACCAGCACACCGTCCGTCCCCACGGCCACGACGAAACCGACGATCAGCGTGATCGGCACCGGTTACCTGGGAGCCACCCACGCCGCCGCCATGGCCGAGCTCGGATTCGACGTGATCGGCGTCGACTCCGACCCGCAGAAGATCGCCGCCCTCGGCCGCGGGGAGGTGCCGTTCTTCGAGCCGGGCCTGCCAGAACTCCTCCGAGTGCACCTGAAGACCGGCCGCCTTCGGTTCACGACCGACTTCACGGAGGCCGTGGCAGCCGCCGACGTGCACTTCATCTGCGTCGGCACCCCGCAGCAGTCCGCCAGCCATGCCGCCAACCTGGCCTACGTGGACGAGGCGACCCGGCAGGTGGCGAAGAGCCTCACCCACGACGGGCTGATCGTCGGGAAGTCGACGGTACCGGTCGGCACGGCCGCGCGGCTGCGTGAGCTCGTCGCCGCCGCCGCACCCTCCCGGGTCCGGGCCGAGTTGATCTGGAACCCCGAGTTCCTTCGCGAGGGCAAGGCCGTCGAGGACACCGTCCACCCCGACCGCATCGTGCTGGGTGGTGCCTCGACGCAGGCCGAGAGGCTCATGCGCATCGTCTACGCGCAGCCGATCGAGTCCGGGGTGCCGGTGATCACCTGCAACCTGCCGACGGCCGAGCTCGTGAAGGTGAGCGCCAACGCCTTCCTGGCCACGAAGATCTCCTTCATCAACGCCATCGCCGGTCTCTGCGAGGCGGCGGGTGCCGACGTGACCGTGCTGGCCGACGCGATCGGCCACGACGCGCGCATCGGTCGTCGGTTCCTCGATGCGGGCCTCGGCTTCGGCGGCGGCTGCCTTCCGAAGGACATCCGCGCGCTCATGCACCGGGCGGGGGAACTCGGTGCCTTCTCCACCGTCAAGCTCATGCAGGAGGTGGACGAGATCAACATGGAGCAGCGCCAGCGCGTGGTCGCCAAGACGGTGGACCTGTTCGACGGGTCGGTGCTCGGTCGCCGGATCGCCGTGCTCGGCGCTGCCTTCAAACCCGACACGGATGACGTGCGCGATTCGCCGGCACTGAACGTCGCAGCAGCGCTCCACCTGCGCGGCGCCGCCGTGCAGGTGTTCGATCCCCAGGCCGGCGAAACGGCGCGGAGGATCTTCCCGACCCTCACCTACGCGGACGACCTCGAGACGGCACTCGCGGATGCCGACGCCGTGCTCGTCCTGACGGAGTGGACGGCCTTCCGGGAGGCCGACCCCGAGCATCTGGCGAAGCTGGTGTCCCGCGCCGTCGTCGTCGATGCCCGCAACTGCCTGGACCCCGACCGGTGGCGTGCCGCCGGCTGGGACTACCGCGGTGTCGGACGGGTGCTCCCGGCCAGACTGTCCGCCGTCGACGTCACGCCTTCCCTCGCAGCGTGACCAAGGTCGCGGTCCTCGTTCTCACACGGTGGGGGCGAGGGCCGCGATCGGGCCTTCCCAGGCGTCATGACCGTCCTCGACCGGCGTCAGCTCGCCGACGTCGAGGTTGCGGGTTCCCAGCCTGTGCCGTACGGATCGGATGGCGGCCCGAACTCCATCCGCCTCAGCCGGGAGCACGAGGGTCTCGACGTCCTCGCCGTCCGCATCCTGCAGCACGGCCCGCCAGCGCTGGTCGAAGTCGTGGTACAGCCGCAGCGTCACCGGCCGGATCGCGTCATCAGTCATGGCGTGATTGTGCCATGCTCGGCGCTGCCGATGCCAGCATCCGTGTCACGGAAGGCGCAGGCTCACCGTGCCGGGCGACGCAGGTAGAGCACGGCGACGACGAGGTTGAAGACTCCGCACCCGATGACCACCCAGCCGAGGAGGGCCGTCTCGGGAGTCGCGACGAGCTGCGCGACTCCGGCGATGATCATCAACGCCCCGGCCAGCAGGAAGATCCACGGGAGGTACTTCTCTGCGGGGACGCCATCTCGACTCATGCCCGTCAGCGTAGCGCCGCGGGCCCCGCGACACGAGGCGCGCGGAACACGCCGGAGGGCGCACCCCGGCTCGTCCCCGACGAGGCAGACTGTATGGATGACACCGGATGCGATCATCACCTGGCGCCCGCCGCATCCGACCGACGTGCGGCTCACCCTGGGCAGTCTCGGCCGCGGCCGCACCGACCCGACCCACCAGGTCGCCTCCGACGGCGCCGTCTGGCGCACCTCGCTGACGCCCGACGGACCGGCGACCGTCCGCATCACCCGTCGATCCGGCGACGAACTGCGCTGCGAGGCGTGGGGGCAGGGCGCCGACGCGGCCGTCGCGGATGCGCCGTCGATGCTCGGGCAGGGCGACGGCACCGCGGAGTTCCAGCCGGAGCATCCGCTCATCGCCGAGGCGCACCGGCGTCACCCCGGTCTCCGGATCCCGCGGACCCGCCGCGTCTTCGAGGCGCTCGTTCCCGCGATCCTCGAGCAGAAGGTCATCACGCTCCAGGCGCACGCGAGCTGGCGGCACCTGATCCGTGCGTTCGGGACCGCTGCACCGGGCCCGACACCCGCGCCCATGATGGTGGTGCCGTCCGCCCATGCCTGGGCGATGGTCCCGTCCTGGGAGTGGCACGCCGCAGGCGTCGACCCGCAGCGCTCGCGCACGATCGTCACGGCCGCCCGCGTGGCTGATCGCCTCGAGGAGTGCGTGGACCTCGATCCGCATGCCGCGTCCGCGCGGCTGCGTGCTGTACCGGGGATCGGCGTCTGGACGGCCGCCGAGGTGGCGCAGCGAGCGCTCGGCGACGCCGATGCCCTGTCGGTCGGCGACTTCCACCTCGCCGGATACGTGGGGCATGCACTCTTCGGTCGCGACCGCTTCTCCGACGAGGAGATGGTCGCCGCGCTCGAGGACTGGAGGCCGCAACGCTACCGCGTTGTCCGACTGCTGCAGGCCCTCGGCGTTCCGGGGCGACCCCGGCGCGGCCCGCGCATGGCGTTCGTCGATCATCGTCAGCACTGAGGAGGCCTCCGTGGACCAGCATCCAGACATCGATCCGTCCGTCCCGCCCGGGTCGGACGGATGCGCCGCCTGCGACCGCGCCGACGGCTGGTGGCTCCACCTCCGACGCTGTGCGACCTGCGGCACGGTCGGATGCTGCGACAGCTCGCCGTCGCAGCACGCCCGCGCCCACTTCGAGGAGAGCGGCCACCGCGTCGTGCGGAGCTTCGAGCCGGGCGAGAGCTGGTTCTGGGACTTCGAACTCGAGGACTACAGCTACGGCCCGGAGCTGGCCGATCCGCAGGCCCACCCGGCCGACCAGCCGACCCCCGGCCCCGACGGCCGTGTTCCGGCCGGCTGGAAGGCGCTGCTGAACGGCTGAGTTCGCGTCAGAGCTCGTTCTGCCGCGGGACCACGACCTGCTGGATGATCAGCAGGATCGACGCCGCCACCGGGATGGCGACCAGGGCTCCGAGGATTCCGAGCAGCGAACCACCGGCCAGGGCCGCGATGACCACGACGGCGCCCGGAACCGACACGGCGCGGTTCATGATGCGTGGGCTGAGCACGTAGGCCTCCACCTGCATGTAGATCAGGTAGTACACCAGCGCGGCGACCGCC
This sequence comes from Leifsonia sp., assembly GCA_040512695.1. GTDB lineage: Bacteria > Actinomycetota > Actinomycetes > Actinomycetales > Microbacteriaceae > Orlajensenia. The sequence goes on along the minus strand of JBEVEO010000188.1, from coordinate 7,949 downwards.
GTCGCCGGGCTGGTGGCGAGACAGGCGAGCACGATGATCACCGATCCCGTGATGGTTCCGACCAGCGGGATCAGCGAGAACAGGAATGCGACCACGGCGAGCAGGATGGCGAACTTCGCCCCGATGATGGAGAGGAAGATCGCACTCAGGATGCCGTTGCAGAGCGCCAGCGAGACCTGCCCCATGACGTACTTGCCGACCGAGTCGGTGATCTGGTCGGCGAGCTCGGCGAACCGGGCCCGTTTCGTCGCAGGGACCAGTTGGTAGCTGCTGCGCTTGATCGCGGGCAGCGACGCCGTGAAATAGATCATCAGGATGCCCACGATGAGCGCCCCGAAGATCCCGCTGACGATCCCGATGCCGACCTGCAGCACACCGCCGCCGATGCTTCCGGCGTGCTCCTGCACGTAGGTCACCACGGCGTCGAGGTTGTCCTGGCTGATGATGGCCGGGAACTGCACCTGCAGCTGGTGGAACAGGTCGAGGGCCGCGCCGCTCTGCACCCACTCGGTCACACCCTCGACGGCCTGGGTGGACTGGTCGACGATGACGGGCACGATCGCCCAGAGCAGGCCGGCGATGACGGCGAGCAGCACCACGAGCGCCGTGAGGAGGGCGAGCCAGCGCTTGAAGCCGTGTCGTTCGAGGAACGCGACGACGGGCTCGAGCCCCAGCGCGAGGAACAGGGCGGCGCCGATGTAGGTGAGGATCGTCGAGAGCGAGACGATCGACATGATGATGAGGACCCCGAGACCGACACCGAGCGAGCCGATGAGTCCGAGGCGGAAGGCGTTCTGGATCTTCACGGCGAAGTCCTTTCGTCAGGCGCTTCGTCGTGAAGATCCTGACCCGTCTCCACACGCGCGGATTCATCAGTATGCGCGCAGCGGCACCGACTTCGCAGACCCTTGACAGGCGGGTCGGAATCCGGCACTCATCAGGAGTGCGGCTCGCCGACGAGATCGGTCAGGGCATCGAAGAGCGCGGGACGCCAGACGGCGAAGTCGTGACCTCCCCGGTAGCTGCGCAGGGTCGCCTGCACGCCGGGGGCGCGGTCCGCGGCCGCGACCAGTCGCCGGGCCTGCTCCGTCATGGCCAGGGCGGCCGGTGCTCCCGGATGCGGCGGCTCGGCGTCACCGACGGCCACGGCGAGCCGCACGGCGCGGTCGGCCGGGAGACCGGTCAGCAGGGCCGGGTAGTTGAGCTCGCGGTAGCGGTCGGCTGCGAACGTGTCGGTCCCGCGTCCGAAGGCGCCGGACTCCCTCGCCGACGAGCCGACCGGGGGCTCCGGTACGTAGACGGCCGGGCTGAGGGAGATCGCAGCGGAGAAGACGGAGGAATGGGCCAGGGCCAGCCGGAGTGCCCCGAAGCCGCCCATCGAATAGCCGGCGACGATCCGGTACCGACGATCACCGCTGCGGCCGAGGTGGGCATCCACGTCCGCGACGAGGTCGACCGCGAAGGCCGTCTCGACGGCCTGTCCGGAGCGGTGCGCGGAGTCGACGTAGTAGCTCGCTCGAGAGGTCCACGGAGCGTCGGGCAGCACCGCGATGAGTGGAAGGCGCCGGAGGTCCTCGAGGACAGGCTCCCAGGAGTTCGCACTGTCACCGCGTCCGTGCAGGAGGTACGCGACGGGCAGCGGCGCGTCACCGGAGCCTCGGATGATGCGGTACCGCACGGGTCCGCCCATCGCGGTGCTCGTGAACGTCCGCCACTCGGTCATCGCTCGCCGAGGATGGCCCGCGCCCTCCCGAGCATCGCCGGATCGACCATCTCCCCCGATGCGAGGGTGCTGACGCCGCCCCCGTCGACGGCCGCGACGACCGCCCGCGCCCAGTCCAGCTCATCGTCTGTCCGGGCGAAGACGGCCTCGATCACGGGGAGCTGGCTGGGATGCACTGCCGAACGGCCGAACCAGCCGAGCCTCCTGCCGCGTTCGGTGTCCGCCCGCAGACCGTCGAGGTCGCGGATGTCCGGGTAGGCGGACAGCATCGGCGCCGGCAGGCCGGCCGCCCGCGCCGCGAACAGCAGCCGGACCCTCGCATGGTCGAGCACCGCCGCATCCCGGGTGCCGAGGTCGCTCGCGAGGTCCGACTCGCCGAGCGCGATCCGGGTGACGGCCGGATGGGCGGCCACGGCAGCAGCGTTCTCCACGCCGAGTGCCGACTCGATCAGGGCAGTGATCGGGAGGCCGTCGACGACGCCAGCCACGCGATCGAGCTGGGAGACGTGTTCGACCTTCGGAACGCGCAGCTCGATGGCCGCCCCTGTGGCTCGGAGGGCTTCCCATTCGTGGTCGGCGTCCTGGTTCACCCTGACCTGGATGACGGGCCCGCCGCTCGTTCGCCCGACGAGCCACGCTGTGACAGCGTCCAGAGCCTCGCCCCGGGCTGACGGCGAGACGGCATCCTCGAGATCGAGGATGATCATTCCCGCTCCCGTCGCGACGGCCTTGTCGAAGCGATCAGGCCGGTCGCCGGGCACATACAGACCGGTCGTGATGCGGGCGGTCATACGACTCCTCTCGCGCGGAGCTCGTCGAGCTGCTCGCGCGTCACGCCCACCTCGCCGAGGACCTCGTCGGTGTCCCTGCCGTGCGGACGACCGGCCCACCGTATCGCGCCGGGGGTCTCCGAGAGGCGGAACAGGACGTTCTGCATCCGGATCGCGCCGAGCTCGTCGTCCTGCACCGTCTGGACTGTGCCGATCGCCCGATACTGCGGATCGGCGAGGATGCCGCGGACGTCGTAGACCTGCGCGATGGCGGCCTGCGCCCGCTCGAACCCGCCGATCACCTCGGACGTCGGGCGGGCGGCGATCCAGTCCGACACGGCAGCGTCGAGCTCGTCCGCGTGCTCTGCCCGGGAATGACCGGAGCCGAACCACGGTTCCGCGAGCACGTCGGGCCTGCCCACGAGCTCCATGACGCGTTCGGCGATCGACTGCGAGCTCGTCGACACCGCCACCCAGTCGCCGTCGGCCGTGCGGTACACGTTGCGCGGCGCGTTGTTGACGGATCGGTTGCCTGTGCGCGGCTGCACCGTGCCCAATTGGTCGTAGGCCGTGATCTGCCCTCCGAGCAGCATGAGGATCGGCTCGATGATGGCGAGGTCGATCACCTGGCCGTGCCCGTCGACATCGGCGGCGCGCAGGGCGACCATCACGGCATAGGCGGTCGCCAGGGCCGCGATGCCGTCGGCGAGGCCGAACGGCGGCAGGGTGGGCGGTCCGTCCGGCTCACCCGTGAGTGCGGCGAATCCGCTCATCGCCTCGGCGAGGCTGCCGAAGCCCGGCCTGCCCGAGTACGGGCCGAACTGGCCGAAAGCCGTCACGCGTGCGATCACGAGCCGGGGGTTGGCCGCGTGCAGCGCATCCGGACCGAGACCCCAGCGTTCGAGCGTGCCCGGCCGGAAGTTCTCGATGAGCACGTCGGCCTCTGCGACCAGCTGGAGCAGCAGGTGCGCGCCGTCCGGCGAGCCGAGGTCGATCGTGACCGTGCGCTTGTTGCGTCCGAGCGTCTTCCACCACAGGTTCACCCCGTCCTTGGCCGGCCCGTGTCCCCGAGCGGCGTCCGGCCGGGTGGGATGCTCCACCTTGATCACGTCCGCACCGAAGTCGCCGAGGAAAGTGGCAGCGAGCGGGCCTGCGAACAGGGTCGAGACGTCCAGAACCCGGAGACCGTCCAACGGTGCGCTCATCGTGCCGCCTCCACGTCCCACGCCACCCGGAACCCGATGCTCGACGACCGCTCAACGCCGAGGCCGGCGAGGAGCAGCTTGAGGCTGAACTCCGGCTCGCGAACCCCGCCGTCGGTGTACCAGTCGGAGCCGACCGAGACGTGCGTGCTCCCGCCCTTGAGCATGACGAACCGCGTGATGCCGTCGGAATGCTCACTCTCCGTCCAGTTCCAGACCACGGGAGTCCCGCGCTCGAAGCCGGGCTGTGATGCCGCCAGCTGCCATTCGAACTCGTTCGGCAAGCGGGCACCTGCCCACTGCGCGTACGCGCGGGCGTCCGGCAGGGAGATCCCGACGACCGGAGCCGTCGCAGCCGGCCCGTCGGTCCCCGTCATGAACCGCGAGGCGCGAGCCGGACGGTAGCCGGTCGCGGAGAGGAACGCCCGGAACTCGTCGATGGTGACCTCTCGGGCCGCCACGGCGACCCGGCTCGGGATCTCGACGGTCACCGTCTCCATCCGGTCGTCGTGCAGTCGTGGAGGGAGCGGCTTCCATTCCTCCACGTACGGGGCGCCCTGGTAGAAGCCCGTCTCGCGACGTCGATAGGCCACCTCGAGCGTGCGCTCGCCCGGCTCGATGAGCACGGCAGCCGCGGACGGAGCGGAGACGCTCCGGGCGGGCACGACGCGGACGGCCACACGCGCGGGGAAAGCCGCATCCGTCGATCCGGGATCCGCGGCGGCCTCGTCGAGGAGCCCGGCGAAGCCGGCAGGTGGCGCCGCGCCCGGTGCGACATCCAGGATCGCGGTGACTCCGCGGGCCGGCACGGTGACATCGCGCACGTCGCTCCGGCCCGCGGTGACGTCGTAGCGGGCCGTGCCGACGGCGGCGTCGTCGGCCAGCGGGTTCCCCGTCCAGTCCTCGTCGCCGCGGTTCACGATCGTCCAGAGGGTCAATCCGCCGCTCGTCCACCGCGACACGAAGACGCCGGACGTCAGTGCCTCATCGGACGCCCCGAGGAGCGGTGCCCAGTCGCCGTCGACCAGCAGGTCCGCGAAGGCCCGCTGCACGCGCAGCATCCGGCGCAGTGTGGCCTTGTCGCGATCGTTCCAGCCCACCCAGACACCGAAGACGGCGTCCCAGACCAGCAGACCGGTGCCGTTCATCCACGCGGACTGCAGCTCGGCACTGTGGTCGCGGTTCCAGCGTCGAGTCGAGTGCATCATGTGGCGCCGCTCGTACCAGTGCGCCCGCATGACGCCGGGCGCCGCCGAGTCGGCGAACCACTGGGCCCAGCTGAGCTGGTGGTCCTCGACCCGCTGGTTCGGCACCCGCGACTCGCCTTCCAGCACCTGCGGCGGTGTTGCGCCGTGCAGGGCGGCGATCAGCGGGGCGTCGCCCTCCTTCATGGTGTCGAGGAAGACGCCGTCCACGCCGAGCTCGGTGACGAGTGCCGCGAGTTCGGTCGGATCGTCTCCGGGGGCCCGACGCGTGCCGACGTCCCACGGGTTGTAGTCGACGAAGACGCGCAGGCCGCGCGTGTGCAGGTCGGCCACCAGCGCAGTCAGTCCGGGCACATCGCGGTAGAAGTCGAACTGGTTGCGATCGTCGATGCCGATGAGCGGGTAGGCGTGCCACAGGACGACCCCGTCGAACCCGCCGTGATCGGCGATGCTCTCGAGGAAGGCGTCGACCGTGAACTCCTGCCGGTCGTGGTCGAAGAGGCGCTCGTCCCACAGCCAGATCTGGGCGACGCTGTAGGCGCGACGGGCCCAGCGGGTCTCCCCGCGCTCGTAGACGGCTCCGCTGTACGCGAGCCGCGTGCGAGCCTCGTCACGCCAGGCGGCGAGGTCGTCACGCCAGGCCGGCCAGTCGGCCGGATCGGCGGGTGCGGCGAACACCTTGGCGATGTCGCCGACAGCAGGATCGATCGTGCCGCCGGCCGGCAGGGCCGTCGGGCGGTCGATCGTACGCGGCACCAGCGGATCGAAGTCGTTGGTGTTCTCCTCATCGGGATCGAACGCGGAGGCGAGACGGGGTTCAGGCAGTCGAGCGGAAATCGTGAATCTCCTCGAGAGTGGGGATGGAGGGAACGGCGCCGTGCCGTTGCACGGAGAGGGCCGCCGCGACGGTGGCGAACTCCGCGGCAGCGACCAGCGCGCCGAGGTCGTCCGCGGCTGCGGTTGAGCGGTCGAGTTCTGCCACGAGGGCGCCGCAGAAGGTGTCGCCGGCCCCGGTCGTGTCGACGGCGTCGACACGGAGACCGGCGACGTGGGCCGGCGGCTGATCCGGCACGCAGACGACGGCGCCGCGAGCTCCGATGGTGATGATCACGGCGAAGCCGAGGGAACTGAGGATCACGGCCAGCGCGTCGGCATCCGCGCCAGTCGGCGCGCCCGCGTCGGCGGCCAGAAGGGCCGCCTCGTGCTCGTTGACGACGAGGACGTCGACGGCCTCGAGCAGCTCCGTCGGCAGCGACCGGATCGGCGCGGCGTTCAGCACCACCGTCGCGCCGGCGGTGTGCGCGGTCACGGCTGCCTCCAGGACCGTGGCGACGGGGGTCTCCAACTGCAGGAGCAGTACGGACGCGTCGGTGATGACGGCCCGCTCCTCCGGCGTGAGGTCGACGAGTGTGCGATTGGCTCCCGAGTCGACCACGATCGCGTTCTCGGCGCTCGCGTCCACGGTGATCAGGGCGGTGCCCGTCGGAGTGGCCGTGCGTCGGATGCAGAGCTGCACACCGGACCCGCCCAGGCTCTCCACGATGCGCTCGCCGGCGGCATCCGTGCCGAGTGCGGCCACGAAGGAGGCCTGCGCACCCGCACGGGCCGCCGCGGTCACCTGGTTGTTGCCCTTGCCGCCGGGGACGGAATCGGTCTCCAGGGCGAGGACCGTCTCCCCCGGCGCCGGGATCCGCTCCACCCGGTACACGAGATCGAGGTTGGCGCTGCCGACGACCGTGACGCTCATCGCGTCACCGCCAGCGTGCGGGCGGCGAGTTCGCTGAAGCGGGCGTGGTCGAATCCGGGAACGCTCGTCGCCAGGCTGTCGCGAAGCGGGTCGATCCAGCGCGGAGGGAGGGCGGCGGCGCCGGTCAGGGCTCCGGTGATCGACCCGACGGTCGCGCCGACCGAGTCGGTGTCCCAGCCGCCGCTCACCGCGAGCGTGATCGATCGGGCGAAGTCGCCGTCGCCGCGGGTGACGGCGAACGCCAGCAGTGCCGAGTTGTTGAGGACGTGCACCCAGTGCAGCTGGCCGAACTCGGCGTGCAGCGCGTCGATCGCCGTCACGTCGTCGAGGTCGCTCGATGCGAGTTCGACACCGCGCCGGATCGCTGCCGCGTAGCGGCTCCCGGCCGGGACGACAGAGAGGCCGGCTTCGAGCACCTCGGCCGCCGACGACGCGACGACCGCGGCAGAACAGGCCGCAGCGGCGAACATCGCACCGTACAGGCCGTTGCGGCCATGGCTCAGCCGGCCGTCCGACCACGCCAGCCGTGCTGCGGCAAGCGGTTCGCCGGGGTTCGCCCACCCGTACACGTCGGTTCGGATCTGCGCACCGATCCAGTCCCGGAACGGATTGCGGATCCTTCCGGCCTCATCGGGCTCGTAGCCGTCCAGGAGGTTGCGGTACACGATGCGCTCCGCCGTGAACACCCGGCCGCCCGGCAGGCTGTCGAGCCAGGCCTTGGCGACGTCGTCCGTCGTGATCTCGGCTCCGCGATCCTCGAGCAGCGTGAGTGCGATCAGGGGGAAGTTGAGGTCGTCGTCCTCCGGCATCCCGTCGATGTTCTCGACGAGGCTCGTCGGGCGGCTGCGCCGGTTCCACGGGAAGCGCAGGGCGACCTCCTGGTCGAGGCCCGCTTCCGTGAAGTAGGAGGCGATCGGCCAGTTGCCGGTCGAGCGTGCGATCTCCCGGATGCCCTCCAGGGAGATCTTCTCGACGGGCTTGCCCAGCAGGCATCCGGATGCCCGGCCGAGCCAACCGCCCAGCACGCGGTCGGCGAGGTCGACGGCGTCGACCTCCTGCAGCGTCTTCCGACCGGTGGCAGCGGAGATGATCTCGCCGATCCCGTCGGGCTCCGCCTCCACGAGCTCGACCGGGTCGGGCAGATCGTCGATCGCCGCGAGCAGGTCCCGTGCGATCCTCCGGAGTTCCGGTGTCGCCGGGCGAGGCGTCGCTCCGCTCACGACCGCCTTCTGAGGTCCGCCGGCCGCGAGCCAGCGCGCCCTGATCTCGGAGGTGTCGCGTCCGTCGAGTTCCGCGGCGACG
>JBEVEO010000175.1:0-4942 GCA_040512695.1 Leifsonia sp. | reverse complement strand
CCTCATCACCGGCAAGGACTCCGACGCCGAGAAGGACGTGATCCGCAACGCCCAGCTGCGCTGGCCCGCGGTGAACTTCCGCGTGGTGCACGCCACCGTTCAGGGCGACCGCACTCCGCGCGAGGTCGCCGCGGCGATCGCGCGGCTCGACGCCGACCCCGAGGTCGACGTCATCATCATCGCCCGCGGCGGCGGCGACTTCCAGAACCTGCTGGGCTTCAGCGACGAGCGCCTGGTGAGGGCGGCCGCTGCGGCATCCACCCCCATCGTGAGCGCCATCGGCCACGAGGCCGACCGGCCGCTCCTCGACGACGTCGCCGACCTCCGGGCGTCGACGCCGACGGATGCCGCGAAGCGGGTCGTCCCCGATGTCGCCGAGGAGCTCGCCCGCGTGCACCAGGCCCGCGCCCGCATGGGCATGCGGCTGTCGAACCTGCTCAGGCACGAGGCCGACCGGATCGGCCAGCTGCGCAGCCGGCCCGTGCTGGCGAGCACCAGCTGGATCGTCGACCAGCGTGCACAGGACCTGACCTACCAGCTGGCCCGGGGAGCGGAACTCGTCACCCGGGCGGTCGAGCGCGCCGAGACCACGACCACGGAGCTGGCCGCCCGGCTGCGCGCCCTGTCGCCGCAGGCCACCCTCGACCGCGGCTACGCCATCGCCCAGCTGCCCGACGGCCATGTGCTGCGCCGGGCCGACCAGGCTCCGGCCGGCACCGCCCTCGTGCTCACCCTGGCCGACGGCTCGGTCGGCGCGGCCTCCACCGGGCCCGCGGCCGACGAGTCCTGAGCTTCCGGCCCGGATCCGGCCCGGGCCGGTCGTGCTCCACGACGAAATAGAATGGATTCCATGCCCACGAACGACGACACCGCCTCCCTCAGCTACGAGGAGGCCCGCGACGAACTCATCCGCGTCGTGAGCGCACTCGAGCAGGGATCGTCATCGCTCGAGGAGTCTCTCGCCCTGTGGGAACGCGGTGAGAAGCTCGCCCGCCGCTGCGAGGAGTGGCTCATCGGCGCGAAGGCGCGCCTCGAGGCGGCGCGCGCCGGGGCATCCGCCTCGTCAGAGACCGCCGTCGAGACGAACGCCTGATGGCCGAACGACCACCCCGCGTCGTCGCCGAGCTCGGTCGTCCGGAGACCGCGGAGGAGACGGCCGCTCGCAAGGCGGAGAACTCCCGGCTCTACCGGGCACGCAAGACGCCGAACAACCTCGTGCTCTCGCTGCTCGCGACCGTGGCCGTCGTCGTGGTCATCGTGCTCGCCGTTCCGCGCGGGGATGCGAACCTCAACTCCACCGTCGACTACGCGACCGTGGCCGAGAACGCGCAGGAGGGCGCCCCCGAGACGCTCGGCAGCCCCGAACTGCCCGATTCGTGGCGCGCCAACACGGCGGAGTACCGCACGGGAGCCGCTGACAACGTCGACTCGTGGTTCATCGGCTTCCTCACGCCCGGCGACGAGTTCATCGGCATGACGCAGGCCTTCGGCGCCAATGACACCTGGATCGCCACCCAGCTGTTCAACACCCTCGGCACGGCGTCCGTGACCATCGAGGGGGTCGACTGGACCGTGTACGACAACCGCCGGTCGTCGGAGGACGTGGGCAACGCCCGGTACGCCCTCGTCACGACGGCGGGCGACACCACCTGGGTGCTCGCAGGAACGGCTGACCCGGCCGAGTTCGAGACCCTCGCCACCGCCATCGCCCCCACCATCACCGCAGAGGATTAGCGCCCCATGACGACCGTTCCGCAGCAGACGACCCACACCCCATCCAGCGCCTGGCGGGAGCTCCGGCGCGGGAACGAACGATTCGTCGCCGGGGAGCCGCGTCATCCGCGTCAGGACGTCGACCGTCGTGGAGTCATCGCCGCCGGCCAGGCCCCCATCGCAGCCCTCTTCGGCTGCAGCGACTCGCGGCTGTCGGCCGAGATCATCTTCGACCTCGGCCTCGGCGACCTGTTCGTCGTGCGGAACGCCGGCCAGGTCATCTCGGAGTCGGTGCTCGGGTCGCTCGAGTACGCCGTCGGGGTGCTCGGCGTGCCGCTCATCCTCGTGCTCGGCCACGACGAGTGCGGGGCCGTGCTGGCCGCGATCAACTCCAAGTCACCGGATGCCGCCCCGCTGCCGCCGCACATCCGGACGCTGATCGACAAGATCATGCCCGCCGTCGACCGCGTCGTCGGCCCGGTCACCGGTGATCCGATCAACCCGTCCGACATCGACGCGTCGTTCGTCGGGCGCGAGCACCTGCGCGACACGGTGGCCGAACTGCTGGAGTCCAGCGAGATGATCAGCGAGGCCATCGCAGAAGGTAGATTGGCTATCGTCGGCGCGAACTACCGGCTCATCGAGGGCCGCGCCGAGACCGACATCGTCGTCGGCACGGTCTGACACCGCGCCGGATCAAACCCCGCCGGTCCCCCAGGTGCTGCGAACGCATCGAAGGGCCGGCACCTCTCGAAAGGCACCACACACGTGAGCACCGCGGCTGAGTCCGAATACCGCATCGAACGCGACACGATGGGAGAGGTGCGCGTTCCGGTGAACGCCCTGTACAGCGCCCAGACCCAGCGCGCCGTCGAGAACTTCCCGATCTCCGGATCGACGCTGGAGTCCGCTCAGATCGCCGCGCTCGCGCGCATCAAGAAGTCGGCCGCCATCGCGAACGAGCGTCTCGGCGTGCTGAGCCCCGAGGTCGCCGCCGCCATCGCTGGCGCCGCCGACGACGTCATCAGCGGCCGCCACGACGCCGAGTTCCCGGTCGACGTCTACCAGACCGGCTCCGGAACGTCGTCGAACATGAACATGAACGAGGTGCTCGCCACGCTCGCCACAGCTCGCCTGGGCAGCCCCGTGCACCCCAACGACCACGTCAACGCCTCGCAGTCCTCGAACGACGTGTTCCCCACCTCGGTGCACATCGCCGTGACGAGTGCCCTCATCGACGACCTCATCCCGGCGCTGGACCATCTCGCCGTGGCCTTCGAGGCCAAGGCCGAGCTGTGGGCCGGCGTGGTCAAGGCCGGCCGTACCCACCTGATGGACGCGACTCCCGTCACGCTCGGCCAGGAGTTCGGCGGCTATGCCCGCCAGATGCGCCTCGGCATCGAGCGCGTGCAGTCCGCCCTCCCCCGCGTCGCCGAGGTCCCGCTCGGCGGCACAGCCGTCGGGACGGGCATCAACACGCCGGCCGGTTTCCCGCAGCTCGTCATCGAGCTGCTGCAGCAGGAGACCGAACTGCCGATCACCGAGGCAGCCGACCACTTCGAGGCGCAGGCCAACCGCGACGGCCTCGTCGACGCATCCGGTTCGCTGCGCACGATCGCCGTGAGCCTCACCAAGATCTGCAACGACCTGCGCTGGATGGGCTCCGGCCCCAACCCCGGCCTCGGCGAGCTCAACATCCCCGACCTGCAGCCCGGCTCGTCGATCATGCCCGGCAAGGTCAACCCGGTGATCCCCGAGGCCGTGCTCATGGTGGCGGCGCGCGTGATCGGCAACGACGCCACGATCGCCTGGGCCGGTGCATCCGGCGCGTTCGAGCTCAACGTGCAGATCCCCGTGATGGGCACCGCGCTGCTCGAGTCGATCCGCCTGCTCTCGAACGCGTCGCGCGTTCTGGCCGACAAGACCATCGACGGCCTCGAGGCCAACGTCGAGCGTGCCGCCGCCCTCGCGGGCATGTCGCCCTCGATCGTCACCCCGCTCAACAAGGTGATCGGCTACGAGGCCGCGGCGAAGATCGCCAAGCACTCCGTGGCCAAGGGAATCACGGTGCGCGAGGCCGTGGTCGACCTGGGCTACGTCGAGCGAGGCGAAGTCACCGAGGAGCAACTCGACAGCGCCCTCGACCTGCTGTCGATGACCACGCCGCCCGTCGCGAAGTAGCGCGGCCGCGAGACCGACCACCGAGAAGCGAGGACGTCCTCCGCGGCGCCGGGAGCGGCTCCACGTGCAGGACCTTCCTCGCTTCTCGGCTGTGCGCGTGATCGCATCCGAGAACACCTCAGGGTTTGTCTTGAAGTGCTCAAAACGCGACGTAGAGTAGGGCAATGGTCACCGAGACGACGAGCGACGAGTTCAGCACTCGCCTGCGCTCCGTGGGCCTCAAGGTGACGGCTCCGCGTCTGGCCGTGCTCTCCGCGCTCTCGACGCCGGGGCACTTCGAGGTCGATGAGGTCTACCGGCGGGTCTCCACGACGCTGCCCGGAACGTCGCTTCAGACGATCTACGGCGTTCTGTCCGCTCTGAGCGACACGGGACTGGCCCGCCGCATCGAGCCCGCTGGCTCTCCGGCCCTGTACGAGAGCCGCACCGGAGACAACCACCACCACGTGGTGTGCTCCGGATGCGGCCGCATAGAAGACGTCGACTGCGTCGTGGACGAGAGCCCCTGCCTGACCCCGTCGTCCGCGGGCGGCTTCGCCGTGCACACCGCGGAGGTCACCTTCTGGGGCCTCTGCCCGGCCTGCCAGGCGGCCGCTGCGCACTGACGCGCGTCATGCGACACGCCGCTCCGGGAGGCCGAAGCGGCGTGTCGTCACGCGGGTATCCGGCTAGGCCAACTCGTTCCCGTCGAGCAGGTCGGACACGAGAGCGGCGATGGCGGAGCGCTCCGAGCGGGTGAGCGTGATGTGTCCGAACAGCGACTGGCCCTTGAGAGTCTCGATGACGGAGGCCACGCCGTCATGCCGTCCCACCCGCAGGTTGTCGCGCTGCGCGACGTCGTGGGTGAGGATGACCCGGGAGTTCTGGCCGATGCGCGAGAGCACCGTGAGCAGCACGTTGCGCTCGAGGGACTGTGCCTCGTCGACGATCACGAAGGCGTCGTGCAGGCTGCGTCCGCGGATGTGCGTGAGCGGGAGCACCTCGAGGATGCCCCGGGCCACGACCTCCTCGAGCACGTTGTCGGAGACGACGGAGCCGAGCGTGTCGA
>JBEVEO010000089.1:0-21518 GCA_040512695.1 Leifsonia sp. | reverse complement strand
GGCCCGCTTCTCGAGCACGGTGCGCGCGAACAGCGCGACATCATCGTCGTCCTCGATGATGAGGACTCGGTAGGGCGAGTCGTTCATGACACCTCCGCGCTCGTCACAGGTCAACTCTATTGACGATCGGACGCCTTCTCGGACGGCAGCGCGCAGTTCGCGGGATTCCGCCTGCAGATGGCCGCGGAATCACGGTCGTCCAGGCTCGGGAGGATCCCGTCGTCCGGCGGCTGACGGCTGGCGAGGCCGTCGGCGAGAACCGGCCAGAGACGGAACGACGTGGGCGCGGCCACCCCGTGGACTACCATTCGGGGATGACGAATCCGCCTCCGATCGATGACGTCGCGATCGGTGGTGACGCCATTCGCCTCGGGCAGTTCCTGAAGTTCGCAGGGCTCCTCGACTCTGGAGGAGACGTGAAGGAGGCCGTCATCGACGGCCTTGTGACTGTGAACGGTGAGGTCGATCGCCGACGCGGACGGCAGCTGCAGCTCGGCGACATCGTCAGCTTCGAGGGGCGCAGGGTTCGCGTCTGCCCGTGATGGTGTGGCCACGAAAGCCTGCTCCGATCCCTCATGGGGCGTGACACGGGCTTGGAGACTCGCCCACGACACATCCGCACAAGCGGAAGCCACCACATGGCGGCCCCGACACGCTGTGATCGATGGCAAGTCCTGAGCGGCGATCCAGGGAATCGAGCCGCTGGGCCAACGCAGAAGTCCCGGTCTCAGCTGAGACCGGGACTTCCGTTTTTGTTGCGGGGACAGGATTTGAACCTGCGACCTCTGGGTTATGAGCCCAGCGAGCTACCGAACTGCTCCACCCCGCGGCACAAGGAATAACCTATCACAGGCTTTCGCATCCCACGAATCGATGCCACCTCGACAGCGCTTCGAGGGGCCACCGACGACGAACGGTCAGTGGCCGTCGACGGGGTTGGAAGCGACGAGGGAGTAGGCCAGCGGCAGCCACTGCTTGTCGGCCCAGCCGAACATGCCGTGGCCCTTGTCCTCGAGCACCGGGAACATGCGCCACGGCACCTGGAGGTGCTCCCGGAAGGCGTCGATGCGCAGCCCGGCCGCCCGCAGCGCGGCCATGACCTCGCCGAGCGGATGCATCCACTCCCACGTGCGCGAATTCTCCAGCACGGCGCCGTCGTCCGCGTAGTCGCTCGCGTCGTCGACGATGTCCGGCTCCGGGTTGACGTACGGGTATCCGAACTCCGGCAGGCCGTCCGGACCGCCGTCGCCGTCGAAGACGAAGGCCGCCGGATGCCCGTCGGCGAAGTAGAAGCGACCGCCCGGCTTCAGGAACCACGCCACGATCCGCGCCCACTCCTGCACGTCGGGCAGCCAGCCGATCGTCCCCCACGACGTGAAGACGAGGTCGAACGACTCCGGCTCCGGCAGGATGTGGCGGGCGTCGTACACGTTGGCCTCGATGAAGCGCGCGCGCGACGTCATGCCGAGCTCGGCGGCCATCCGCCTGGCCTCCTGCACGGCCGGGCGGGAGAAGTCGATGCCGACGACCGTCGCCCCGAGGTTGGCCAGCGACAGGGTGTCGGAGCCGAAGTGGCACTGCAGGTGCAGCACCCGTACGCCGTCGAGGCCGTGCGGGTACACCTCGGCGAGCTCGGTCGCGACGATCGGATCGAGCACGCTCCCGCCGTCCCGCAGCCGATCGGCGTTGTAGAAGTCGCTCGCCAGGTGGACCGGGACGCGTTCATCCCAGTTCGCCCGGTTGGCGTCGAGCCACTCGCCGTCGCGCAGGTCGACCATCAGTCCTCCGCGGGTCAGCCGTTCAGCAGGGCGATCATCTTGCCGACGGTCTGGGCGAGAGCGGCATCAGCCACACCGTACGCCGCCCAGTCGCCGGCGGTGAGGGCGTCCTGCTTGTCCTTGAGCTGCTGCTTCGCCTGGTTGGAGAGCTCCCGCAACTGGGCGTCCACCGCCGGGTCGCCGGTCGTCGGCGTGCCCGTTCCTGTGCCGGTCTCGGGCGTGGTCGGTGTCTCGGAACCCGGGGTCTCAGAACCCTGGTCTCCGGCCGTCGCGCCCGAATCGCCGCCGAACAGCACGTCGAGGGACTCGTCGAGGGTGTCCTGGAAGGCGATCTGGTCGCCGAACGCCACGAGCACCTTCTGCAGCAGCGGGTAGCTGGTCCCACCCTTCGACTGCACGTAGACGGGCTGGACGTAGAGCAGTCCGCCGCCCACGGGAAGCGTGAGCAGGTTGCCGTTGAGGACCTTGGTCTGCCCCTGTCTCAGCAGGTTCAACTGCTGGGACACGCTGGTGTCCGCGTCGAAGTTCGCCTGCACCTGCCCGGGCCCCGGCACGGTGTCGTCCTTCGGCAGCGTGAGCAGCCGGAGCTTGCCGTACTCCTTCGACTTCGTGCCGTCGGATGCACCGGCATCCGAGTCGACCGCGAGGTAGCCGGTCAGCACGTTCCGCGACACGGACCCCTTCGACTCGGGGATGAACGTCGAGTACAGCGAGTACGCCGGCGCCTCCTGCCCCGGCATCTGCATCGTCAGGTAGTACGGCGGCTGCAACGTCTGGTCGGCAGCGGCGGCGGTCGGGTCGTAGGGAACGACCCAGGCGTCGTTGCGCGAGTAGAACGACGCGGCATCGGTCACGTGGTAGCGGCCGAGCGTCGCGCGCTGCATCTTGAACAGGTCCGACGGGTAGCGCACGTGGCTCATGAGCGCACCGGACATCTCGGACAGCGGCTTGATGGTCGACGGGTAGATCTTCTCCCACGTCTTCAGCAGGGGATCCTCGTCATCCCACGCGTACAGCGTGACCTTGCCGTCGTAGGCGTCGACCGTGGCCTTCACCGAGTTGCGGATGTAGTTGACGTTGTCGATCGCGAACGTGGGCGTCGGCGTCTCGGTGTCCGCGATCGCCTTGCCCATGCTGAGCTTCGTCGAGTACGGGTAGTTGTCGCTCGTCGTGTAGCCGTCGACGACCCAGACCACCCGTCCGTTGACGACAGTCGGGTAGGTCTCGGAGTCGAGCGTCAGGTACGGGGCCACCTTGGCGACGCGCGCCTTCGGGTCGCGCTCGTACATGATCTGCGAGTCGTTGTTCACCGAGTCGGAGAGGAAGATCTGCTCGGACTGGAACTTGAGCGCGTAGATGAGCTTCTTGTAGACGTTGTCGAGCTTGGGTCCGCCGTCGCCCTCGAACGTCGTGTACTTCTGGTCGGCGCCCTGGTCGCCCGACGGGTAGTCGAGCTCGACCGGCTTCGCATCCTTGGGCGCACCCACGATGGAGTACGTCGGCGAGTTGGTGCCGAAGTAGATGCGCGGTTCGAAGTCGCCGAGCGATCCCGTGGTGGGGATGCCCGACTCCAGGAAGACCGGCTGGCCGTCGGGAGAGCGCTGGTTGCCGTACGCGGCGACGAGGCCGTAGCCGTGCGTGTAGACGAGCGTGGAGTTGACCCAGGTCTGGGCGTCGTCGAGGCCGGCGAGGTTGAGGTCGCGGACGGCGACGACGGTGTCCTGGCTCTTGCCGTCGATCGTGTAGCGGTCGACGTTCAGGTCCTTCGGGAACTGGTAGTACTGCCGGAACTGCTCGAGCTGCGAGAACGTGTCTCCGACGATCGCGGGATCGAGGATGCGGATGCTCGCCGTCGTCTCGGCGTCGGAGCGCAGGGCGCCGGGCTCGGCATCCGTCTTCGCGTTGTACGGGATCTCCTCGACGGTGTCCACGCCGAACGCCTGTCTGGTGAGATCGATGTTGCGCTGGATGTACGGCTCCTCGAGCGTCTTCTCGCTCGGGTCGACGGTGAAGCGCTGCATGATCCAGGGGTACAGCGAACCGAGGATGAGGCTCGAGACGATCAGCAGTGCCGTGCCGACGAGCGGGAGACGCCACCGGCCGATGAAGGCCGTGACGAAGAACAGGATCGCGACCACGAGGGCGATGCCGGCCAGGATGGCCCGGCCCGGGATGGTCGCGTGCACGTCGGTATATGCCGCACCGGTGATATTCGCGTTGGCGTCGGTGAGGGTCGTGTACTGGTCGAGCCAGATGCTCACCGCCTGGAGCAGCAGGTAGATGCCGGCCGTGATCGCCATCTGGATGCGCGCCGACTTCGAGATCAGCACCTCGCGTCCGTTGATGCGGATGGCGCCGTAGAGGTAGCTGGTCGCCACGCTGAGGAGGAGCGCGATCAGCACGACCGCCGACGCGAAGCCGAGCACCGCGTGGTAGAACGGCAGCTCGAACAGGTAGAACGAGACGTCGAAGTCGAACTGCGGGTCGATGTTGCCGGTGGGGGTGCGGTTCAGCCACAGGGCCGTCGTCTGCCAGCGCGATGCTGCCGAGACGCCGGCGAAGAGCCCGAGCAGCGCGGGGATGCCCCACATGGCGAGACGGCGGAGGGGCTCGATGACCTGCTGGTAGCGATCGAGCTGCGAGTTGAGCTTGGCGTAGACCGGACGCGACCGGTACGCGATCTGGATGCAGGCCCACACGGGGACGGCCATGGCCACGAAGCCGATGAGGAACATCGACGCGCCGGCGACCCACTGCGTCGTGAGCACCGACAGGAATCCGAGCTGGTCGAACCAGAGCACGTCGGCGTACACGCCGGCGAAGACGAAGAAGCCGACCACGAGAGCGGCGACCACCACGATCGTGATGATGAGGGGCGCACGCCGTCGCTGGACGGACGGATCGGCGGCTGATGAAGTCACTGTGATGCCTCTTGGTCGTCTGCTGGAGAAACGTCGTCGTCTGCTGAGGGACGTCAGTTCAATATCCTAGGCATTGCCGCTGGACGTACTGCCGTGGTCAGCACGTCGCAGCTTATGCCCAGCCGATACTCAGGATGCCGGTGAGCACTGCGGCAGAGCGCTGGTGTCGTCGCCGGAGGCGATCGTCTCGAGCACCTTCATCGAATCGTCGAGCGTCGAGACGGAGAACACCGTGAGTCCGCCGGGGATGTGCCCGACGACCTCGTCGCAGTTCGACTCGGGAGCCAGGAACCACGTAGCCCCGGCGTCCTGCGCTCCGTACATCTTCTGACGGATGCCCCCGATGGGCCCGATCGTGCCTGCGGAGTCGATCGTTCCGGTGCCGGCGACGTTCTCTCCGCCGTTGAGGGCGCCCGGGGTGAGCTTGTCGATGATGCCCAATGCGAACATCTGGCCGGCGCTGGGGCCACCGACGTTGTCGAGCTGGATCTTGACCTCGAACGGGAACTCGTAGTTCATCCGCACGTTGACCCCCAGCACGGTGGCGGTGCCGACCTGGGCGGGGGTGACCTCGACCGTCATGGCCTCGCCGTCGCGGACGATCCCGACGGTGGCCGCCCGGTCGGATCCGTTGTCGGCGACGGCGTCGCGCAGGGCCTGGGTGTCGTGCACCGGGGTGCCGTTGAGGGACGTGATGACGTCGCCCTTCTCGATCACGCCCTCCGCCGGGGAGTCGGCCGAGACGCCGGCCACCGTCACCTCGCGGGGGAAGTCGTAGCCGAGCTGCACGAGCGCCGCTGCGATCGCATCCTGCTGCGAGTCGACCATGAGGGCCTGGCTCTGCTGCTGGAGTTGCTCGTCGGAGACATCCGTCGGGAAGACCGAGTCGAGCGGGACCACCGCGCGCGTCGGATCGAACCACGACGTGGCGACCTCGAACCACCCGGGCTGCTGCTCTCGGTTGCCCTTCTGGGAGACGGTGAGCAGGTCGAGGGAGCCCTCCGTCGGGTAGGTCTCCTCGTCGGGGATGCTGATGAGGGGAACCTCCTTGCCGTCGTGCTTCGTGGTGCCGAGGGTGTTGAACACGGGCCCTGGCAGCTCGATCACGTACGGGGCCGGCGCTGCGCCGAGCACGACGAGCACGACGAGGGAGACGCCGAGGATGATCCAGCCCGGGCGGGTGCGCCGCGGCCGCCGGTCGTCGGTGTTCTCCGACTGCTCCGTGAACAGTGACACAGCGTTCCCTCCTGAAAGCCGCCGGGCGATCTGTTCGCGACGGGCGGACACCGCCGTGGCAACGAGGGTGGCTATTCCCGCCAAGTTACCAAGGTTCCGGGGCTAGCGTAGAGACACGCGACTGAGAGGTGCCTGAAGTGGCCGACAACCCCGAGCGGAACGACGACAGCGGATCCGAAGACGAGCTGCGCGACATGCTGGCGCAGTTCCTGGCCGGCGGATCGGGCTTCGATCCGAGCCAGCTCGCCGGAGCCGCCGGTCTTCCCAACGACCCGGCGTCCATCGCCGCGCTCATGAGCCAGCTGCAGGGAGCCCTCCGCTCGACCGGACAGGGCATCGACTGGAGCATCGCGCTCAAGGCGGGCGAGGACCGCGCTGCTGCGACCCAGACGAACCCCACCGACGAACAGCGCACCCAGCTGGACCAGGCGTTCCACATCGCCGCCCTCTGGCTCGACGAGGTGATCAGCGTGAGCGAGCTCCCCGACGCGCCGCAGCTCATCACCCGCAAGCAGTGGGTCACCAAGACCATGCCGGTGTGGTCGCAGCTGGCCGAGCCCGTCGCGACGAGCATCGCGGATGCGCTCACCCACGCCCTGGCCGACCAGGCGCCCGAGGAGATGCGCGGCATGGTGCAGAACGCCGGCGCCCTCATGCGCTCCATCGGCGGCACCATGTTCGCGATGCAGCTCGGCCAGGTCGTCGGCCAGCTCTCGAGCGAGGTCGTCTCCGGCGGCGACGTCGGCATCCCGCTCCTCGGCGACGGCGAAGCTGCACTGCTCCCCCAGAACGTCGCGGAGTTCGGTGAAGGGCTCGACGTCGAGGACGACCAGGTGCAGATCTACCTCGCCGTGCGCGAGCTCGCCCACGCCAGGCTGTTCCGGCACGCCCGTTGGCTGCGGCTGCACCTCATCACGTCGATCACAGAGTTCTCCCGGGGCCTGCGCATCGACAACGCCCAGCTCGAGGAGCTCGCCGAGCAGTTCGACCCGTCGAACGCCGAGCAGCTCCGCGACGCACTGACCAACGGTTCCCTCATCCCGCCGAAGTCGGAGGCGCAGCTGGCCGCCCTGGCCCGGCTCGAGACGATGCTGGCCCTCGTGGAGGGCTGGGTGGACGTCGTGACCGCTGCCGCGACGAGCCGGCTTCCGAAGGCGGACGCCATCGCCGAGATGGTGCGCCGACGCCGGGCATCCGGCGGCCCGGCCGAGTCGGCCTTCGCGACGCTGGTCGGACTCGAACTGCGGCCACGGCGTCTCCGCGAAGCCGCCGCCATGTGGCAGGCGGTGACGGATGCCGTCGGAACCGAGGCGCGAGACGGACTGTGGGCGCACCCCGACATCCTTCCGACCTCGGAGGACCTCGACGACCCCATGACCCTGGTCGGGCGGCTCACCCGTGCGTCCAGCGGCGAGGCTCCGGAACTCGACGACGTCGACCAGGCCCTCGAGGACCTGCTCCGCGGCGACGGACCCGAGCGTCCGGTGGAACCCGAGATCTGATCCGCCGCTCCCGCGCCGGGCGATGCCCCGGTGTGGATGGATCGCGACGCGCTCCGGCGGGGTACGCGACACTGCTGGCATGGCGCTCAGGCTCGACCCCCGCATCCCCCTGGTCTGGCGCACTCCCGAGACGCTGCAGGTGGGCGTCGACTCCCCCGTCACCACGATCGACGCGGTGACGTCCGCGCACGAGAGGCTCATCGCCGCTCTCCAGTCGGGCGTGACCCGCTCGGCGCTGGCGTTCGTGGCCGGCACGGTCGGGGTGGGCGCGGACGACGTCGATGCGCTGCTGGCGTCCCTTGCTCCCGCCCTCATCGACGAGGCCGCCGAGGCTGCCAGGGTGACCGGCACCGTGCTCGTCGACGGCGCCGGGCCGACGGCGGATCGGCTGCGCGAGATGCTGGCCAGCACCGGGCACGCGGTCTCCGACGACCGTCGCTCCCGGAAACAGCCGGACATCGTCGTGCTCGTCGCGCAGCACGTGATCGAGCCGGCCCGCCACGCGCACTGGTTGCGCCGCGACATCCCGCACCTGCCGGTCGTCTTCGGCGACCGATGGGTGCGGATCGGTCCGTTCGTCAGCCCGGGCGCCGGGCCGTGCCTGCACTGCGTCGACCTGGCCCACGCCGACGCCGACGCGGCCTGGGCGGCGATCGCCACCCAGCTGGCCTACCGGCAGCCGGCTCCCGAACCGGCGCTCGCCGGCATCCTCGCCGCCGCAACGGCGTGCTCGCTGGTCGCGGCGCGGATCCGCGACGGCGCGACCTGGTCGGCCTCCGCGGCGATCCTCATCGACGTGAGGACAGGCGAGACCGAGGTGCTGCCGATCCAGCCGCACGCGGCGTGCGGCTGCCGAGCTCTGCCAGGAAGCGCGACGGCTCGCGCACCCCGCGCTGATGGGTCCCGACCTGTGCCCAGCTCAGTTCGAGCGAACGCCGGGCCCGCGTGATCCCGACGTAGAGCAGGCGGCGCTCCTCGTCGACCTGCTCGAATGTCCTGGCGTAGCTGATGGGCACGAGCCCCTCGCTCAGCCCGACCACGAACACGTGGTCCCATTCCAGGCCCTTGGCGGAATGCAGGGTGGCGAACGTGACGGCGGAGACCGTCGGCTCGTGCTGGCTCCGCTGGCGCTCGAGCAGTTCATCGGTGAAGGCGCGGAACGTGGTCCCGGCAGGGGCCTCGTCGACGAGTCCCATGATGGCGTCGAGGGACTCCCAGCGGTCGCGGACGGCTCCGCGCACCTCGGGGGCGCTCTGGCTCCATCCCATCGATCGCAGGACGTCGCTGACCGACTTGAACAGCGGTTCGCCCGCGATCGAGACGGACGCCGCCCGCAGCGCGAGGATGGCCTGCTTGACCTCCGGCAGGTCGAAGAACCGCTTGGCACCGCGCACCTGGTAGCTGACGCCGGCCTCGGCGAACGACTGCTCGAGCGCGGCGGACTGCACGTTCACCCGGAACAGCACGGCGATGTCCTCGGCCTTCGCTCCGCCCTCGATGAGCTCGAGAACGCGCTGGGCGACTCCACGAGCCTCCCCGATGTCGGTCTGGTACGCGCGCTCCGTGACATCGGCGCCAGGCACGCCGTCTGTGTCGCCGGCGGGAAGCAGGGTGAGAGCGCCCGGCCGACCGCGCATGAGACGATTCGCCGTCTCGATCACCGGCGGAGCGGACCGGTAGTTCTGCTCCAGCCGCACGACCGTCGCATCCGGGAAGCGGCTCGGGAAGTCGAGCAGGTAGTCGGCCCGGGCTCCGGCGAAGGAGTAGATGGTCTGGCTCGCATCGCCGACGACGCACAGGTCCCGGCGGTCGCCGAGCCAGAGCCGCAGCAGCTGGTACTGCAACGGTGACACGTCCTGGAACTCGTCGACGACGAAGAACCGGTACTGCTCGCGCACCTGCATGGCCACGGCTGGCTCCTGCTCGATCATCCCGGCGACCGCGAGCAGCACATCCTCGAAGTCGAGCTGGCGGCGCTCGTCCTTGAGGTCCTCGTAGGCGTTCTGCAGAGCGATCGCGCGGTCGAGGTCGAGCTGGCCCGGCAGGCTCCGCGTTCCGGCCACCGCGGCGTACTCGTCGATCGAGAGGCCGCTCACCTTGCGCCACTCGATCTCCCCCGCCGCGTCGCGGAGGGTGGCGGTGTCGACCTTGAGATGGATGCGCTCGGCCGCGTGCGCGAGCACGCGCGCCTTGGCGTCGATGATGGCCGGCGCGCTGCCCCCGACGACCTGCGGCCAGAAGAAGCCGAGCTGCGAGAGGGCGGCCGCGTGGAACGTGCGGGCGGAGACACCGCCTGCACCGAGCTGGCGGAGCCGCCCGCGCAGCTCGGCGGCCGACCGCGCCGTGAAGGTGAGCGCCATGACCCGATTGGGTGCGTAGGCGCCGGTGGCGACGCCGTAGGCGATGCGGTGCGTGATGGCCCGGGTCTTTCCCGTTCCGGCTCCCGCGAGCATGCACACCGGTCCGACGAGCGCCTCGGCCGCGACGCGCTGCTGGTCGTCGAGACCGGCGAGCAGGGCCTCCGGGTTCACCAGCGTCCCTCGCCGTCGTCGATCGGGCCGCCGTACCAGTCCTCGAGGAGCGCCCGGGCGATGGATGCGGCACCGGGCAGGACGACATCAGGACCGGCGGACCCGAGCTCGTCGCGGGTGAACCAGCGCAGGTCGATGATCTCGGTGCCGTCCGGCTGGAGGTCGGCCGGTGCGGCGGTCGGCGAGAGCCTGGCCGTGAAGCCGAGCATGATCGATGCGGGGAACGGCCAGGGCTGGGATCCGCGGTAGCGGGGCTCGACGACGTCGATGCCGGCCTCCTCCTTCATCTCGCGCACGACGGCGTGCTCGAGGGACTCCCCGGGCTCGACGAAGCCGGCGAGGAGCGAGAACCGTCCGGGCTGCCAGCTGGCGTTCGATCCGAGGAGGACGCGGTCGTCGTCATCCGTGATGAGCACGATGACGGCGGGATCGGTGCGGGGGAAGATGTCGATCCGGTCCTTCGGGCAGTACCGCACCCATCCGGCGAGCCGCGGTTCTGTCGCGGTTCCGCAGCGCGGGCAGAATCCGTGCGAATCGTGCCAGTTCGCGATGGCGAGCACCTCGCCGAACAGGCCGGCGTCCGCGTCATCGAGCAGCGGTGCCGCCTGCCGGAGACCCTGCCAGCGCAGTTCCTCCGGCTCGACGGCCGACGCCTGCTCGTCGGAGAGCAGGGCGGCCAGGATCGCGGTGCCGGCGTCGCCGTCGTCGGTGGACCGTCCGAGGTAGATGTACTGCTCGGCGGACGGAACGGCGCCGGGCCGCAGGCGGGCGAGCGTCGGCGTCGAACCGTCGACCGTCTCGGTCAGGAGCGCCTTGCCGTGGCGCAACGCGATCAGCCGGGTGGCGTCATCGGCCAGGAGGGCGTCGACGAGGCCGGGCCGTGCCCGGGCGTCGGCGTCGCGATCGAGCAGGTGGCGGGCGAGCGGGATGCTCAGCGCGGCATGACTCACCGGCGGCCTTTCTTCTCGGCGCTGGCCAGGAACCCGTGATTTGCGGGCCCTCGGAGGCGTGGCGATCGGCCGAGGCCGACGTGGGAGGACGTACCCTGAAGGCATGGCCAGAACCCATCTCACTCTAGCCGCGCTGGCCACCGCTGCAGTGCCCGGCCTCGACGTTCAGGCCACCCGCAGCCACACCGGCGCCGGCCACGGGGAATACGATTCCGCCGTCCTCACCGACCGCGACGGCCGCGAGGTCATCGTGCGCATGCCCCGCACGCAGACGGCCGAGACCGAGCAGGCGGCCGATCTCGTGGCGCTCCGCGCGCTCACCACGGGCGTTCGCAGCCGGCTGCCGTTCGACGTGCCGATCTACCTCGGGCAGGCCCCGATCAACGGCACGCGTGCGCTCGCGTACGACTTCCTCCCCGGAGCACCGGTGAGCCTCGACCATCTCACGGGCAACGCCGGCCTCGCCGCATCCGTCGGCCGATCGATCGCGGCGATCCACTCCCTGCCGACCGCGTTCATCCTCGACGCCGGGCTGCCGCAGCAGACCGCGCCAGAAGCCCGCTCGGCCACCATCACGCTCATCGGCAGGGCGGCGGACACCGGTCGCCTCCCCGCCGCCCTGCTTCGGCGGTGGGAGGAGGCGACGGATGACGACGCACTCTGGCAGTTCGCGCCCGTCGTGATCAACGGCAGCCTGGGCTCGGCGTCGCTGCTCGTCTCCGACAATGCCGTGTCCGCCGTCATCGGCTGGTCCGGCCTGCGCGTCGGCGACGGCGCCCGCGACCTGCACTGGCTGCTCGCTTCGCGCGGCGAGGCGGCCGAAACGGCCATCGCCGCGTACACGGCGGCCCGCGGATCGGCGGCCGATCGCCTCATCACCCGCCGGGCCATGCTCTACGCGGAACTCGAACTCGCACGCTGGCTGCTGCACGGCGTCGACGCCCACGACCCGTCCATCGTCGACGACGCCGTGACGATGCTCGACGGACTCGTCGACAGCGTGCACTCCGACGTCATGAACCCGATCTCCCCGGCAACCGGTCCGGTGCTCGCCGTGTCGGACGTCGAGGCCATGCTCGACAGCACGCCGCGCACCGACATGCGTCGCGGAGCGGGATCCGAGATGCACACCGACAGCTACGACCAGTCGTCGTTCGAGCTGAGCTCGTACGGCGAGGAGGAGCCCACGCCGCAGTGGGACAGCTCGCCGTCGGGAGCCGTCTTCAGTCAGGACGACACGGCCACCGGCCCGATCGAGCTGTTCGCGATGCCGCCGGAGGACGAGGACGACGACTCGGAAGCGACCGACGACCACAGTTCGAGGAGCTCGTCCTCGTCGTAGAGCCGGTCGGGCCGGATGACGACGTCGTCGGCCACGAAGTAGAAGACCGCGTCGACGCGTGAGGGATCCACGCCCTTCCAGCGGGCGTAGGCGAGCCGGTACAGCGCGAGCTGGGTCTGCTTGAGGGCGAGGTCGCGTGCGTCCCGCGGGGCCTTCCCGGTCTTCCAGTCGACGACCTGGTAGCCGTCGGGCGTGGCGTAGACGGCGTCGAGCTTGCAGACGAACACCTGGTCGGCCAGGGCGAGGTGGATCTCGATCTCCACATCCTCCGGGCGGCGTTCCGCCCACTCCGACCGTTCGAACGTCGCCTGGAGCTCGGCGAGGCGTGCGCCCTCCGTCGTGAGCCCGGACGCATCGTCGAGGAGGCCGAGGTCGCCGTCGAGTTCGGCGGCCGCCGCGTCGACGAGATCGAGGGATCCCACGCCGCCGGAACGCTGTTCCACCCAGCTGTGGAACAGCGTGCCCAGCCGGGTCGCCCGATACGGTCGCTGCGGCAACGGACGCCGCAGCCGCTCCGCCATCTCGGTCGGCGCATCGACGAAGTCCTTGAACCGGGAGGCGGGGATGCGTGCGGGGAGCGTGACCGGATCCGGTTGGGCGCGTCGCCGACGCTCGGCGAGCAGGAGGTCGATGTCACGGGTCCATGGCGTGGCTGGAGCCGGGGCGCCGCCGATCCGCTCGGATGCCGCGGTGCGCACCTGCGCCGCTGCCCGCTCCACGAGCGGGCGTCGCGTGCCGAGCGGATCGACGGGCCAGACATCCGTGAGCTCGCGACCTTCGGAGGGGTTCTCCTCGTGCTCGGTCGTCAGGGGGACACCGTCGATCATGCCGGCCTCGGCGAGCTCGTGGAGGTAGCGGCTCGGCTTCCTCGCCGTCTTGCCGTCGGCCCAGAAGCTCCCGGTGAGGAGGAGGGACTCCCGTGCCCGCGTGACGGCGACATAGGCGAGGCGACGCTCCTCGAGCGCGCTGCGTCCGGCCAGTTCGGCCTTGAACACGCCGAACGACTCCTTGAACTCCTGCTGGGTCGTCGCGGCTCGCCACGGCAGGATGGGCAGCTCCCGGGCGTCACCCCGGAAGTCGTACGGCAGCTGGCCGAAGGAGACCCAGCCGCCGCCTTCGCGCGAGGCGCTCGGCAGCCCGCCCTCCGTCATGCCCGGCACGACGACGGCATCCCACTCGAGTCCCTTGGCGCCGTGGATGGTGAGGAGCTGCACCACCCCGCGCTCGGCGGCGTCGCTGCGAGGTCCGAGGTCGTCGGCCTTCTCCGCCCTGGCCAGCCAGCCGAGGAAGCTTCCGAGCGTTCCGCGCTCGTCTGCGGCGACGAAGGCGGCGACCTGGTCGTGGAACGCGTGCAGGTTGGCCATCCCGCGGTCGTGCCGCTCGTTCGCACCGACTTCGATGTCGAGCCGCAACTCCTGCTCGACGAGGCGCACGAAGTCGGGCAGCGGAAGCCCGACGCGGGAGCGGAGGAACGTCAGGCGCGCACCGGCTCCCTTCAGGCGGTACCGTCCCAGGTCGCTGAACCCGGCGAGCTGCCGATGCTCGGCCGGGGCCGTCGAGACGAAGTCGAGGGCGTCGATGATCGAGGCGGCGTCATCGACGGCGACCGACGCCCGGAGCGCCCGGCGCACGTCGTCCCCGACGTCCTTCTGCTGCCAGTCCCGGCTCTGCAGCCACGTCGCGACGGTGGCGAGCTGGGCGAGGTCGCGCGGCCCGATCCGGAAGTGCGCGCCGGAGAGGAGACGGATGAGGGAGGAGCCTGCTGCCGGATCGTGGATGACCCGGAGTGCGCTCACCAGGTCGACGACCTCGGGAGTGGAGAGCAGCCCGCCGATGCCGAGCACGTGGCAGGGCACGCCGCGGCGCCGGAGCACGTCCGCGTAGAAGTCCATGTGGCGTCTGGCCCGGAACAGCATGGCGGCGCTCGTGGTCTCACCGTCGGCGTTGGGGGTGGCCAGGCGTTCGCCGAACCAGCCGGCGATGGCCTCGGCCTCCTCCTCCATGCTCTCGCTGAACGAGACCGTCAGGTCGCCCTCCGGCGCACCGGGCCGGGGAACGAGGGTCGTCACGCCGACGCGGGTGACGGCATCGAGGGGCTCGACCAGGCGGTTCGCCGCTCGCAGGACGACCTCCGGATTCCGCCAGCTCGTCGACAGGCTCAGTCGGCTCCCCGCCGCATCCGCCGAACCGAAATCGGCGGCGAAGCGGCTGAGGTTGTCGGCGCTCGCGCCGCGCCAGCCGTAGATGGACTGGTGCGGGTCGCCGACGGCCATGACGGCCGACCCCGCGAACAGCGTCGCCAGCAGCCGGGTCTGACCGACCGAGGTGTCCTGGTACTCGTCGAGGAGGATGACGCGGAAGCGCTCCCGGTATCCCGCGACCACCTGGGGGCCGCGGCTGCAGGCCGCCCGGGCGAGGGCGACCTGGTCGGAGAACTCCACGAGCCCGAGCCGACGCTTCTCGGCGTCGTACCGGGCGGCGAGGTCGAGGAGGACGGGCAGTGGTTCCAGGTGAGCGAGCGCCGCCGTCACGTCCGCGTACTGCTTCGCCGCGCCGGTGCGCTCGTTGTACGGCAGTTCGCCGATGCTGCGAAACTCCCCCGCGAACCGCTCGACGTCGTCGGCATCCGCCTCGTTCTCCGCGAGGGCGCGGCTGACCCGGAGGACGGCGTCGGTGATGTCGTCGGCGCGGCGGCCGATGCGCACGAGCCGGTCGTCGCCGTGCTCGACGACGACGCGCCGGGCGAGCAGCCACGCCGACGATTCGCTGAGCAGTTGCGACTCCGGCTCACGGCCGAGGAGCAGGGCGTTGTCGTGGAAGATGCTGTTGGCGAAGGCGTTGTACGTCGACACCGTCGGGCGATCGAAGATCGCGGTGGCGGCATCGTCGTCGTCGGTCGCCGTCTGCTGCAGCAGCCCGTGCTCGTCGAGCCGTCGGATGCGGCGCTGGATGCGCTCGGCGAGCTCGCCGGCCGCCTTCCTGGTGAACGTGAGGCCGAGCACCTGCTCCGGCCGCACACGACCGGTCGCGAGCAGCCAGATGACCCGGTTCGCCATGGTCTCCGTCTTGCCGCTGCCGGCTCCGGCGATGACGAGCGTCGGCGAGAGGCCGGCACGGATGACGGCGGACTGCTCGGGGGTGGGCAGGAACGGGTCGCCGATCGCCCTGGCGAGCTCCTCGGGGCTGATGTCGGGGTTCATGCGCTGACCTGCGCGACCACGTGGATGCGGCAGGAGCCGTGCGACCAGGGGTCGATGCAGTGCGAACCGATCCGGGCCACGAACGTGGTTCCTCCCATGCGGCGGGCGTCCTCCTCCACTCGCGCGCGGAAGGCGGCGAGCTGTTCATCGTCGAGCGGGTGCTGCGTCGGCTCGCGCCATGGCTGCTTCATGGTGCCGTCCGAGACGATCACGAGCCGGGCTCCGCCGAGCGGCGCGTCGGGCTGGTCGGCGAGTGCGCCTTCCGCCCAGGCCAGCTGGTAGGCGCCCAACTGGGCGTGGTCTGCAACGGCGGCGTCGGTCTTCGGCTCGTTGCGGCCGGTCTTCAGGTCGACGATGAACACGGCACCGGCGCGGAGCTCGACCCGGTCGATGGTGCCGCTCAGCACGGCGTCGCCGACGGGGAATCGGAACGACCCCTCTGCAGCCAGGAGTTCGCCGCCCGACGACCGGAAGTCGCGGAGGTAGGCCGAGAGGCGTTCCGTGATGTCCGCGGCCCGCGCGTGCTCCACCCCGGACTGCCAGTCCGACTCGAACGGGATCTCGCCCCAGCGCTCATCGACGCCGCCGAGCAGGGCGGCGGGGCTGATGTCCGAATCGGGCAGCGTGTTCTCGGCGACGCTGTGGATGATGCTGCCGAGGCTCGACGCCGAGTTCTTCGTGGATCCGCCGAGCTGGTCGATGAGCCAGTGCAGCTCGCACGTCTCGAACGCGTCCATCCGGGACGGGGATACGCGCACCGGTCCGTCGCCGCTCGCCGGGTCGTTGAGCGGCAGATCCGTGCTCTGGTCGGCGATGCCGTACCAGTCGGCGGGGTCGGCCCCCGGCACCTTCTCCGAGGCGAGGCGGGCGAGTTCGGATGCCGCCTGCCGGATGCGGAGCGGATCCGTCTCGGTCGTGAGCGTGCGCCGCAGCTTCGCCGTGAGGCCGCGGAGGGAGAAGGGGTGCCGCTCGATGGGCGCGTCGTCGGGCTCCGGCAGCAGCGAGAAGAACGCCGACGGCGCCTGGTCCTCGTCGCGGACGGCCGTCACGATGACCTCGCGCCGCGACCGGGAGACGGCCTGGACGAACATCCGCAGCTCGTCGTGCAGGACGGCGGTGCGGGCGTCGGTCGTGGCGTCAGCCACCCCGGTGACGATCGCCGCGAGCTCGGCCGCCCCGAGCAGGGACCCGCGCACCCGCATGTCCGGCCACACGTTCTCCTGCACGCCGGCGATGACGACGACGCCGAAGTCCCGCCCGATCACGCCGGTCGGCGTCGTCACTGTGACGGCGGCCGCGACGGCTCGCGGGGCGAGGGTGTCCTCCGCGACGTCGCGTCCGACGAGCTCGTCGACGAAGAGGGCGGGCGGACCGAGCGGGTCGCGCTCGACGAAGCGCTGGGCGGAGGTGAAGAGGGCGACGACGGCGTCGAGGTGGCGGTTGGCCTCATCGGCCGCGATCCCGGCCTCCCGTGCCTGGGCCGACCACGAACGTTCGAGACCGCTGCGCTGCCAGAGGCCCCACAGCAGCTCCTCGATGGTCGCCCCTGCTGCCGCCTCCGCCGATGCCGTCCGCAGGCTCTCCGCCAGCCGTGAGGCCCGGCGCGCCGTGGCCGTGTCGATGGTGGCGAGCCCGCCCGGGGCGTCGAGGGCCTCGACGAGGAGCTCGTCGGCGCCGCGCTGACCATCGGCCGCGAGCTCCTGCCTCCGGAGGGCCGCGCGCAGCCGCCGCAGGGCGATGGGGTCGAGCCCGCCGAGCGCTCCGGACAGGAGATCCGTCGCGGCTTCGGCGTCGAGCGGATGCCGACCCATGGCGACGTCGAGGGCGAGGACGAAGGCCCTGACGACGGGTTCGTCGCGGAGGGCCGAACCCGCGGTCGTCACCGTCGTCGGAACCTCGAGGGCCGCGAGGCCGCGCGACACCGGTTCGACGAGTCCTCCGCTGCGCACGATGACGGTCATCTCGTTCCACGCGACCCCGTCGAAGACGTGCCGTTCACGCAGGGCGCGCGCGATGGCCTCGAGCTGATGGGCCGGACTCGTCGTCACGATCGTGCGGACGGGGGTGACGCCATCGGGGCCCGGCGTGCTCGCCGGCGCCCGCCGGTGCCGCCCCGACGTGCCGGCGGTGCCGATGCGCCCGGACAGCGACGCCACGACCTCGCGGATCTCCGCCCCGTGCCGATGCCCGTGCTCGAGGACGATGGTCTCGACATCGGGG
Organism: Leifsonia sp.; assembly: GCA_040512695.1. Lineage (GTDB taxonomy): Bacteria > Actinomycetota > Actinomycetes > Actinomycetales > Microbacteriaceae > Orlajensenia. The sequence continues at coordinate 3,838 of JBEVEO010000089.1, read as the reverse complement.
ACGCCCAAGTAGTGGCCGAGACGGCCGAGGGCGTCGGGGTGGGCGCCCCGGAACGACCCCGTGCTGGTGTCCGGATCGCCGACGGCGATCACCGCGACCCCGCGCCGGGCGAACTCCGCGGCCAGCGCGAGCGTCGAGCGCGTCGCCTCTTGCGCGTCGTCGACGACGAGCAGCCGGAGCCGGGCCAGCGGGCCGAGCGTCGTCTCGCCCGCCGCTCCGGCCGGAGCCTCGCGAACCAGCGCGGCGGCCTCCTGTGCGAGCGCCGACGAGTCGAACGCGCGTGCGCGGAAGGCGTCGGTGACGTCGGCGTACTCGCCCAGGAAGGCGGCGGCCGCCACCCACTCCGGGCGGTCGTGCTCACGGCCGATCGCGGCCAGCCGCGACGGCTGGATGCCGTACTCCGTGCACCGGGCGAGCAGGTCGCGCAGTTCGGTGCGGAATCCGCGGAGTGCGCGCACGTCGGGTGTCAGCGGGTCGGGCCAGACCGGCCCTGTGCCGTCGTCGATGTGGCCGCGGAGGAGCTCCGCGATGATGTGATCCTGTTCGCCGCCGGTGAGGAGCACCGGGTTCTCCCCGCCGGCACTCGCGGCCCGCACGATCTGGAACGCCAGGGAGTTGGCCGTCCTGGCGAGCGGGCCGTTGGTCGGCACCCCGACCCGGAGGCCGATGCGATCGCGCAGGCTCGTCGCCGACGCGCGGGTGGCCGCGAGCACGAGGACCTCGCCGGGGGCGTAGCCGCGGGTGAGGATGCGGTCGCGCACGAGCTCGATGACGGTGGTGGTCTTGCCGGAGCCCGGGGCACCGATCACCGCGGCGCAGCGACCGTCCGGCACGGCCAGCGCCGCCAGCTGCGACGCGTCGAGGTCGACTCCGGCCTTGGCATCCGGCACGGGGCCGATGCTCGAACGACGGAAGGCCTGGATGGTCACGGTCCCCACGCTAAACGGTTCCGCCGACAGTGAACCGGCGCAGCGCCGTGGTCGATCTGTCGTAACCTGAGCGAAGACGCAACGAAAGGCGCACACAGGTGGAAATCCGCATCGGCATCCAGAACTCCCCGCGTGAGATCAGCTTCGAGACCAGCCAGCCGGCTGCGGAACTCGAGAGCCTGATCGCGGCATCGCTCGCAGAGAAGACCGGCTACCTGAAGGTGGGCGACGACAAGGGCAACGTCTACATCGTGCCGACCGCGACGATCGCCTATGTCGAGCTCGGCTCGGAGGAGAGCCGCCGCATCGGGTTCGTCGGCTGACCGTGGAGATCCTCTTCGTCTTCCTCGGCGGAGCCATCCTCGGACTGATCGCACGGTACGCGCTCCCCCATCGCGACACCCACGGGGCGATCCTGGTGCCCGCCATCGGCGCCGCCGTAGCACTCATCGTCTGGGTCTCGTTGACCTGGCTCGGCTGGGCGTGGGACGGCGGCTGGATCTGGTGGGTGAGCCTCGGCGCAGCGGCGGTCGTGTCCGTGGTGTCCGATCTCGTCATCGGCCGCACCAGGCAGCGGTCGGATGCCGCACTGCTGGCGAGCCTCACGGCGGCGGGAACCGCGGCGCGCTGACCTGACGGGCATCCGTCGCAGCGGTCTGCGGCTCAGGCCGTGAGGCCGAGTCCGTCCATCCGGCGCGTGTGCGCAGCGATGAGCTCCGTGAAGACGGGTTCGATGCTGTCGTCGACCGGTCCGCGCGCGTTCGCACCGCGGAGGGCGGAGCGGGCGACGAGCAGGGTGTCGCCGACGAGGCGTCGACCCCACATGGCCAGGCGCGACGCGAGCACGTCGTCGCCGGCGATCGCGGCCGTCAGCTCCTCGGTCACGACATCCGTCCGCGGCCGCCTCGACAGGATGGCGCCGACGCGGTTGCCCACGTCGTGCGGCAGCGACCCGGCGAGGCTGATGAAGAAGTCGTCGAGCATGCCCGCGGTGATGAGGTTGGTCACCATGAGCTCGTACCAGTCCGCTCCGGTCGTCGCAGCCCTGAAGGCATCGATCGCGGGCGCGAACGGCGCCATGACCTCGTGAGGCTCCGCCCCGAGCGCCCGGATCTCCGCCGTGAGCTTGGCGTGCTTGCGGAGCGTCGTGCGGGCGACGGTGCTGAGGCTCTCCTTGGCGGCGAGCGTCGGCGCCGTGCTCATGGCTCGCGCCAGGTTCTCGAACAGCTCGAGCTGGATGTAGGCGGCCTGCCCGAGGAACGGCAGCGTCTCCGGCGTCAGCTCCCCGAATTCGACCCGGGTGCTCGGCGGGGTCGCCGCACGCGGCAGACGCCGGGGAGTATCCCTGCGCCGCCTGTTCTCACCGAACCAGGTCACCACGCTGACAGCCTAGAGCGTGGCGCGGATGCTCGGCGCCGACGCCGTGGCATCCGTTCCGTGCGCCGCAGACCGGCGCACAGGCGCCGCCGGATAGACTGGCCGTGCAGCGGGCATCGGATCCGCAGCCGTGCGCCGACAGAACGGGCGCGCTCCTCTTCTATGTATTGACAGGCACACGTGACTTTCGCAGATCTCCAGATCGACCAGGACATGGTCGACGCACTGGCCACCAAGGGCATCATCGAGCCCTTCCCCATCCAGGAGCAGACCATCCCCCTCGGCCTCAGCGGCCAGGACATCATCGGACAGGCCAAGACGGGAACGGGCAAGACGCTCGGTTTCGGCCTCCCCATCATCCAGCGCCTCGGTCTCGACCCGTCGCCCGGCGTCAAGGTGCTCGTCGTCGTCCCGACCCGCGAGCTCTGCGTGCAGGTGGCCGAGGACCTCGAGCTCGCCACCAGCAACCGCTCGACGAGCGTCGTCGCCATCTACGGCGGCAAGGCCTACGAGGGCCAGGTCGAGCAGCTCAAGGCCGGCGCGCAGATCGTCGTCGGCACTCCCGGGCGTCTCCTCGACCTCGCGCAGCAGCGCCTCCTCGACCTCGGCAACGTCAGCGAGATGGTGCTCGACGAGGCGGACAAGATGCTCGACCTCGGCTTCCTCTCCGACATCGAGAAGCTGTTCTCGAAGGTACCGGCGACCCGCCACACGATGCTGTTCTCGGCCACCATGCCCGGCCCGATCGTGGCGCTCGCCCGCCGCTTCATGACGAAGCCCATCCACATCCGCGCGAACAACCCCGACGAGGGGCTCACGCAGGCCAACATCAAGCACATGGTCTACCGCGCGCACTCGCTCGACAAGGACGAGGTCGTCGCCCGCATCCTCCAGGCCGAGGGCCGGGGCAAGACCGTGATCTTCACGCGCACGAAGCGTGCGGCGGCGAAGCTGGTCGAGGAGCTGAACGACCGCGGGTTCAACGCGGCCGCCGTCCACGGCGACCTCAACCAGGACCAGCGCGAGCGTGCCATGGCCGCCTTCAAGGCCGGCAAGAAGGACGTGCTCATCGCCACGGACGTCGCAGCGCGCGGCATCGACGTGACCGATGTCACGCACGTGATCAACCACACCGTCCCTGACGACCACGACACCTACCTGCACCGCGCCGGCCGCACCGGCCGTGCGGGCAAGACCGGCATCGCGGTGACCTTCGTGGACTGGGACGACCTGCACAAGTGGGCGCTCATCAACCGTGCCCTCGAGATGAACCAGCCCGACCCCGTGGAGACCTACTCGTCGTCGCCGCACCTCTTCAGCGACCTCGACATCCCCCAGGGCTCGAAGGGCCGCCTCAAGGCCACGCCCGTCAAGGAGACCGCACCGCGCGCACCTCGGGTCACGGCCGAGGTGAGCACCGATGGCGACGGTGCCGCGCGCTCATCGCGCAGCCGTCGCCGCACCCGCGGTGGGCAGGCCGGCGGCAGCACGCCCGCAACCGACTCGACGGCCACGACCGGCGAGGAGACCAA